>NZ_JBKGGT010000005.1:0-304823 GCF_052041995.1 Pseudomonas sp. SMV7 | reverse complement strand
CTGGTACAGGCAACACAAGCCCCAGGCTCAGATCACAACCTGAAATGCCCCACCATCCCCTTCAGATCGGTACCCAGCTGCGCCAGCTCGATGCTCGACCGGGCATTGTCCTGCATCGCCAGTGCCGCCTGATCGGCACTGCCGCGGATTTGCGTGACGCTGCGGCTGATCTCTTCCGCCACCGAGCTCTGCTGCTCGGCCGCCGCGGCAATCTGCTGGTTCATCTGCTGGATCAATGACACCGCCGCGGCAATGCTGCCCAGCGCGCTTTCGGTCTGCAGCGCATCGGCCACCGCCAAACGCACCAGCTCGGTACTGTCGCGAATCTGCGCCACTGACTGCTGGGCATTGCCGCGCAGGCTGGCAACCAAGGTTTCGATCTGCTCTGTCGATTGCCGGGTACGTCGCGCCAGGGCCCGCACCTCGTCAGCCACCACGGCGAAACCACGCCCCTGCTCACCGGCCCGGGCCGCTTCGATGGCAGCATTGAGCGCCAGCAGGTTGGTCTGTTCGGCCACGCTCTTGATCACTTCCAGCACATCGCCAATGGTGTGGATTTCCGCACTGAGGCTGTCGATACCGGCACTGGCGGTTTCCGCTGCCGCCGCCAACTGCTCGATACGCTGCATGCTCTGGCGCACCACCTGCTGCCCGGAATCGACCTTTTCGTCGGCAGCCTGGGCGGCCTGGGCCGCCTCTTCGGCGTTGCGCGCCACGTCGTGAACGGTGGCCGTCATCTGCTGCATGGCCGTCGCCACCTGCTCGGTTTCATCCTTCTGGCTGCCCACTTCGCGGTTGGTCTGCTCGGTCACCGCCGACAGCGCTTGGGCATTACCGGCCAGTTGCTCGATACCCTGCTGCAAACCGCTGACGATTCCCGCCAGCCCCTCCGCCATCTGCTGCATGGCCTGCATCAGCTGGCCCACTTCATCACGACGTGGCGCCTGGGCGTCAAAGCCCAGCTCACCGGCGGCAATACGCTGTGCGCGGGCGATCACATGCTTGAGCGGGCCGACCACGGCACGGGTGATCAACCAGGCGGCCAGCACACCGACCAACAGTGCCAGGGCTGTCGCCAGGCCAATGGCCACGGCGTTGCGCTGCAGTTCGCCCTGCAGCGCCTGCTCCTGCGCCTGGTAGGCCTGGTCGACCCGCCCGGTGACCTGCTCGGCACTGGCCTGTAGTTGCGCCTTCAGTCCTTGCTCGCGGGCCAGCTGGTCAGTGTATTCGTTGAGTTTTTCCGAGAAACTGCCGATGTGCCCCGCCACTTCGCCCAGCACGCTCTGGTAGCCGGCGTCGCTGACCGCGCCCTGCAACTGGCCGACCAGGCTGGCGGCCTCTACAGTCTGGGCGATGCGCTCCTGGCTGACGCCCTCTTCCCCTTTGCGGCTTTTTTCCAGGCGTACACGCGCTTCGTCCATGGCCTGCAGCATCAGCCGCGACACCTGCGCCACCTGCGCAGCCTGTTCCAGGAAGGTGCCGCCCTCCTGACCTTGGGACTGCTTGAGGGTGTAGACGCCATCGTCGGCCAGGCCGGACTGCAGCACATCGAGGTTGTTGGCCACGCTGGACACCGACCAGCTGGCCATGTCCAGCGCCAGCTCCTTGGCTTGCACCGCCTCGACAAAGGCTTCGAACGCCTGCCCATAGGCCGTCAGGTCGGCCTCCGCCGCGGCCAGTGCCGGCAGGCCACGCGCACGTTCGGCCAGGCTCTGCAGGCCGCTGCGCAAGGCCTCGGCCTGTTTTATGTCAGAGCGCAGGGCGAACGCCTGCTCATGCTGGCGCAGGCGCAGCAGGTCGGTATTGAACTGGCCCAGCTGGCGCAGGCTGTCGAAGCGCTGGCCAACGCTGTGCAGCGCAGCGATGCCGATGGCCGCTACCGCCAGGGTCAGCACCAGCACCAGGGCAAAACCCAGGCTGAGTTTGCGGGCCATGCCCAGGTTGGCCAGCACACCGTGCTTGCTCGCGCCCATTGCCGATTCCCCTTCTGCTGGCGAGGTTATCTTGAAGGCCAAGGGTGGCAACGTTGCCAGCCGATGAACAAGGGCCTGACGCCAGAATAGTGTCAAATAGCTATGAGCGTGTCGCTATCAGCTTTGCAGAGGTCGCCCTGCGTGCTGAAAGAAGGCTTGCGCGCGGGCGTCCTGCCCATAGGCGACATTGATGCGCAACCAGGCGCTGGCAGCGCCCTGGTAATCGAAGGCGCTCCCCGGGGTCAGCAGCACCGCATGCTGCAACGCCAGGCGCTCCAGGCTGGCGAAATCACGCCCTGGCACACGCGCCCAGACGAACATGCCGCCATAGGGTTCGCAGAACACTTGCCAGCCCGCCAGTTCCAGCTGGCCAAGCAACTTCGCCATGTGCTGCCCCAGGCGTACACGCAGGCGCTGCATGCTCTTGCGGTAGCTGCCATTGGCCAGCATCTGCCCCACTACCTGCTCGGCAAAACGCGAGGTGCCGATACCGCTGACCATCTTCAATTCGGCCAGGCGCGCCACCAATCCCGGGTCGGCGGCCAGATAGCCGACCCGCAGCGAGCTGCTGAGGGTTTTCGAGAAGCTGGCCATGTAGATGACCCGCTGCTCGCTGTCGAGCGTGGCCAGGCGAGTAGCCGGCCCCTCCTGGAAGTCGGCGTAGATATCGTCCTCGATGATACGCAGGTCATGCTCGCGGGCCAGCTCCAGCAGGCGGTAAGCCACCTTGGGCGTCAGGCTGGTGCCGGTGGGGTTGTGGTACAGGCTGTTGATGAACAGGCAGCGTGGCTTGTGCGTGCCCAGCAGCGCTTCCAGGGTTGCCAGGTCGGGCCCCTCGGCGCCACGCGGTACCGGCAACATTTGCACCTGGTGCTGGCGCAGCAGGTTGTAGAGGTTGTAATAACCGGGGTTTTCCACCAGTACCGTGTCGCCGGGACGCAGCAAGGTGCGCACCAGCAGGTCGAGGCCATGACTGGCGCCATGGGTGGTGAGGATACGTTCGGGGCCGGCGGCGACGCCCTGTTGCGCCAGGCGCTTGTGCAACTGCTGGCGCAGGCTGGCAAGGCCCAGGGGTGGGCAGTAGTCGAACAGGTCCTGAGGGTTGCCGCGGCTGACCTGGCGCACCACCTGGGCCAGCTCGGTGGCGGCGCGCCAGTTGCTCGGCAGCCAGCCGCAGCCCAGCTTGAGCAGTTCGTCATGGCCCTCGCGGAATTGCCGCCAACTGCCGTCTGCGGCTTCGCCCCAGGGTTGGGTGTCGTCCGCTGCCAGGCCTGGTTTGCGCTCGGCGACGAAAAAACCGGTGCCATGACGCGCTTCCAGCCAGCCACTGGCAACCAAGCGGTCATAGGCTTCGATCACACACGACGCGCTGACCGCCTGGCTGCGGGCCAGGGCGCGGATTGACGGCAGGCGTGCCCCGGGGCGCAGGCGCTGCTGGTCGATCCAGGTTTGCAACTGGTCGGTGAGTTGCTGCACCAAGGGCGTAGGACTGGTGCGGTCGAGGGTCAGGTGCATTGTGGTTACTGTTTGCTGGTTTTGAGCGAACAGTTAAGCATAAATGCGCTGAGGGTGTATCTGGTGGGTGAAATGGGCAGGCACCAGAGTAGGCAGGGCTGGCCCTTCCGCGGGCAAACCCGCCAAGCGGCCGGCGCAAACACGAGCAAACCAGGACCCTGACCATGCCCTTCGCTCCGGCCCGACTGGCCTTCGCCCTCTGCCTGATCACCATGGCCGTCAACTTGCCGGCCCCGCTGTATATCACCTACGCCGACCTTTCCGGCCAGGGCGCTGGCGCCACGGCCGTGGCATTCGCCGGCTATGTACTTGGAGTACTGCCGGTGCTGCTGGCCTTGGGCGGCCTGGCAGACCGGGTCGGACGTCGGCCGTTGATCCTGACCGCCCTGGCCCTGTCGATCGTCGCCAGCGGGCTCATGCTGCTGGCCCCCAGCCTGCAGACCCTGGGCCTGGCGCGCATGTGCCTGGGCCTGGGCACGGCACTGGCCACCGCTACGGCAACCGCCTACATGGGCGAGCTGATGGGCCGCGAACATGACCCGCGCGCCGCCACCTGGGTGACTGCCAGCACCTCGCTGGGCTTTGGCCTGGGCGCAGCGCTGACCAGCCTGTTCCTGCTGCGCGGGCCCAGCCTGACCCCGGGCAGCTTCTATCTGCAGTTGCTGCTGGCTGCGTTGGCCATGGCGCTGGTGTGGCGCCTGCCCGACCCTCGGCCGGCACAGCGCCTTCCCATGCTGCGCCTGCCCTGCTACCCGCGTGGCAGCCTGGGCTATGGCCTGGCCATCCTGCTGGCGTGGGCCTGCTCGGGGCTGGTCATCGCCCTGCTCCCCGGCATTCTGCGCGAGCATGGGCTTAGCGTCTGGTCAGGGTTCTCGACCTTTTGTGTCATCAGCTGCGGGCTGTTGTTCCAGCCGATGGCGCGTCGCCTGGGCAGCCGTACGGCAACCTTGCTGGGGCTTCTGATATTGCCGTGCAGCTATGCCGTGCTGGCCTGGGGCGCGGCCAACGGGCAACTGGGGGCCGTGCTGCTGGGCGCGGTAGCGGCCAGCAGTGCGTGTTACGGGTTTATCTACCTGGGCGGTCTGGCGGCGGTGAACCAGCTGGCTGGCAGCGAGAAGACCCGGGCCAGTGCCGGTTTCTTCCTGCTGGCGTACCTTGGGTTCAGCTTGCCGGTGATCGTCACCGGGCTGCTGAGTGACCGGCTCGGGGCGCGGTTGGCCTTGCTGGTGTTCGGTGGGGCGCTGACAGTGGGGTGCGTGGCGCTTGGGCTGGCCTTGCTGTCCGGCTCGCTGAAAGCCGCCCAGGCGGCACGCTCGGTGTAGGAGCAGTGACAGTGGCCTCAGATCGCCGTGGCCCCGCCATCCACCGTCAGGCAGTGCCCGGTGGTAAACGCTGCGCCGTCACTGCACAGGTACAGCACCGCGCTGGCAATCTCCTCGACCTTGCCAATCCGCCCCACCGGGTGCATGGCAGCGGCGAACTCGGCCTTGCGCGGGTCGGCCTGGTAGGCACGGCGGAACATGTCGGTGTCGATGACCGCCGGGCATACCGCATTCACGCGGATTCCCTTCTTGGCATATTCGATGGCAGCTGACTTGGTCAGGCCGATCACCGCGTGCTTGGAGGCGCTGTAGATGCTCATTTTCGGCGCTGCGCCAAGCCCGGCGACCGATGCGGTATTGACGATCGCACCACCGCCCTGGGCCAGCAGCAGCGGCAGCTGGTACTTCATGCACAGCCACACGCCTTTGACATTGACACCCATGATGGCATCGAACTCGGCCTCGCTACCCTCGGCCAGGCGGCCCTGCTCGATCTCGATGCCGGCATTGTTGAAGGCATAGTCGAGCCGGCCGTAGGCGGCAATCAGGCGTTCGTGCAACTGGCGCACCTCGGCGTCGCGGGTGACATCACAGGCAATGAACAGCGCCTCGCCACCCGCCGCGCGGATCAACGCCACACTGGCCTCGCCACTGGCCGGGTCGAGATCGGCCACCACTACCTTCAGGCCCGCCCGGGCGAACGCCAGGGCGGTTGCCCGGCCGATGCCGGCGGCGCCGCCAGTGACCAGGGCGACCTGGCCAGAAAAGGTCATGCTCATCGCGTGCTCCTGAGAGTGTTGGGTGAGGTCCGGAGCATAGTCAGCCAGTAACCGGCCGGGCAGCATCATCACCCCTCCGGTTGAGCTACCATGCTTGTCAGTGATGTTACGGACCTGCCTCCATCAACAAGGTAGATTGGATGCCTGACCTCTCCACTGCCCACAAGGACCTGCCATGACCCAGACCAACCGCCGCTTCCTGCTCGCCAAACGCCCGGTCGGCGCCGTGCGCCGTGATGACTTCAGCTTCGAGACCGTTCCCGTCGAACAACCCGGCGAAGGCCAGGTACTGGTGCGCAACCTGTACTTGTCGCTGGACCCGGCCATGCGCGGCTGGATGAACGAAGGCAAGTCGTACATCCCCCCGGTGGCGCTGGGCCAGGTGATGCGAGCGCTGGGTGTTGGCGAGGTGGTCGCCTCCAACCACCCCGCTTTCACGCCGGGCGACCATGTAAGCGGCGCCCTTGGCGTGCAGGACTACTTCACCGGCGATGCCCAGGGCCTGCACAAGATCGACCCCAGCCTGGCCCCCCTGCCCCGCTACCTGTCGGCACTGGGCATGACCGGCATGACCGCCTACTTCGCCCTGCTCGAAGTCGGCCAGCCCCAGGCCGGCGACACCGTGGTGATTTCGGGTGCGGCTGGTGCGGTGGGCAGCATCGTCGGGCAGATTGCCAGGATCAAAGGCTGTCGCGTGGTCGGCATTGCCGGCGGTGCCGAGAAGTGCCAGTACCTGAAGGAAGAACTGGGCTTTGACGGGGTGATCGACTACAAGGCTGAGGACGTGCTGGCTGGGCTGAAGCGCGAATGCCCGAAAGGCGTCGATGTGTATTTCGACAACGTGGGTGGCGACATCCTCGACGCCGTGCTGACCCGCATCAACTTCAAGGCACGCATCGTGATCTGCGGCGCAATCAGCCAGTACAACAACAAGGAGGCGGTGAAAGGTCCGGCCAACTATCTGTCACTGCTGGTCAATCGCGCACGCATGGAAGGCTTTGTGGTAATGGACCATGCCAAGGACTATGGCAAGGCCGCGCAGGAGATTGCCGGGTGGCTGGCCAGTGGGCAGGTGAAGAGCAAGGAGGATGTGGTGGACGGGTTGGAGACCTTCCCCGAGACGTTGCTGAAGCTGTTCAGCGGGGAGAACTTTGGCAAGTTGGTGTTGAAGGTTTGATCGCGGGGCCGGGCCTGCAGGTGCAGGCCATGGAAGGTTAAGCACCTGCTAGATCGAGCGCCGGGCGGGCGGCGCTCGATCTAGCCGGCACCCTGGTGCTCAGGGCGAGCACCTCAGTGCAGACAACTTACCCACGAATCTCCGCCACCACCGCTGCCAGCGCCTGCGCCGGGTCGGCGGCCTGGCTGATTGGGCGGCCGATCACCAGGTAATCGGAACCTGCATCCAGCGCCTGGCGCGGGGTAAGAATCCGCCGCTGGTCATCCTGCGCACTACCTGCCGGGCGAATACCCGGCGTCACCAGCTGCAGCGACGGGTGCGCCGTCTTCAGCGCCGGGGCTTCCAGCGCCGAGCACACCAACCCGTCCATGCCCGCCTTCTCGGCCAGCGCCGCCAGGCGCAGCACCTGCTCCTGCGGGTCGATATCCAGGCCGATACCGGCCAGGTCTTCACGCTCCATGCTGGTCAGCACGGTCACGCCAATCAGCAACGGCTGCGGGCCGCTGCGCTTGGCCAGTTCCTCACGGCAGGCCGCCATCATGCGCAGGCCACCGGAGCAATGCACGTTCACCATCCATACGCCCATCTCGGCCGCCGCCCTCACCGCCATGGCGGTGGTATTGGGGATGTCATGGAACTTGAGGTCCAGGAACACTTCGAAACCCTTGTCGCACAGGGTTTCGACAATGCCCGAAGCGCTGCTGGTGAACAGCTCCTTGCCAACCTTCACCCGGCACAGCGCAGGGTCAAGCTGGTCAGCCAGCATCAGGGCGGCCTCGCGGGTAGGGAAATCCAGGGCGACGATCAGGGGCGTCTGGCAGGCGGACATGGGCAGGGTCTCTTGGCAAGTCGAAAACGGCGCGCATTGTAAACGAAGTGGCACAGGCTTTGGGGACCGCGGATCACGGAATTGGCCCGGCACGGCCTGGCTCCTATAATTGAACCAACGGAACGGGTAATTGCTCAAAATTCGTACAAGCACTGCCCCTCATTGGTAAAGGAGAACGACACATGCCCTGGTATGCCTGGCTGATACTCATCATAGCCCTCGGCTCCATCGTTGGCGGGCTGATGCTGCTGCGCGACACGGCAAAGAAGCTGCCGCTGACCGAGGAGCAACTGCGCAAGGTGCATGAGCGCAATGCCGAAGCGGATGCCAAGGATGCGCAAGACCGCTGAAAGCCAAAGCCAACGTTTCAGCCAGCATTTTGACGCGACGCGCAGATAAAAATAACTTTTTGTTCTAATGGGAATTTATTGCTGTGGCTTAACGCCCCTACCGCTACAAAAGGCCGCTCCTGCAAAAAATAACGATCCATCGCGAGAGCGGCCTTGCGCGGGATTGGCTTGTAAAGCGGCCTGAGGTTTCAAGACAACCTCAACGCAACAGCCGCCTCCCCTGCCGCTTATTTCACCATCAGCTTGTCCCGATTCCGCTCCAGCAGTGCATTACCGATGCCCTTGATCTCAAGCAACTCATCCACCGAGGCGAAGGGCCCATTGGCCTCCCGATAGGCCACGATGGCCTCGGCCTTGGCCTTCCCAATGCCATTCAGTTCCTTCTGCAAGGTCGCCGCATCAGCCGTGTTCAGGTCCAGCCGCTGCGGCTGCGGTGCCTGTTGCTCACTGACCACAGGCACCGGCTCGGGCGTCGCCGTTGCGCTGGCCGGGGCCGCGCTGACAGAAAAGGACAGGCTGGCGAACAGGGGCAGCAAAAGGTACGACAGTACGTTGTTACGCATGGTGAACACTCCTTGGGTTGGTCTTATCCAGCAGCCGTTCTCCTTCGGCTGCGTAATCAACCCTAGCGGTTCTTCGATCATGCAAACAGCTTCGCGCTTCGGTTATTCGTTACTGAATCCGACAATAAAGAAAGCAAGTTGGTCCACTGCAAAAATAATGGCATTGCGCCATGTTTATGGGTAACTTCATGAAAATGCGGCGGTAGCAAATTGCTTGCTGTTAAATTCCCGTTTAACCTCGGCTTCATTCGGACCAACAGCCGTTGCTTTTCCTACAACCCTTATCGGCCAAGGCTTCCAGCCATTCGTCGTATGCCTTCGTCGAATTGACCCGACTGGCATGATGCCTGAATAACATCAAACAATCGTTTTTCCCGATTCAAATTTGGAAATCGGATCCAATTAGTCGATAGATATGGCCAATTTCCTACATGAAGGGGAAAAAAACGTGCCATAGAGGGTGTCAGAGAGATGACGAAATGATAAATTTGCGTTCATTGGACAACCGCCACGCTTGAAGGATCCGAGCTCAGATGAATTTTTCTTCATGCCCCCCCAGGCTTCCAGCTCGCTTCGGTGTGCGTGGAGTAGCCCAGGCCACCCCCCTCGGCCGTTTTGTGTAACACCCTCGAGCCGCACCCGTAGCACCCGATACAACCGCCTTCACCCTCCATACACAGAAGACCGTCGCCGTGCCCCTCAAGACCCTCACTGTATTCGGCACCCGCCCAGAAGCCATCAAGATGGCTCCGCTGGCCCTCAACCTTGCCCAAGATGCCCGTTTCGAGTCGCGCGTCTGCGTCACTGGCCAGCACCGCCAGATGCTCGACCAGGTCTTGGAGCTGTTCGAGATCTCGCCCGACTATGATCTGAACATCATGAAGCCAGGCCAGGATCTGACCGATGTGACCACTGCCATCCTGCAGGGTCTCAAGCCTGTTCTGGCTGAATTCAAGCCCGACGTGGTGCTGGTCCACGGCGACACCGCTACAACCTTGGCCACCAGCCTGGCCGCCTACTATCAGCAGATCCCTATCGCTCATGTTGAAGCAGGCCTGCGTACCGGCAACCTGTATTCGCCGTGGCCGGAAGAAGGCAACCGCCGCCTGACTGGCGCCCTGGCCGCCCTGCATTTCGCACCGACTTCCACTTCGCAGGACAACCTGCTGAAGGAAGGCATCGACGCTGCGACCATCCATACCACCGGCAATACCGTGATCGACGCGTTGCTGGAAGTGGTGCGCAAACTGGAAAGCCCCCAACTGAAAAGCCAGTTCGAAACCCAGTTCAGCTTCCTCAACCCGCAGCGGCGCATGGTACTGGTCACCGGCCACCGTCGCGAAAACTTCGGGGGCGGCTTCGAACGCATCTGCCAGGCCTTGGTACAAACCGCGCGTCAATTCCCTGACGTGGACATCGTGTACCCGGTGCACCTCAACCCCAACGTACGCGAGCCGGTCAACCGGCTGTTGGCTGACGTCAGCAACATCCACCTGATCGAGCCACTGGACTACCTGCCGTTCGTCTACCTGATGACCCGCTCGTACCTGATCCTGACCGACTCCGGTGGCATCCAGGAAGAAGCCCCCGCCCTGGGCAAGCCGGTACTGGTGATGCGCGACACCACCGAGCGCCCTGAAGCCGTCGCCGCCGGTACCGTCAAGCTGGTCGGCACCGACGTCGAGTCGATTACCGAGCACCTGGCGAAACTGCTCACTGACGATGCGACCTATCGCGAGATGAGCTTTGCGCATAACCCCTACGGCGATGGAAAAGCGTGCGCGCGAATCCTCGACGCACTCTCCGCCTTCTCTAACCCCAAGGACGCAGCATGAGCTTCAACAAGATTTCTGTCGTAGGCCTGGGCTACATCGGTCTGCCAACCGCTGCCGTTTTCGCCGCCCGCAAGAAGCAGGTGATCGGTATCGATGTGAACCAGCATGCGGTCGACACCATCAACCGCGGCGAAATCCATATCGTCGAGCCTGAGCTGGACATGGTGGTGCATGCTGCCGTCACCGAAGGCTACCTGCGCGCCTCTACCGTTCCGGAAGCAGCCGATGCCTTCCTGATTGCCGTGCCAACCCCGTTCATGGATGACCACCAGCCGGACCTGAGCTACATCGAGTCCGCCAGCAAGGCCATTGCGCCAGTGCTGAAAAAGGGTGACCTGGTCATTCTCGAATCTACTTCGCCGGTCGGCGCCACCGAGCAGATGGCCTTCTGGCTGGCCCAGGCGCGCCCGGACCTGAGCTTCCCTCAAACCCACGGTGAAGATTCCGACATCCGCGTGGCCCACTGCCCTGAGCGCGTACTGCCCGGCCATGTGCTGCGCGAGCTGGTGGAAAACGACCGGATCATCGGCGGCATGACCGCGAAGTGCTCGGAAGCAGCCGTGCGCCTGTACCGCACCTTCGTTGAAGGTGAGTGCATCGTCACCAACGCGCGCACGGCGGAAATGTGCAAGCTGACCGAAAACAGCTTCCGTGATGTGAACATCGCCTTCGCCAACGAACTGTCGATCATCTGCGACAAGCTGGACATCGACGTATGGGAGCTGATTCGCCTGGCCAACCACCATCCGCGCGTCAACATCCTGCAGCCTGGCCCGGGCGTGGGCGGCCACTGCATCGCCGTCGACCCGTGGTTCATCGTCAGCCAGACCCCGGAGCAGGCACGCCTGATCCGCACCGCCCGCGTGGTCAATGACAGCAAGCCTGAGTGGGTGATCGACAAGGTCAAGATGGCCCTGGCCAACTTCCTGATCAAGCACCCGGGCAAGTCGGCCCAGCAAGTGAAAATCGCCTGTTACGGCCTGGCCTTCAAGGCCGACATCGACGACCTGCGCGAAAGCCCGGCGCTGAGCATCGCCGAGCGCCTGGGCAATGAGCTGGAAGCCACCCTGCAACTGGTCGAGCCGAACATCGAAGCCCTGCCGCAGCGTCTGGCGCAGCACGAGCATGTGGAATTCGACTATGCGCAGGACAGCGCAGACATTCACGTACTGCTGGTGAAACACCGCGAGTTCCGCGGCACCTTCAACGTGCGTGACGCAGCATTCGTGATCGACGCCGCAGGCGTTACCCAGGCTTGATGGACCAGACCGCATGAACAACCCCACGCTTGAGACCCCTACCGTGAACACTGAGCTGCCTTCACCTTTGGCCGATATTCATGACCGCGTGATGGAAGCCTACTACGGCAAGCTGGGGGATCAGTTCATGCGCGAAACGCAGTCCCGCATCCACTGGATCTGCGCCCAGGTCAAAGGGCGCCGGATCCTGGATGTCGGTTGCTCGCAGGGCATCGTGCCCCTGCTGCTGGCACGGGAAGGCTGTCAGGTCATCGGTGTCGACACCAGCCCTCAGGCTATTGAAGAAGCCAAGGGCTACTTGTCCGCCGAACCGGCCCACATCCAGCAGAACGTCACCTACATCAATTCAGACTTCCTCGCGCTGGACACGCTCGAGGTTGAACCGGACACCGTTGTCATCAGTGAAGTGCTCGAACACCTGGTACGCCCGGAGCTGTTCGTCGAAAAAGCCTACGACCTGCTCAAGCAGGGTGGTCGATTGGTGGTCACCGTGCCGTTCGGGGTCAATGACTTCATTGACCACAAACACACGTTCTACCTGATGGAACCGTTCCGGCTGCTGGCCGAGCACCTGCAGATCATCGAAGTGAAGATGCTTGGCAAATGGCTAGGTATCGTTGCGGTGAAGAGCGAAACGCACAAGCCCGGCGTCATTGACTCGATGACGGTGGATCGCGTCCGTGAACTGGAAAAGGCGTTTGAATCGATCGAGCGCACCTTGCGCGAAAATCTTGCCGCCATGGGCAAGCGCCTGGAAGAGGCAAACAAGAAGTATCGCCTTGCAACTGAGCAAATAACCCTGCTCAAGCCGGAAGCGCAAAAAGCTGAAGCGCTGTCGAAACAGCTGCAAACGCGCGAAGCGGAAATCGCAGCGCTGCAAAAATCCAACCGCGAAATCCTTGAAGCCAAGGCACAACTTGCCCAGGAGCTGGAGGACACCACGCAGCGGCTGGTGGAAGCCAACAAGAAATACCGTGTGGCGACAGAGCAGTATGGCCTGCTGGAACAGCAACTGAAGACGGTCGAAGAAGCTCGTGTACAAAGCCTGGCCGAGGCGCGGCAGCAATTCGATGAGTTGCAGGCCCGGCACGCCAAAACGCTGGAGCAATTGGCTGAGGCGGCTGACGGGCTGCAGGGCTCCGCGGAACAACGGGAAATAATCGATAGCCATATCGCCACCATCACTGACCTGCGTGCTTATCAGGCTGCATTGACAGCCGAATACGAAAGCCAGCAGCAACAGGCTGCTGAACTGCTGCACGATGCACAACAGAAAAATGCAGAGCACATTGAGGCGATCACCGCGTTGCGTGCCCAGCAGGCAGCCCTGCAGGCCCAGATTGATGCTGCGAACCACCTGCAATCCCAAAGCAATCAGGACATTGCTGAGAAAGACAACACGATCACCACGCTGCGCATGCGCCAAGCGGAACTGGAAGCCGAACTTGAAAGCGAGTTGGAGTATATGAACGAATTGCAGGCCCAAACCCAACGGGCCGACGCTGCTCAGGCAGAGACCATTGCCCTGCTAAAAGCGCGTCAAGCTGAATTGGAAGCGGAGCTGACCAAGCAGCGGCAAGCCATGGACGAACTGCAGCTTCAAAGTCAGCAGGCCAACGCAGCCCAAGCCGATATGGTCGCTGCATTGCAAGGCCAACAGGCTGAACTGCAACTTCAGTTGCAACAGATGAATGAAGTTCAGGCGCAAAGCCAGCGTGAGCATGCGGCCCAGGCAAACTCCATTAATGCCTTGGTCGAACAACGCGCGCATCTGGAAGAGCAATTGCAACAATTGACAATTGCCAACGTTGAATCTGAAGAAGCGCGAGCAGCCTTGGGGCAAAATATTGCGTCGCTCACCCAGGCCAAAGAGCTACTCGAAGAACAGCTGATGCTGGAAAGCGCCAGCCGTCAGGCAGCCGAAGCCAGTCTGGCCGCCACCAATAAAGAATGGCAAGGGCTGCGCCAGCAACTTGAAGCCGAGCTCAACTCGTCGCGGGCAGGCCTTGGTGCGGCAAACATGAAGTACCGCGCACTGACAGGCGAACAAATCCCGCAATTGAAAGCAAGCCTCAATCAATTGCTTGAACGCAGTGCCGCTCAACAGCGCAAGATCAATGAGCTCAATGAGCATCTCGAGCGCGCCAACACCCAGCGCCACCTGGCAGAGCAACGCCTGGTTAAAACCCGAGCAAGCATGACCTATCAGCTTGGGTACCAGATCAAGAATAGCGCCACTTCGCTAGGTGGCCTGGTCAAGCTACCAGTGCGTCTGCTGCGCCTTTACCGCAAAGCCAGCCAACAACGCAAGCAGAACGAGCAGAAGCTGCTGGCCAACGAACCGCGCAAGGCACCGCTGCCGCCGGCGCCAGTGCAGGATGAGAACTACCTGAAGCTGCCCGCTGCGCTGCCGACCAGTGAGCTCACCCGCACCACCCTGCTGCGCCAGGCGGATCAGCCTGTCAGCCGCTTGAAGGTGGCATGCGTGATGGATGAGTTCACCTTCGGTTCCTATCGTTACGAATGCGACCTGATGCCACTTACGCCAGCCAACTGGAAGGCCGAAATAGAGGGCTTCGGCCCGGAACTGTTGTTCATCGAATCCGCCTGGCGCGGCAAGGATGACCTGTGGGGCAGCAAAGTCGGCCACAACGGGCAGGAGCTGCAGGACATCCTGGCGTGGTGCCGTCAGAACAAGGTACCGACCGTGTTCTGGAACAAGGAAGACCCGGTTCACTTCGAAACCTTCCTGACCACTGCCAAACAGTTCGATCACGTGTTCACCACGGATATCGATTGTATCCACCGGTATAAAGGTGCACTTGGTCACGACCGTGTTTACCTGCTGCCGTTCGCCTGCCAGCCGGCCCTGCATAACCCGATCGAGCTGTATGAGCGCAAAGACGCCTTCTGCTTTGCCGGCGCTTACTACGCCCGCTATCCCGAGCGTACCCGTGACCTGGGCAATTTCGTCTGTGAACTGCCCAAGTTCCGTCCGCTGGAGATATTCGACCGAAACTTTGGCAAGAACGATGCGAATTATCAGTTCCCCGAGGAGTACCAGCCTTACATCGTCGGCACTCTACCCTTCGAGAAGATCGACACGGCTTATAAAGGCTACCGCTACGCGATCAACCTGAACTCGATCAAGCAATCGCAATCGATGTTTGCCCGTCGCGTCTTCGAATTGCTCGGTTGCAACACGCTGACCGTGAGCAACTTCTCACGCGGTGTCCGCCTGCTGTTCGGCGACTTGGTCGTTACCACCGACAACGGCGAAGAAATGCTGCGTCGTCTGCAATTGCTGGCGGAAGACCCGCTGAACACTGACAAGCTAAGGCTGGCGGCCCTGCGCAAGGTGATGCAGGAACACACCTACACCCAGCGTTTGGAATACGTGATGAGCAAGGTCACTGGTACCGCAAAGGCCCAGCGGCTTCCAGAAATCGTGGTAGTTGGCGAAGCCCAGGACCGTGAGCAGTTCGACCAGTTGCGTGCCCACCTGAACCGCCAGACCTACAGCCAAGTGCGCATGGTCATCATCAGCGATGCCTACCAGGGCAGCATCGTCAGCGATGACCCACGCATCCTGGTGCTCAAGCCAACGCAGCTGAAGAAGACCTCACTGGGCGAGCTGGTGGGCAACACACCTTGGGTCGCCGCCTTTGTGCCTGGCGACTACTATGGCCCGAACTACCTGCTCGACCTGGCACTGGCAACCCGCTATAGCCGTGCTCAGGTAGTGGGTAAAGCAGCCCACTTCACCTGCAAGGGCGCAGATGCGGAACTGCTGTCGAACGAACATGCCTACCGCCCGACCCAGACCCTGAGCGCCCGTCGTTCGTTGGTGGCTACCGCAATCGTTGCTGACCAGCCGCTGCTCAATTGGTTGAAGAACCTACCGTCGTTGCAGTATACCCATGCCCAGGGCTTGGCCATCGACCCGTTCAACTATTGCGAAAACGGTGCCGCGCACCATGAAGGCATCAACACCCAGGTCAACGATCTGGAACTGAACCTTGGTATGACCATCGACCAGCTGCAGGCGCGTGCGCAGTCCATTGCGCCGCTGGAAGTTAGCCGCGATGCGCCTGAAATCAGCGGTCGAGACCTGGCCGAAATGTTTGGCGTCGCCCGCAACAAGTACCTCGATCTCACCATTGACGGTGATAGCTGGCGAGTGTATTCCAAGTTGGAAGACGGCAAGCATGAGTACATCTACGCGAAGCAGGAGTCGAGCCTGGAAACGCTCGGTTGCGTAGACGGTAAACTCAAACTGTTCCTGGACTGTACACCCGGCCTCAACGTGCAATTGGTAGTGCTGTTCCTCGACGCTGACAAACAGCGGATCAGCCACGTCATGCAGCATGCCAACCGTAATCAGACGGCTGATGTACCGCCAGAAACTGTCTATATACGCTTCGGCTTACGCGCCTATGCTGCGGGCACTACCGAATTAAAGGCTCTGGTGCTAGGCCATCGCGACTTGCAACCCTCTGAAATGATGGGTCGCGGCGAACATTTGCTGCTGACCAATCACTATCCGGCCTACGCAGATCTTTATCGCAACAAATTTGTACATAGCCGCGTATCGGCTTATCAGCAGCAAGGCATCGAAGTCGATGTCTTCCGCCTGCGCGTTAATGAAACCGTCAGCTACCACGAGTTCCAGAACATCGATGTGGTTACCGGTTGCCGCTCGACCTTATCCAAAATGCTCGAGAAGAACCACTATAAATCGATTCTCGTCCACTTCCTGGATGAGACGATGTGGAATGTGTTACGCACGCATTTGAATACAACCCAGATCACTGTGTGGGTTCATGGGGCTGAGATCCAGCCCTGGTGGCGCCGAGAGTACAATTACAGCACCGACGAACAATTGCAGTCTGGAAAACTTGTCAGCGATAAACGCATGAGTTTCTGGCGCAGCATACTGCAGCCGATGCACAGGAACCTGAAGCTGGTGTTCGTTTCCCGCTATTTTGCAGAAGAAGTCATGGAAGACCTTGGATTCCGCCTGCCGGAAGGACAGTACGAGATTATTCATAATCCTATCAATACCGATAATTTCAGCTACGTTCAAAAACCGGCAGAACAGCGTAAGAAGGTGCTGTCCATCCGCCCCTATACCTCGCGAACCTATGCAAATGATCTGACCGTCAGAGCCATTGAGCTTTTGGCTGAAAAGCCGTGGTTCGACGATATGACATTCCGGCTCGTAGGAGACGGACCATTGTTTGAAGAAACACTCGCACCATTGCGGGGTTATTCGAACGTACACATTGAACGCCGCTTCCTGAACCATGGGGAAATTGCCGCGCTGCACAAAGAACACGGTGTGTTCCTGTGTCCGAGCCGTATGGATACCCAAGGTGTATCGCGAGACGAAGCCATGGCGTCGGGGCTTGTTCCTGTGACGACTGCGGTCGCGGCGATCCCGGAATTCGTCGACGAGAAAAGTGGCTTTGTCGTCGAACCGGAAAACGCCATACAACTAGCCGAGGCCCTTGAACGCATCTATATGGATCAAGCGCTATTTTCCACGCTGTCCCGACAAGCCGCAGAACGCGTGCGACGCCAAAGTGACTGGAAGAAAATGGCCACCCTTGAACTGAATACATTCCGAGACGTTTGAAGTCGTTATGAGCAAGTCTTTGAAACATTATGTTTTCACCAACTTTGGCATCGGCATCAAGGATGAGCTGTGGTTGTCCTATCGGCTGGAAATTTTCACCAATACGGTTTTTCCATCTCTCGCAAACCAGCGCAACCGAGACTTTGAATGGACGATCTTCATTGACGAAGCTCTTCCTGTCTTGCATCAGGCGCGCTTGGAGGCCGCAATTACTGCATCCGGCCTGAACGCCAAGACACTGCAGGTTAGCGACTATTCACTGACCAGCAAAGAAGTCACCAAACTGCTGGCTCAAACGCGCGAGGATATCGTACTCACTTCGAGAATCGATGATGACGACTGTATTCATGAAGACGTAATCGCTACCATTCAAGAACACGCGCGCTCGGATAAATATGCTGAGGAAGTGTTACTGATTTCGCTGCACAATGGCTTGGAGTTCCTGCCATCGGACGATTGTTACCGCGCTGTCACTTATGACACGCTGGCCTTGGCATTGACGCTGGTCGACAAAACCACTGGCCCCAAGAGCCTTAGCATTACTCAATATGCTCACCACATGGTGGTGGAGACGCTGAGAAAGCAGGAAATTAATGCCAAACATATCCTGCTGAAATCAAAGCACCCCTTATATACGTATACCAAGCACCCTCTGAGTGACTCCTATTTCTTCGGCGCACGCGCACGAATTCTGGGTGACACAAATAAAACGTTTGGCCTGAAAGAGTCGCAACTGCGTCCGTTCGGCTTGAGCCAACAGCGCCTGGATTTTCTGTCCACGCTTCTCAAGCAATCGCCGATCGGCATGCCGCACAAATATCTTGAGAAACTCGGGAATGTGCGCAACCAAATTAAGATCGAGCTTAACAAGGGCAATGACCAGCCCAGTGAACACCTTGATGCCCTCATTGCGCGAAAGGCTAGACTCGAACGCACGGCTGTTCGCCCAAACCCAGCGGGGCCACGCAAAGAGAAAATCCGCGTTGCAATCCTTGGATCCTGTGTTACTAGGGATTTATTCGAGTTCCAGAAAAGCACGCTTGAAGCGTTCGAAATCTGTTTCTATATGGCGCGTTCGTCGGTCGTTTCCTGGATGGCCCCGCCTTGCTTCGATCCACAGTTGGGTATCGACGCAAGCTCATTTGAGGGCAAACGCTCTCATTGGGATCAACATAAACTGCATTGGCAGCTTCTCGAGCAGTCCCGTCCTGACATAGTGATCATTGATTTTATTGATGAGCGCATCGGGATTGTCCAACACCAGAGTTCTCTGATGTCCGCAAGCGGACCACTGCTCAAAGCGTTGGAACGCAAAAGCATTCCTCATGAAATCAAGCGCCCGTGGAGCCCCGAAATAAAAAAACTTCGAGAGTGGGCATTGCCTGCTTTCCTTGAGCGAGTCGCTAATATTTGCCCAAATATCTTCGTTCACAGAGCTGTATGGGCGTACCAATACAAGAAAGACTCCAGCCTTGAAAGCTTCAAGGGGGGTGAGTTTGAAAAGCTGATTGAGTTGAACAACTCTGTCATTGACCCTATGCTCGCAACACTTGAAGATTCGGCAACTGCTGTTGAGCAGATTGGTGGTTTAGAGGCCGGGCTGGTCGCAGGCGGCGACCACAAATGGGCTTTCTGCCCCTACCACTATGACAGCACTTACTACAAAACGGTTGCCAAGCAACTGCTTGCGCGAATCATGAGTTGATCCAAAGGACTTATCGAAACATGAAAATCAAAACGGCTGCTTTGCTCTCCCTGCTTGCTATCGCCATCTCCGGCTGTGATCAGCAAGCCGCTGACTCTGACAAAACTGACAGTCAGGCAGCGAACACAGTACAACCACAGGCTAAAGCCGAACTGAATCTTGCTGATGGCTCGATCCTGCAGCTGACTGCAGAGCACAGGAAATCTTACGCTAAGCCCAATAGCGCAGGAAAGTTGAGCATGCATGAGTACAGCTACTCCACCGCCGACAAGCTGGCCGAAAACGACGTGTACATGCAGCTGCAAAATGCAGGCTTCACTCGCAAGGTAATCAGCAACGACAGCAGCCAATTTAAAGTGCAATACTACAAAAAAGACCTACCGGTGATCGGTGGCATCTACACCACTGTAAACCAAGATAAAAATACAGCAACTATCGCGACTTTGTACTGGCAAGAGAAATGACCCAACCAGCGTCGATTAAACCCATTGAAAGAATCATCCGCCGATGAAACTTCAGCACCATATTAGATCGACGCTAGGCTGGTGCCTGTCGATAGGCATCAAACTGCTCCGGGTTGTGCCCTTCACAACGATCACAGTGCAGGTTACAACCCTGGCAAGCCAGATTTTTTTATTGCTCGCCTTTTTCCTGCCGCTTAAGGTTATTATCCTATTAGGCTCCGAAAAAATCCCGAATTATTTTCCCAGCGCCTTTCAAGCACTGAAGAAAAATCACCTGATTGTGTCACTTAGTATGGCTGCAGCACTGTGCTATGTGCTTTACGTACTATGCGAATTACTGATTGCCTACTGCTGTCGTCAAGGCGCACGAACATTGCTTCTACGCAGCGCCAAGCTGAACATGTTTGAGAATCAGGAAAAAATCGCGGCCTATGCGTACTCAAAATTTACGCGCGCCATGGCATCTGCCCTATTCTTTGTTATCAGCGCCATTGTTCTCCTGGTCATCTACCCAAAACTATTAGTGATTGTGCTTGGATATACCATCCTAGCGACATCTCTATGTGTAATGACCTACAATTTTTACACTGCCATTCAATTACAATTCCAGCAAAACCACGGCAATATTCTCAATGCGCTATCGGCTACTGGCTTCCTGCTGAGCTTCTTCTGTCTGGTCGCCGACTTTCTGTACTTCCCCCACCAACGAATCTTTCATGCGGTCATTGCGGTACTCGTCATGCGCCAAGCCTTGCAGCGCTTGACCAGCATGGTCCAGGACCTAGTCAGCCTGCGTATGCAACATCGCCAGATTAACGCAATGTTCTTTCAATCCCAGCCTTTACTCGAGCAACGGCCGAACAACCATCAGCTTGAGCACATGCTTAGCCCGTCCAGCCGAGAAGCTTGGATAGAAAGGCTCATGGGCCTGGCGGGTATCGACATCCGCAATGGCATCGAGATCTCTTGGCACCAGATGGATGCAGTTGACGTCTATGCATTTCGCATCACTGTCTTGGACAACAACGCCCCCCAAGAATTTATGGCCAAGCTGTTCGGCAGTAATATCACCAGTTTGGCCGAGCAGGAGCGCTTACTCTTTGAGTATCAGCCACACTTGCCTTCACTCGAATGGCTAGGGCACTACCTACTACAGGGAATCGACTGTCATCTCTTCCGTCTGGATGGCCACAAAAAGCTAATCCGTCGCCAGATTGGCGATGGCGTTGTCGCAATCAGCCAGCAACTACTCTGCTGTGAACCAGCCCGCGAATTGATATTGCGCTTCAGCCGAACCCGTCCCTATCTGGAACAACGGCTTGATAAAGCCATGATCGAACCGCTGCGCTTCGTATGTTCGACGTCAGCTGACGCTGAAAAGGTAGAACGTCTTCTTGGATCCTTTGATTGCATTATCGAACGGCTCAGCAGCCTACCTCGACAGATCGTGTCGCTGGACATCACTTCGGAGGCATTGCTTATTTCCGCTTCGCAACAGTACCAACTCAGTCACTGGAGCAGCTGGCGAATTGAAGGCGCAGGAAGCAACTGGCCCGTCATCGAGAAAGAGCGTCTTTACGAGGCCATCAAAATTGCACGCTGTCATCGCCCGGCCTTGGCACATACGGCTACCGAAGACATTGTATTGTCAGCATACATGTACAGCTTTGAAAGATTCCTGCTGAGAAAGGACTATCCAGCTGCATTCAGGTTGCTGGATGACATTCTTGCCGTAATTGGGCCAGAAAAAAAACCAGAACTCAGGCAGGAGTCTGCTCAATGAAAAAAATTGCAATGATCGTCTGGAACGAGTTTCTTAATGATGCTCGAGTGCTCAAGGAAGCCCAGACATTACAGCAAGCGGGATATCAAGTACGTGTTTTCGCACTGCATACCCCTGGCGTCACACAACAGCAAGAACGCTTGAACGAAGGAATTGAAGTTTTCCGCGTTGCACGCAGCCCCCTATGGCGCCTGCGCAAACGCAAGATTGGCTCGACTTCGCCTGTTCAGGCGATTAAAAGTATGGGCCCGGTCGGAAAATTCGGGATAAAGCATCAGGTATTACGTCTTATCGCCCGTGCCTGGACTCATATGGCCCTGCTTCTGCAAATGATCCGCTACAGGGCAGATGTCGTGCACTCACACGATGTAAATACACTACCAACTGCCTGGTTGGCATCTCGTATCAGCGGTGCCCGCTTGGTTTATGACGCACACGAGATAAGCACCAGCCGAGAAGGCTATGATAGCTTCCGCAGATTGGTGGGGCTGGTAGAGAAACGACTTATGCCCTTGGCTGATGGTACTATCACCACGACGGATGCCCGCGCCAAGTATTTTGCCCGAGCTTATCATATTCAACGTCCAATAGTACTGCAGAACCGTCCACGCTTAACACACTGTTCCCCGACAAACCGGATTCGTGCAGAACTAGGGCTGGCTGAACAATGGCCAATCATTATCTATCAGGGAGGTCTGCAACAAGGTCGCGGGCTCGAGAAGCTTATTCGCACTGCAGCCAAAGTGGCGGACGCCTACTTTGTACTCGTCGGCGGAGGTCGTCTGGCGCACCTTTTAAGTCAGCTCATTGAGGAACTAGATTTGCAAGACCGGGTGTACATCATACCCACGGTTCCGCTGGCGGAGCTCCCAAGCTATACTGCCTCCGCAGATATCGGTGTACAGCCTATCGAAAATACCTGTCTCAACCACTACACCACTGATTCGAACAAGTTGTTCGAGTATGTGATTGCCGGTCTACCTGTCGTAGCAACGGATTTTCCGGAAATTCGTCGGATCGTGCGCAGACATGACATAGGTATTCTCGTTCCTGCGGATGATCCAACAGGCCTCGCGCATGCACTCAACGTATTGGTCTCGGACACGAGCTTGCGAGAGAACTATGCACGAAATGCCCGTTCCACTGCTGGCACATTAAATTGGGAGGAGCAGGAGTCGCGGCTGGTGGATTTATATCAACATGTTCTTTCGCCAGTACCGCAGTCATGGCAGGCACGATCATGACCACACGGATCCTGTTGCTCAGTTTTTACTATCCTCCGGACCTTTCTGCAGGCTCATTCCGTGCGGAAGCGCTTGTCAGCGCACTTCGTGCCGAACTAGGTGAGCAAGTAGAAATCGAGATTGTTACCACTCAACCAAACCGCTACCACTCATTCGTTACAAGCGCTGTGAGCATCGAGCGTTTACCGCAGCTGACCATCAGACGGATTAACGTACCTGCACATCGCAGTGGCATAAGGGATCAAGCACAGGCATTTTTCAGTTTCGCCATTAACGCCTTCAAGATTACTCGGAATAAGAAGTACGATCTAGTTTTTGCGACATCGTCAAGACTAATGACAGCTTCACTGGGTGCCGTGATCGCAAAGCGCAACGGCTGCGGTCTCTATCTCGACATCCGAGATATTTTTGTCGATACTTTGCGAGAGTTGTTGCCATCACGCTGGGGACCGTTAGCAGCATCCATTTTTTCTCCAATCGAGCGATGGACAATCAAGCAAGCCACTAGGGTGAACCTAATCTCTCCAGGCTTCTTGCCATACTTCACGACTCGCTATCCTGGACGAGCGTTCACGCTATATACCAATGGCGTAGATGACCTGTTTATTGATCACGCGCAGACAGCCCAGTTACCCGTACCCCAACAGCGCCCTCAACGACTGCAGGTAATTTACGCCGGAAATATTGGCACCGGGCAAGGGCTGCATCAGATTATACCTGCACTGGCTAAACGTTTGACTGACAAGGTAGACTTTCACCTGATAGGCGCCGGCAGTGCTCTGGAAACCCTGAGAAAAGCGCTTGAACATGAAAACGTAGAAAACGTACGAATATCTCTCCCGATGAAGCGCGATCAATTACTGCGTATTTATAATGAAGCGGATGTTCTATTTCTACACCTTAACAACCTAAAGGCCTTTCGCCGGGTATTACCTTCTAAACTATTCGAGTACGCTGCCACTGACAAGCCCATTTGGGGCGGACTGTCAGGTTATGCTTACCGCTTCGCGCAAAAAAGAATCAAGAATGTAGCACTGTTCGCTCCCTGCGATATCGAGGCGGCCATCCGTGCTCTGCATCAATTAGAAATAAAAAGAACTTCCCGCACAGAGTTTGTACAACAATTCTCTCGCCGTTCAATCAAGGAAAAAATGGCGCAGGATGTACTAAAAATTTCACCAAGGTACATTGCTGGTTCCTCGTCCCCACCTTGTAGTTCAACCCAAGGGCGTCCGGATTGAACGCTGCCGAGCACAACAACAGGATTGATATAAGAACATGACTAACGGACTTCATAAAATGAGTCTGTCCAAGCTGGATGGAATCCGCGGCATCGCGGCCGTGATTGTGATTTTCTCCCATGCATTGTTCTGGTTCTACCCAGCCATGCACCTGGGTGTACGCACTAAAGGCCGTCCGCTAGATGGAATTGAATGGTTTGATAGCCCGTTTTCCTTTTTTTACCGTGGTGGTTTTTCCGTATCGATGTTTTTTATTTTAAGCGGACTAGTGCTGACCTATAGCATTTCACGGCATGCCGACGTGCTTGACTCCGTTCGCAGAGCATCGGTTAAGCGCTATATCCGCTTAGGTGTACCTGTCGCCGCGTCTGTCCTTATCGGCTGCGCCCTGATGAAACTTGGGGTTTATGAGGCACCCAATGTCACCCCAACGCCGGTCCTTTCAACGCCGTATCTATTTGACGCGACTTGGGGCAGTGCTATTCGTGACGCAATTTATGGAGCGCTTGCTTTAGGCGACAGCCGTTATAACTATGTGCTTTGGACCATTCAGATTGAGCTCATAGGGTCCTTCGCAGTCTTCGCAGCGTACGCACTCGTTGGCGGTAACGCCTTTATATACCGACTTTTCTGTACCGCAGCGTTTTTGGCACTTTCTTCCTCAGCGAATAAAACAGCCATGTACACATCGCTTTTTTTCCTAGGCTCGATACTGATCACGTTTCGGTTCAATGAGGAAAAGCCCACTGCCATACGACACGCAGTTTCTTTGATCGGCCTGCTCGTCGGACTGTACTTGGCCGGATTCCACTCTGCGAGCGCTTCTTACGTAACACTCGATCATATGACCCGTTCACTAACAACCTTTACAGGTTATAAGCCTTCTTGGCTGTTGATCATGCCCGCATTTGGCGGCTTGATCATTCTACTAAGCGTCCTGAATGCACAACGCACATTCGCTATTCTCGATACCGCACCGATGAAATGGCTTGGGAGGCTCTCCTTCTCTCTTTATCTACTGCACACATTTGTTTTGGTCACGGTGGCTCAATTTTTCACCAAACATTTCGGCATGAGCTTTACCGCCATGGTAATGACATTGAGCACAACATTAACCCTGACCTTTATCGCTGCCTACTATTTCCATTTAAAAATTGACTTGCCCGCCATCTCTTTAGCAAATAAATTTTCTTCGTTGCTTTTAGGCGATAGATCCAAGTCTCAAAACTCTGGTACCAGCCAATCGCGCCCAGTGCAGGCTTAGCTCAACGAATAAAAATTTTTACAAGCATTTTGTAACCGCCACCCCTCCAAAGGTGGCTGGAGCGCTTGGCATTTCTCCAATGTGGCTTGCAAATCGTGCGACACCACACCCAATAGCTAGCTGCAGAAATGTCACAAGGTGACAAGAGCAGCTCAGCTGCATGACACCATTCTAAGAAACTCAAACCGTCTAAAAATATGTGACAGACTTCACATATATTCCCTGCAGCCCTTTCGTCATGCTAATTGCGATGGTAGCAAACCAAGCAAAAATACCAGAAGCACCGACCGAAGTCCTCACATTGCCGAACTTGGATCCAATAGATTTTTATTGACCGAAACGAGAAATGTTCAGCTGATCGGGGACCTTCGATTGCATTCCTGGTCCCGCTATGGATAATGAGGCTTGGGCTATGCTACTCGGAACTTTTCATAGTATCAATTGCCTATACTACTCCGAAGCGTAGCGAATTGATCAAGGTGATAGGCCTGACGGAACAGGACCCCAATGCCGAGTTATGTGAACCAAAAATAAAGAAGGCTAAAAAAGATTGTGGTCAAGAACTTAATTATCTACGGTAGCTGTGTCTCCAGAGACATATTCAACCTAGAAGAAAGCCGAACATTTAAGTTAACCGATTACTTTGCAAGATCTTCAATGGCCTCGCTATGCAGCGCCGCATACGCAAATGACGATGCACTCAACCGCATTTCATCTACATTCCGACGGCGCATGGTTTCATACGACTTTTCTAAACAAATTCTGACTCAACCAGAAATTTTCAAGACCGCCGATCTTATATTGATCGATCTGATCGACGAGCGCTTCGACCTTGTGGTACTACCCTCCGGCCATATCATTACAAATTCTAGCGAATTAGCTGAAAGTGACCTACTTGCAGACAGCAGCGTAAAAGGCTACCAAATAATCAAGTACGGCTCGCCTGAGCGCCGTGATTTGTGGATGCAGGGAATGCGAAAGTTTTTTGCATTTTTGGAAGAGCACAACAAGCTAGGCAGCATAATCATCAACAAAGTGTACTGGGCGTCACATTTTGAAGAAAGCAGCAGCACTGAATTCCCGGTTTCCTTGAACACAGTTGAAAAAGCCAACCAAGAATTGGACTGGATGTACGAGCAACTGGAAAAAAAGCTGTCCAAGAATCAATTCTTGCACTACCCACCGGAAATTTTGACAGCCGACGAGCACCACCGCTGGGGTGTTTCTCCCTTTCACTATTGCAAGCAGTATTACAAAGAAGCCCTTTTACGATTGCAGTCAATAATAGCTGAAGATCACACCGAGAGCGTGCCACTTGGATATCCCGCAGAGCCAGACGCGCTGCTCGTTGCTGACGGAGTAACAATAACCGTTGCCGCTTATGAATCTGGGCATGGAATTTTTGCCCACTGCTCTCTCGTCAAGAATGGAAGAATTTATGACCGTGGGGAATTTGCGTTCTATTTTCTAATTGATGGTGTTCGGCACGGCGTTCGGTGGTATGAAGCCTCGCCTGACGCTCAATTCCCCATCCCTGAAACGCCTGGGGAATACACGGTAATTGCTTTCTTCCAAGACTCCTCGGGCGCGAAAATCTCCAGCAAGTGCCCCGTGAACTCCTTCAGCCTTATACAAAATTAGTTTAAGTTGGGCAGTAGAAATAACGAGGCGAGACCATTCTGAATAGCCCAGAAACCAGGGTGCCTAGGTGCAAAGAGGCGGCACCAAGAGCAGGGAATTCCTTTTTTCCTGCTCAAGTTCCAGCACTGCTTACTCCTACGCTGACACAGCCGACAACTACAATGGATGCGCCCCAGTGCCAGAGCTGCAGGACTCCGATTTCGCTTCAATAAACCTTATCCTGCACCAACCTCTTCAAATACTGCCCATACCCATTCTTGGCCAGCGGCTCAGCCAGCTTCAGCAACTGCTCTGCCCCAATCCACCCCTGCCTGTACGCCACCTCTTCCGGACAAGCCACCTTCAACCCCTGCCGCCGCTCGATGGTCGCGATATACCCACTCGCCTCGAGCAACGAATCATGCGTCCCGGTATCCAGCCAGGCATAACCGCGCCCCATGATCTCCACCGACAACCGGTTCTGCTGCAGATAGGCGCGGTTCACGTCGGTGATCTCCAGCTCACCGCGCGCGGACGGCCGGATTCCCTTGGCGATCTCGATCACATCGTTGTCGTAAAAGTACAAACCGGTGACAGCATAGTTGGACTTGGGTTTGGCCGGCTTTTCTTCCAGGCTGATAGCCTTGCCCTGCGTGTCAAACTCGACCACACCGTAACGTTCGGGATCTTGTACGTGGTAGGCGAAGACACTTGCACTGCCCTGCCGGCCCATGGCACTGCACAGCAATTGCTGGAAGTCGTGGCCGTAATAGATATTGTCCCCTAGCACCAGCGCGGTGGGCGCGCTGCCAATGAAGTGCTCGCCAATCAAAAAAGCCTGGGCCAGGCCATCGGGAGACGGTTGTACAGCATAGGTGATATTGATACCCCAGCAGTGACCATCGCCCAGCAATTGCTCGAAGCGCGGAGTATCCTGCGGGGTGGAGATGATCAGAATGTCGTGGATACCCGCCAGCATCAGCGTGGTCAGCGGATAGTAAATCATCGGTTTGTCGTACACCGGCAGCAGCTGCTTGGAAATTGCCAGCGTCGCCGGGTGCAAGCGGGTACCTGACCCGCCCGCCAGAATGATGCCTTTACGCTTGATAGTGTTCATTTCTCGTGTATTTCCGTAAGCATGCGAGCCACACCCAGGCGCCAGTCCGGCAAGGTCAGGGCAAACGCTTTCTGCAGTTTATGGGTGTCCAGACGGGAATTGGCCGGCCGCTTGGCAGGGGTCGGATAAGCAGCGGTGGTCAACGGGTCGACCTGTTCCGCATGGGCTTTCAGGGTGACACCCTGGGCAGCAGCATGCTCCAGTATGTAGCGGGCATAGCCACACCAGGTGGTTTCGCCGTCGGCTGCCAGGTGGTAAAGGCCGGCCAGGGCCGGGTTGGCCTGGGTGGCGCTGATGGCGTGGGCGGTAATGTCGGCGATCAGCTCGGCGCCGGTCGGGGCGCCATGCTGGTCGTCGATCACGCCCAGGCTGTCGCGCTCCGCAGCCAGGCGCAGCATGGTCCTGGCGAAGTTGTTGCCGCGCGCGGCATACACCCAGCAAGTGCGGAAAATCAGGTAGCGGCAGCCGGCGGCCTGAATGGCCTGCTCGCCGGCCAGCTTGCTTTCGCCGTAGACATTCAGCGGGCCGACCGCGTCCTCTTCACGCCACGGCCGGGTACCTTGCCCCGGAAACACATAATCGGTGGAATAGTGCACCAACAACGCGCCGACGTCGGCGGCGGCACGAGCCAGCACACCTACGGCCTCGGCGTTCACCCTGAAGGCTTGCTCGCGCTCGCTTTCCGCCTTGTCCACAGCGGTATAGGCGGCAGCGTTGACGATTACATCAGGCGCGTAGGCGCGTACAGTTTCGGCCAGGCCCGCCAGGTTGGCCAGGTCGCCGCAGTGCGACTGGCTGCGGGAATTCAGCGCCAGCAACTGGCCCAACGGGGCCAGGCTGCGTTGCAGCTCCCAGCCGACCTGGCCGTCCTTGCCCAGTAGCAGGATCTTCATGCCGAGCGCCCTGCGTAGTTCTTCTCGACCCAGTCTCGGTAGCTGCCGGACTGTACGTTCTGCACCCACTCCTGGTTGTCGAGGTACCAGGCCACGGTCTTGCGGATGCCGCTTTCGAAGGTTTCGGCGGGTTTCCAGCCCAGTTCACGCTCGAGCTTGCGGGCATCGATGGCGTAGCGGCGGTCGTGCCCGGGGCGGTCGGCCACGTAGGTGATCTGTTCGGCGTAGGGCTTGCCGTCGGCGCGGGGGCGCAGTTCGTCCAGCAGGGCGCACACGCGGTTGACGATCTCCAGGTTGGGCTTTTCGTTCCAGCCGCCCACGTTGTACACCTCGCCGGTTTTCCCGGCTTCCAGTACGCGGCGGATGGCACTGCAGTGGTCCTTGACATACAGCCAGTCGCGAACTTGCTGGCCGTCACCGTACACCGGCAACGGTTTGCCAGCCAGGGCGTTGACGATCATCAACGGGATGAGCTTTTCCGGGAAGTGGTACGGGCCGTAGTTGTTCGAGCAGTTGGTGGTCAGCACCGGCAGGCCATAGGTGTGGTGGTAAGAGCGCACCAGGTGGTCGCTGGCAGCCTTGCTGGCCGAGTAAGGGCTGTTTGGCTGGTACTGATGGGTTTCGGTGAACGCGGGCTCGCCGGCAGCCAGCGAACCGTAGACTTCGTCGGTTGACACATGCAGGAAGCGAAATGCCTGGCGTGCCTGGTCATCCAGGCCGCCCCAGTAGGCGCGTACCGCCTCCAGCAGGCGGAAGGTGCCGACGATGTTGGTTTCGATGAAGTCTTCCGGGCCGTGGATCGAGCGGTCGACGTGCGACTCGGCAGCGAAGTTGAGGATGGCGCGCGGCTGATGCTCCTGCAACAGGCGGGCTACCAGCGCGGAGTCGCCGATGTCGCCGTGCACGAAGATATGGCGCTGGTCGCCTTGCAGGCTGCCAAGGGTCTGCAGGTTGCCTGCGTAGGTGAGTTTGTCGAGGTTGACCACAGCCTCGTCATTGCCGGCCAGCCAGTCCAGCACGAAATTCGCGCCGATAAAGCCTGCGCCGCCGGTTACCAGAATGGTCATGTTCGTCTGCTTCCGCTGTCATGGTCTGCTGTTGCATCTTCTGTATTCTAGCCGCTCGGCGCTGCAGCCGAGCAGGAAGATGATATCGTCGTGCTACTTCCCCATCCCTGCGTAGGCTGCTTTGCTCAATCGAAGCAATCCAGATCCCGCAGCGCTGTGCCAACCTGATCCTTGCCTGACAGCAATGGCCGCTCGACAGGCCACTGAATACCAACGGTGGGGTCATTCCAAGCCAGGCAACGCTCGAACTGGGGGGCGTAGTAATCTGTGGTCTTGTACAGGAATTCCGCATGGTCGGACAACACGACAAAACCGTGCGCGAAACCTTCCGGGATCCACATCTGCTGCTTGTTGTGCGCTGAAAGACGGGCCCCGACCCAGTGGCCGAACGTAGGCGAAGAACGGCGCAAGTCTACCGCGACATCGAACACATCACCGGCGACTACTCTTACCAGTTTGCCCTGTGGTTGATGCACCTGGTAATGCAAGCCGCGCAGTACATGCCGGCGCGAGCTGGAGTGGTTATCCTGGACGAAGTTGACGGGACGCTGTACCAGGCGCTCGAAGACTGTGTGGTTGAAGCTCTCGAAGAAGAATCCGCGGTCATCGGTGAAGACGTTTGGCTCAAGTAGCAGGACTTCGGGTATTGCGAGGGGGGTTGCTTTCATTTAACTGCCTTGAAAATTGGTTACATGCCGGCTGCCCCCCGAAGGCGCCGCGCAACGCCGGGGACAACTGGTGACCCTTCGGCGCTGCACTTCGGCGGGTCAGGGCTCGAGACGTCGTTGCTGGTAAATCCAGTCAACAATCTCGCCTTCCGGTGCATAGCCGCTGACGGTTTCACGCAGCAACTGGCGTACCCGCACGAAATCGTCTGCTTCCACTGCCGCCAGCAATTGGCGCAGCGTGTCCTTGAGTGTGTCCCAGGGCAGGAAGTCTTCGTTGGCGCTCATGATCATCGGGTGGCGGGTGGCAATCACGTTATCGCCAATCAGCAGTTCTTCATAAAGCTTCTCGCCTGGCCGCAACCCGGTGAATTCGATGGCGATATCGCCCATCGGGTTACGCTCGGAACGCACGCTGAAACCGGACAGGTGAATCATCTTCTCGGCCAGCTCCACGATTTTCACTGGTTCGCCCATGTCGAGCACGAACACATCACCCCCCTTGCCCATGGAACCCGCCTGGATTACCAACTGGGCCGCCTCGGGAATGGTCATGAAGTAACGGGTGATCTTCGGGTGAGTGACAGTGAGCGGGCCGCCGGCCTTGATCTGTTTATGGAACAGCGGAATCACCGACCCCGACGAGCCCAGTACATTGCCGAAGCGGACCATGGTGAAGCGAGTCTTGTTCACCTGCGAGACGTTGCCGCTGTCGCCGAACAGTACCGGTGCCACTTCGCGGCTCAGGGCTTGCAGGGTCATTTCCGCCAGGCGTTTGGTGCTGCCCATCACATTGGTGGGGCGTACGGCCTTGTCAGTTGAAATCAGCACGAAGTTGGCAACGCCTGCCTGTAATGCAGCCTGGGCAGTGTAGAGGGTGCCGATGACGTTGTTCATCAGGCCTTCGGCAATATTGTGCTCTACCATCGGCACGTGCTTGTAGGCAGCGGCATGGTAGACGGTGTCAACCCGCCAGGTACGCATGATGTCGAGCAACTGCGCCTGGTTACGGACCGAGCCGAGGATCGGTACCAGGCACACCGACAGCGACTCGCGGGCAATGCGCTGTTCCAGTTCCGACAGGATGCTGTACAGGTTGAACTCGCTGTGGTCGAACAGCAGCAGGGTTTTCGGCGTCTGGCCCAGAATCTGCCGGCACAGCTCCGAACCGATCGAGCCTCCGGCCCCGGTTACCAGCACCGTCTGCTCGACGATGCAGCGCGCCAGCAGGTCAGCTTGCGCCGGAACGGCATCGCGGCCCAGCAGGTCGGCGATGTCCACCTCCTGAATATCATCGACCTTTACCTTGCCGCTGGCCAGTTCCATGAAACTGGGAATACTGCGCACATGCAACGGGAAACCTTCAAGGAAGTTGAGAATCTCCCGTCGGCGAGTGCGGGTGGAAGACGGAATGGCCAGCAAAATTTCCTGCGCGCCGGTGGCATCGATCATCTCCTGCAACTGATCGGGGCGATATACCTGCAGGCCGGCAATTACCCGGTCGGTAATGCTGGGGTCGTCGTCGATGAATGCCACCGGGCGCAACGCCCGATCCGCACGCAGCGCCGCTACCAGCTGGTTGCCGGCACCACCGGCGCCATACACGGCCACCCGCGGCAAGCCATCACGGTTGTTGCCGGTAAAGGGGACGTGTTGTACGGCGGCGGCAAACCAGTCACCGAGGAAGTACTGGCGCATGGCCAGGCGCAGGCCGCCCACCATGATCAGGCTCAACCACCAGTAGTTGAAGGTAATGGAACGTGGCACCACGTTCTCGTGGTTGCTTGCCCAATAGATGATAAAACCGAGGATCAGTGCGGACAGGGTTACGGCCTTGGTGATCGCAATCAGCGCGTCGGTGCCGAAATAGCGCAACACCGCACGGTACAGACCAAACCTGATGAACAGAGGAATGCCTACGACCGGCGCAGTGAGGAACAGCCAGCCATGATCCAGGATGGGGTTGGCCAGGTCATCAATACCAAGCCGAACCACGAATGCCATCCACAGGGCAACCCAGATCAGGACAACGTCGGTCAAGACCTGCAGCAAGCGTTTGTGTCTACGTGGTAGAGCAAGCAGTTTAGCGCGCACGGTGTCCATCGCTCCTCTGAAACGTTTCCAGAAATTCCCTGACATCAAGTCGCTCACTTTACCTTTGGTGTCTATCTTCGATTTGGCCTGCGCGGAAACGCACGGCCAGCAGCAACAACGGGATATAGGCCAGCACTACACCTGCGGCACCATCCAGGCCGAGCCGCGCAACGCAAAAGGCTATCGGCAGCAACCAGCACAGGTTCAATACCGCAACAGCCAATGTGACTGGCAAGTGCCTGCCAACCTCACGCGAAGCGAACTGGTAGGCGTGGCTGCGGTGAGCCTCGTACACCTTGTCCCCCCGCAACAATCGACGAACCAGGGTGTAGGTGGCGTCGACAATGAACACGCCGAGCAGGATCAACCAGCACCAGAGCATCTCAGGTGCCACCCAGGCGGCTTGCAGCGAAAGACCGCCCAGAACGATGCCGAGGAAGCCGCTGCCAGCGTCGCCCATGAAGATCTTTGCCGGGGGAAAATTCCAGAACAGGAACCCGGCAACTGCGGCGGCCAGCAGCAATGGCAGCACTGCATGGTTGCCAAGACCCGCCAACCAGTATAGCCAGGCACCACCCAGGCACACAGTGATGGCTTCGATACTGGCGATGCCGTCAATCCCATCCATGAAGTTGTAAAGGTTGAGCAGCCACACCAGGTACACCGCAGCCAGTACGCCCCCCAGCCAGCCCAGGTCCACTTGCAAGCCGAACAGGGCCAACGGCGGCAGCCCTCCCATCCAGGCCAGCATCCAGGCGGCGGCAATGAAATGCCCGAGCAGGCGCCAGCGGGCCGGAATATGGCCGTGGTCGTCCATGAAGCCGATAACGGCAATCAGCGCACCGCTGCCACCCAGTGCCACCAAGGTGCGGCTCTCCCCCGCGCCGGCAAGCATGAGACCGACAATGGCCAGCAGGAATGTCAATACGATTGCAACCCCGCCACCGCGAGGCGTAGGCACTGTGTGCGAGCTACGGCCGTTGGGCACGTCGATGATACTGCGCGCCAGCGCGTATCGACGCAGGCCGGCAGTCATCAACAAAGACAGCAGCAGTACTGCGGGTAGAGCCAAGAAAAGCGTCATTGGTGGTTGTTTTCCTGAAAATGCCTTGCTGCAGCCAGAAGCGCCGCATCCACCCGAACCGGAGGCTGCCAGCCAAGCAGTTCGCGGGTTTTACCGATATCGACCTGTAGCGAGCCGCACAATCGTTGGGAAAGCGCCCCTTTGCCGAGCGCCTTGGCGCCACTGCTTAGCAACCAGGCTGGCACCGGTAGCAGGCGGGCCGGTTTGCCGAGCGCCCTTGCCATGCGAGTAAGCAGTTCGGTCGTGGACAGGTCCTCTCCATCACTGACCAGAAACACCTGGTTGGCTGCGCCCGGGTGATCGATACACCTCAGCACCAGGTCTACCAGGTTGTCCAGCGCCACCAGGCTGCGACGATTATGTATGGCACCGAAGGGCAATGGCACACCACGATCCAACCAGCGCATCATGCTGAGAAAATTGGCTTTCACCCCTGGCCCGTAAACCAGGACTGGACGAATGATGACAATTTCCATGCCTGTTTGCGCGCCAAGCGCCAGCAAACCTTGTTCCGCTTCATGCTTGGAAATGCCATAGGGATCTACCGGGTGCGGGGTGTCGTCGGCACGGTAGGCAGCGCCAGGGCGGGTCTGTTCGCCATTGACCTTGATTGAACTGACGAACACGAACCGGCGGGCGCCGGCCGCGCTGGCGGCCCGGGCGAAGGCCAGGGTACCGTCAACATTGATGCGGCGAAACTCTGCCAGCGGGTCGCTGGCGGTATCGCTCATGACGTGCACGCGCGAAGCGCAGTGCACCACAACATCGGGACGGTGAATCTGTAACTCGGCGCTCTGGTCATCGGCAAGGTCGCCAATCGGGTAACTGGCAACCCCGGCTGGCATCTCCAGCAAAGGTGAACGCAACGGCAGGACCGTTTCAACGTTTGCGTTGCGACTGAGCGCTTTCAGAACCGCCCCTCCGACGAAGCCGGACGCACCCGTCAAAATTACTTTCATTCTCACCTGATCGCTTGTTGGGTTTATTGGCTGTTTACTATCGGACAGATCGCATGCCAACGGAAGACACGTCGACAACTCTCGGAAATTACTGACAAATATCCCTCGAAAACGCCAACACGGCAGCGTGTAGCGCGGGGTGAACACGGTAGTGACTGGAGACCCTAATGAATCTGGAGCAAAACTACAAATCGGCTGTCCGAATACCCGGCCTGGCCCTGATCGGTATCAACTCCCCTGATTTCGAAGCGTCCAGAGCATGGACAGCCCATGCAAAACAAAACAGAATCCGTCCTCCCCCCAAGGTGTCTATAAGAACTCATGTCCACAGGGAAAGTCACCAACGCGCTTTCTTCTCCGATCGCGGCAAGCATGGCTGCGATATTTGGCCGCTTCCTGTTGTTGGGCACCGGCGCCCTGACGGGCATCATCATTCCGCTGACCATGTCGCAGACTTCGGTCGGGTTGTTCTTTCTGGCCCAATCGCTCATCGCAGCACTGGCCACCTTGGGCCAGCTCGGCCTGAGCATTACCGCGCCCGCCTGCATCTCCACCGCGCAGGGGCACCGCGACGGAGGCCAGGTAAAGCAGCTGTTACGCCGCACCCTGCTGTTGGCGGTGCTGTCGACCATTGGCTTGGCCGTGGGGTTCAATATTTTTATGCAGGTACTGTCACGCTACGAAGGTGACGACCTGCTGCGGATGCTGCATGGCATTGCTCCACTGGTTTCGCTAAGCATGATACTGGCGGCGATCAGTACCATTCTGGCCGAGCAGCATCGTGCTCTGGGCCATTTCGTGCAGGCCAGCTTCCTGACCACCGGGGCCAGCCTGGCCAGCGCGGCAACGGTTATCCTGGCCTGGCGCGGCGAGCTGCATATTGAACTGAGCACGTTGATCCTGGCTGGCGCCGTGGGCGCCGGCTGCACCACCTTGCTCGGGGTCTGGAGCCTGTGCCACTGGTACCGGGCGCAACCCCGGGGCAAGCCGAATACCAGCATCGGCTATACCACGTTGCTGCGAGAAACCCGGCCCAATCTGACAACCACCGTAGTGCTGTTCGTAATGTCGCAGGCCGACCTGTGGATCATCGCCTGGTTCGGTGATGCGCCCGGGCTGGCCATTTATGGCCTGGCTTCACGCCTGGCAGCCTTGGTGCTGATCCCGCTGGCAGTGATCAACACCGTGGTCGCACCCTCGATCGGGCGTATCTGGGTGCGCGGCAAGAAACGTTATCTGCAGCGCGTAATGGGGGTAGGTGCGGGAGCGGCGACGCTACTGGGGCTTTCGGGCTATCTGCTGTTCATTGTGTGTGGCCAGTTCGTGCTGACGCATGTGTGGTCCAGTGAATATGCCGATGCGTACTATATATTTGCCATTCTGGGCATTTCGCAACTGGCGCAGACTTACGCCGGCACTGCCGGGTTCGTGCTGATGATGCTACAGAAACAGCACGTGGCCATGCGTATTTCGGTCATCAGCGGGCTAGGCATGATTACCGCCGGACTGCTGGCAATGTGGTTGTATGGAATCATCGGTTTGGCCGTGGTATACAGCCTCGGCGGTATCTGCCAGTCGCTGGCACAGATTTACTGCGTGAAACGGATATTCAACCTCAGCACCACCGCCGATTACGTTTCATTACGCCGGTTCGTGCACCTCTATTACCGTCGAAAGGTATCTCATGGTCGCTAGCAACATACAGCCCAAGGTTTCGATCGTCATTCCTACCTACAACACCGGGCGCTATGTACTGGATGCGATCGACAGCGTGCTGCAGCAGACCTATCCGAACGTGGAACTGATCGTCGTCGATGATGGCTCCACAGACGACACTCCTGCGCTGCTGGAGCAACACCCGGGCCATTTCATTCGCCACCGTCAGGCCAACGCCGGGCAGAGCGCGGCGATGAACTTCGGCTGGCAACAGAGCACGGGCGAGCTGCTTGGCTATCTGAGCGCCGATGACCGCTTGCACCCGCGTGCCGTCGAGGCCATCGTCGCAGCCATGGCCAAGGCTCCTGAGGCTGTGCTGGCCTACCCGGATTTCTGTGTCATTGATGAACATTCCAAACATGTGCGAACCGTGCAAACCCCCGATTACGAAGAGCGGCTGCTGATCGCCAACTTCCAGTGCCTGCCTGGCCCCGGAGCGCTGTTCCGCCGCGCCGTATGGGACAAGGTCGGTGGTTGGAACACCGGGCTGCGCAACATTCCGGACATGGACTTTTTCCTGCGTCTTTGCCAATACGGGCCATTTATTCGAGTAGCCGAACCCCTGGCGGACTTCCGTATTCACTCAGGCTCGACCACCTATAACCCGTGCAACGCCGAACGCTCCGACGAGCCGCTCAAGGTAATCAACAGCCTTTACCAGACCAATGGCCTCTCGCCCTCCATTCTTGGCTGGAAACGCAAGGCCATTGCCAATGCCCATATGCTTTCCGGCTTCATGCACGGGTTTTCCGGGCGCTATGCGATGTTCGTGGTACGCATGGGCAAGGCCGCTCTGCTGGATCCTCCATCGATTCTTTCACGCAAGATGGTCAGCTACGTACTGACCATTTTCAGGCCCAAGTCCAAGGCCTGAGGCCTGCTACGTACCTGTGGGTGCAGCGGTCCCACAGGTCCCGAGAACCAAGAAAACAGTTCTTCCCACTTGGAGCGCGCGGATGAACCAGATCGTTCAAGCCCACCTGCTGGATAACCGCTACCTGCACGTCAGTGCGTTACTGCTGATTGCCACGGCGACTCTCGCCGCCGCTGTCCATTACCCGGGGTCCCTGACACCGCTGCTGCTCAATGGCGTTCTGGCCGGCTTGCTGGTACGCAGCGTGCTGTCCAACCGCACCAGCTTCTTCTCGTTCTTCCTGCTGGCTTTCCTGATTCTCGGTTGCTGGGCAAAGCTGGTATTTCACTTCATTTTCGCCACGCAGTTCATCGAGCCGATCGGTGCCTTCGATAACTCACCGCAGGCTTGGGACTCGGCCATGCTGGCCCTGAACGCTGCATTTGCCACATTACTGGCCTGTCAGGCCATTGCCGCGCGCCTGCAGCCGCCTGCAACCATTCCTGTCGAACGACCACGCGCACTGCTAAAGCCGTCCATGTGGCTGGCAGTTCTGCTCACTGTCGTGCTGCTGGCCATTAATTTCAGGTTCGCCATTCTGAAGGTCGGCACCGAGCCAACGCTCAAGCTCCACAGCTACGTCTACGTACTGGTCTCGTTCATGATTGCCTGGGGCAACCTGATTCTGCTTGCCACGCTGGGGTACTGGTTGGTGCAGGCGCGCCAGATGAAGCTGGAGACACTTTTCTACATTCTCATCCTTGAAGGTGCGGTTACGGCGGTGTCCATGGGCAGCCGGGCGCAAATGATCCTGCATGTGATTGCACCGTTGGCGGTTTACCTGGTGCATGGTCGCGAACTGGCATCAGCAATGCGCCTGGTCCAGTGGGTCAGGATCCTGCTGGTGACCGGGATATTGTTCGTGGCATCTCTGCTGCTGGTGTCTGCTGACCGCCTGCAATCCTTTGCCCAGGCCCGGCCAGTCATGACGCCAATGATTAGCAGCAAAGAGCCGGCGAGCGATGCCAGCCTGACAGTGGCCCGACCAGTGAGCAGCCTGCTTGTTGCCCCGGCCGAGTCGGCACAGGCGATAGCAAGTATATTGGCACCGGCGATTCCTCAATTCCCCATCATCGCCCCCCTTGTAACAGTCGCACCTGTCGACGCGGAACCGGTTCCTGTAACGGTAGCTCCCGTTGTGGAGACTACCGAGGTAAAGCGTGCCCGCTGGAAAGGCATGCTGATGGAACTGAGTAAACTGGTAGTGGACCGTTGGGTTGGCCTTGAGGGTGTATTAGCGGTTGTCAGCCACGAACATACCGGCTGGCCACTATTTCTGCACAGCCTGACCGAACGCCCGGAAGCCGGCACCCATGCCATCTACCAGCGCATGTCGAATGCGCAGTATCAGGCTTTCGAAAACTTCACTTTCATGACCATCCCCGGCCCGCTGGCCATCCTGCTCTATAGCGGCAACCTGGCAGTGCTGGTCGCAGGTCTGGCGCTGTTGTTTTTCGCTGGCATTCTTGTCGAACGGTTGGCTAGCCTGCTGGTCGGCAATATCTTTACTCGCGCTGCCATTGGTGTGGCCTTGGCCTACCTGCTGGTACAGACCAACTTCCCACGGGTGCAGATGTTCTTCCTTGTCGAAGTACTCGGGTTCATCGCCGGCTTGTATCTGGCACGCATTATCGTCACCGCGCAGAAAACCGAAAACGTCGCGCTCAAACCTGCCCTCTAGTACATCGCTCCGTTAAAGACGGAACGGCTTTGCCATAGGCGCCCGACAAACGTGCGGTGGAAAACCGCACCCTTGCGCTCGCTCCTTGTCACAGTCAGGTCAACCTCCCAATCCTGAGCCAGTCCGAATCCTGGATTGTCCAGTAATCGGCATGGCTCGGGTGTGATCAGGCAGAACCTCTCACGATGACAGCAGCTATCACGACTTACAGTAAGATCGCGCCCATTGACGCCATGCTGGCACCGCTCTTTGCGCTGTGCGCCTGGGTAACGTTGAATCCGTATTTTCTCTGGCATTCGCTGCGTCACATGGCCATCGCCGGCATGGTTTCGGGATGCCTGGCCATTGTTGCCCTGCTCCTCGGCGACCGACCGCGGCGGGGCGAGGTTCCCGGTTTCATCCTGATCTGTCTGTTCGTGCTTTATATAAGCATGTTGCCAAAGGTTGATGGCAGCACGACGCGCTGGTATTTCGTACTACCGACCCTCTTTGCCCTTGCAGTGTTCTCTGACCAGCGTCGTGGCAAGATACTGCAATGGTTCGGCTGGTTTTTCGCGCTCAGCCTGATTCCGGGCATCTTGGCATCGCTGTGCAAGATAGTCGGCTTGCCGGTGCAAATGGACCACCTGCCTCTGCTCAACCCTGCGATGGCAGAGGCCGGGGGATTCTACTTGCACGCGCCGGGGGCGCTATTGTTATCCGGCAATCACCTGTCACTGCCTTGGGGGGGCGAACTCTATCGGCTGTGCGCAGTGTATGATGAACCCGGCATGGTCGGCACGTTGTCAGCATTCTTGCTGGCGGGCAACCGCTTCCGGCTCAAGCCTTTCCCCTTTTTCATCATCTTCATTGGTGGTGTGCTGTCGTTTTCCCTTGCCTTCATCGTCATGGCTTCCCTCGGTTTCCTGTTCCGCCTGGTACAAGCCCGCTCGCCATTACCCCTGCTGCCGCTCGCCATCCTCGGGCTTTTCGGCTTGCTGGTACTGGGCATCCTCAAGCCCAAGGGGCCAGACCTGCAACCAGCTCTGCCTGTGGCAACGCAGGCACGGGTAATGGAACCGAACTCTTCCCTGCAGGATGGACCGGTTGAACCCGTGGGTAAACCAGCCTCATCATCGGCGCCCAGCACTAGCACCGCAGTGCCGATCGCACCGCTTGCAGTGCAACAGCCAGAACCTGACCAACAATTGCGCCAGACCCAGTACATCAATAACCGCTCGTTACCGGAGATGGACAAGCTCTTCGCTCGCTACCTGGATGCAGACACCCGCACTTTGCTGTTCGGCATGGGTGCCGATTCCAGCGTGGTCCATGGCGGCGTATCACAGGTAGTGACTCGCATACTCACAGACTTCGGCCTGATCGGTGCCCTGCTGTTCGCGCTGGCCATGATCAGCCTGAGCCTGGCCATAACCCATAGCGCCAAGCGCCGCTTATGGGTACTGCTGTTCTTCGCGCTGTTTGCACTGAGCATCTACCAGCGCCCGATAGTATGGATGCCTTATGCATTCACCATGTTCATCTGCAGCTCAACCCTGGCCGGGCGCCGCAAGTCGACCAGCGAAGCGCAACCGGCAAGCTGAGCCTCATCTTGTAGCGGTCAGGCCGACGCTTGCATCGTCAGCCAGCGCTGGCGACGTGGCCACTTCCGGGGGCGGGCTTTTGGCGATAGCCAGCGCAAACAGCGATGCCAGCAATGTGTCATAAGCCGGGGTCAGTAAAACCACCTCGAACAGGCTCCACAGCAGCGTAACGGCTGCCCCTATGAACACCGAGCGCCAGAATGTCGAGCTGCCTGCCAATTGCGAAAACAGCCGCATGACGCAGTAAAGGTAAAACAAGTACACCGCAGTACCGCCTACCCCCAGCAACAGGAGCATGTTCAACACCGAATTATGCGGATCCCATGCCAATCCGTTGAAAATATAGAAATATTCAGAGCGTGGTGTGCCGATCAGTGGATGATCGATAATGTGGTACACCGCTGCATGCCATAGGCCCACGCGAATGGACAGAGACTCCGGCAGCCCGCCTTTCATGAAAAAAGCGGTAAGGAACACCATCAGGCTGCAGATAATGAACGCGAAGGCAAAAAAGCGCGGATAACGGGAAAGCAGGGTTGTTCTGGTGTCGAGCAACCAGATGGCCACCGCGATGACCAACATCGCGTACCCGGTACGCGAAAATGTGAACATGAACGCCCCAACCAGTGCAATGGCACAAAGATACTGCCTGGCATACAAGGCCACCAGAATGCCAAACAGCAGGAACACGGCAAGATAATTGGAGCTGCCCAGAGGCGTCGCAACCAGGTTCTTCAAGGTGTAGAAATCCAGTTGCTCACGGTAGCCGAGCCCGATATGTGCCAGCATGATGAACGCAATCAATACACAGCCGAAGAGCATGCAGTTCTGCACCAGTAACTCCCCGACGCTACACCTGCTTACCACCAGGATGGCTACCGCAGAGTAAAAAAAACAAAAGTAGACGGAGATATCATTCTTGATAGGCGGATACCCGCCGAAAAATTGGAATACCACCGGTACGCAGGCCAGCGCAGGCAATACCGCCTGCCACCTGAGCGACCTGATTGGCCTGATCTTCAGGCGCAACGCCAGGAGCGGCAGGATATACATCGCAAGCGGTAGCGTGACCCTTGCATAGACATTTCCATAAAATATCGCCAGGAAAAATAACGCCAGCAGCACGTGCTCCTGGGTAGCTCTTTTATACCAACGCTCAAGCACCGACATTTCAAACCTGACCGCCATGAACCATTGATTGGACAGCTGCGCCTCTTTATCCGGCGTTGCCGAAGCTGACACTGCTGCGATGGCCGTCAGCGGAGCCGACGGACACGCCTACTCCACCATCGACCCCGTACGCAACAGCCGGGCAAAACGGTGCAACATCACCTGCACCATGGCTGACCAGGTGTAATGTTCGGTAATGTAAGCCTTGAGTCGCCCGCCTTTTGCCCTGAGCTCGGCAGGGTCAGCCAACATACGCTCAAGACCCGAAGCGATGCCCGCTGCACTGGCTGGAACCACCAGCCCTCCTTGCACCTGCTCGACCTGGTCGAAACCACAGGTATCGGTGAGCAAAACCGGTAACCCGACAATCCCGGCTTCCAGCGCGACCAGCGACATGGCCTCCGAACGCGAAGGGATGACCAGCATCATTGCCTGACGGTACACCTGGGTACGCTGTGCTTCATCAAGAAAGCCGATGAAGTGAATGCGTCCAGCCAGCCCCGAGGCCTCCACTTGGGCCTGCAGATCCTGCTGCATGCCAAAGTCCGGCCCAGCCATCACCAGGGGGTATCGTTGCGCTGCTGGTGTGTCGAGATAGGCCTGGATCAGGAAGTCAGGCCCTTTGACTGGTGCCAGCCGCCCCATGAACAGGATGAAGGGCTCGTCCGGCAGTTGTACAACCTCTGTCCGTCGCGCCGGACCTGGGTCAGCCACGGCGTTGCCGATAACCGGAATGGAAGCTGCCGGCACGCCTGCCACTTGCGCAATCAGCCCTTGTTCCAGGTCGGTAATGGCGATAAAACCTGCGGCTCCCTTGATCAACCAGCGGCCCAGCAGCAGGTGAAACACCTTCATGATCGGACGCGGCGCACCCACCGACGCGAATTCGCCTGCCGGACACAGGATATAAGGGCGCCGACTCAAAAACGCCAGCAGGCCCATGGCGACACTCAACAGGTTCCAGTAGCCCATGATGTGCAGTACATCCGCCCTGCGCACAGCGCGCCAGGCTCGCCAAGGGTTGAGCAACGGGATCGGGAAGCGCAAACCGATTCTCCCCGTGATGTAGCTTTTTACCCCCTGCTCATCAAACTCCCGTTGCCATGAATTGCCGGTCATGGCCACGGCTTCGCAGGCGCTACCGGCTTTGGCCAGGTGCAGCGCCAGGTGCCGGGTGCGCTCGGCTGTACCACCGCCAAGCTTGGCATCCAGCGAAATATTCACCAGTAACACCCTCATGCCGATGCCCTCAGCAGGGCAATGTAGCGCTGCAATTGTTGCTTGAAGTCTGCCGTGGGCGGCTGCTGCCACTCGGCAAGCCGCTGCTCGCTGAAGCGACGCATTGGGTTGGCATTGCTGATACGGCGCAAACGCAACAGCAAGCCGAGCAATGCCGGCGGCAGATGCGGCAAGCAGCTGATCGAGGGCCGGCCAAACGCCTGCATCAAGGCATCCTGCAGGTGACCAAAGTTGTTTTCCGGCGCCGCATCATCCGTTACCAGCACCACTTCCCCTTGGTTTACCTGTGGCACGTAGGCTACGAATGCCAAGGTTTGTGCGACCTTTTCCACACTGACCAGATGCATACGACGCGGGCCATAAAGAATGCGCCGCAACGCCAGCTTCCAGACAGGCGCGACAGACACCTCACGAACAAACGACACGATGTTCAGCCCACCATCACCAAACACCGCGCCCAGACGCAACACCAGCACTTCGAAGCTGTCAGCCGGCACCACGCGCACCAACGCTTCAGCAGCGGCGTGCTCACGTTCATAAGGCGTCCTGGGTTCGAGCTGCGTGTCGGCATCGACCACCGCGTCCGGCGCAGCACCGAATACATCGATACTCGATACGTGCACATAGCGCTTGATGCGTGCTTCGTTGCAAGCGGCGAGCACATTGGCGATAGCTGGCTCGAACCAGCCACTGCCATCGGGCCGCAACAGGTTGATCACTGTGCAGCCGGGCACCAGTATGGCTGCAAGGCTCGCGGAGTCGTTCACGTCAAAGCGAGCCACTTGCACCGTGGCATTCGTCAACCATTCCGGTTCGGTACGGTGGACCGCATAGATGACTTCCGTGTCTTCCAACGCGTTGCATACAGCCAGGAAATGTCGGCCAACAAAGCCGCTTCCCCCAATTACCACCAGCGTGTTCATAGGCCGTTCGCTTCTCCATCAGCCAAGGCGGGGTTCAGTATGGGCCTGATGCCTGTCAGCGGACCAGAAGGACCACTTCGCCGCCCAGTGTCGGCAAGCCCCCACAGAGAGCTCGCCATCGACAATTTCTGCTCATTACTTGTGGCACCGGCTTGCCGGGCAATGGGCTGCAGAACAGCACCGATCAGCGCGAGGTGACAGGATCAGCCTCGGGTCGCTTACTTGGACCACACCGTACGATTGATGTAATCGGTGTAGCTGTACACGATCCGTACCACCTGCTTGGAAACCGGCCCGCCCAGGTAATCCTGCACCACCGGGATCACCCGCTGGTTGCGGTCATGTTGGCTGATCACCACGCGCACCGCGTCCAGCACACGGCACGGTGTCAGGCCGCACATGATCAGGGTGCCTTCATCCATCCCCTCCGGTCGCTCATGGGCGTTGCGGATGGTGACCGCCGGCAGGTTCAGCAGCGAAGCCTCCTCGGTGATGGTACCGCTGTCGGAAAGCACGCAGAGCGCCCCCATCTGCAGCCGGATGTAATCCAGCAAGCCGTAGGGTTTGACAAAACGGATCAGTGGGTGGTCCAGGCTTTCGCCCAGGTCCTCGAGGCGCTTGCGGGTACGTGGGTGGGTGGAGACGATGATCGGATGGCCATAGCTGTCGGCCAGGGCGCGCAGCGAGGCCAGCAGGTCACGCAGGTTCTCCGGGGTATCGACGTTCTCTTCGCGATGCGTGCTGACGATGAAGTACTTGCCCTCTTCCAGCCCCTCGCGTTCGAGCACCGTGGAGGCGTCGATCCGAGGCCGATAGTAGTCCAGCACTTCCTGCATGTGCGAGCCGGTCTTGATGATGGTTTCCGGACGAATGCCTTCATCCAGCAAATAGCGCCGGGCATGCTCGGTCAGCACCATGTTGATGTCGCTGAGGTGATCGAGCACCTTGCGGTTCAACTCTTCCGGCACGCGTTGATCGAAGCAGCGGTTACCTGCCTCCATATGGAACACAGGGATCTTTCGGCGCTTGGCAGCGATCACCGCCAGGCAGGTGTTGGTGTCGCCGTACAGCAGCAAAGCGTCGGGTTTTTCCAGCTCGAAGATTTCATCGGACTTGGCGATGACTTCGGCGATGGTCCCGGCTGCCGTGGCTCCCACTGCCCCCAGGAAATGATCCGGTTTGCGAATACCCAGGTCATCAAAGAATACCTGGTTGAGCTCGTAATCGTAGTTCTGGCCGGAATGCACCAGCACATGGTTGGCCTGCTCGTCGAGCTCGGCGATGACGCGGCTCATCTTGATCAGTTCGGGCCGGGTGCCGACCAAGGTCATGACCTTAAGCATTGAGTTGTTCCTGGATATAGTCGAGTTTCAGCAACAGAGCCTTGATGCCATCAATGTCGAGCCGCTCGGTATTGTGTGAGGTGTAGTCGTCCAGCTCGGAGATGTGCTGCTCACCTTCGACAAAGTACTTCTTGTAATTCAGGTCACGGTTATCGGCCGGAATACGGTAGTAACGGCCCATGTCGTCGGCCTTGGCCATTTCCTCACGAGATATGAGCGACTCGTAGAGCTTCTCACCATGCCGGGTACCGATTACCTTGATCGGGTTTTCCCGCTTGAACAGCTGGCGCAGCGCTTCGGCCAGCTCCTGCACAGTGGACGCTGGCGCTTTCTGCACGAAGATATCACCTTGCTGGGCGTTCTCGAAAGCGTGCAGGACCAGGTCCACCGAGTCCTCCAGCGACATCAGGAAGCGAGTCATGTTCGGGTCGGTCACGGTCAGCTCATTGCCGGCCTTGAGCTGATCGACAAACAGCGGAATAACCGACCCTCGTGACGCCATTACATTGCCGTAACGGGTGGCGCAAATCACCGGGCCGTTCTGCGGAATCATCCGCGATTTGGCAACCATCAGTTTTTCCGCCATGGCTTTGGAAATGCCCATCGCGTTGATTGGGTATACCGCCTTGTCGGTGCTCAACACCACCACGCGCTTCACCCCGTTGGCGATGGCCGCGTTCAACACGTTTTCGGTACCGATGACATTGGTCTTCACGGCTTCCATCGGGTAGAACTCACAAGATGGTACCTGCTTCAACGCAGCAGCATGGAAGATGTAGTCGACCCCGACCATGGCCTCTGACACGCTTTGATAGTCACGTACATCGCCGATATAAAACTTCACCTTGTCGTTGGACAAGGCAATGCGCATATCTTCCTGCTTTTTCTCGTCGCGGCTGAAAACACGTATTTCCTTGACGTTGGTGTTGAGAAAACGCTTGAGGACAGTATTACCGAAAGAGCCGGTACCACCAGTAATCATCAGGATCTTGTTATCGAACACGGGTACGCTCCTTGTTGTTCGTTATTGACGCTGTGCGTGCATGAATTGTATGAGCGCCGGCCAGGAAGGTGGCTGGTAGCCCGCATCCGCGCGGAAGCGAGTAGAGTCCAGCGAACGATCGATTACCAATTTGTCATCCGGTACGATCTGGATGTCCTTGCCATAAACCTTCGCCACTTGCTTGAGCAGCTCATACTTGTCGATCGGCTCTGCAGAAACGTGGTAAAGACCCTTCAGCGAAGGATTGGGAAGAACGTAGTCCAGCATCACCCGAGCCAGTTCGGCAGTCGGCAGGCCTGAAAAAATCGCCTTGGTAAAGCCTTTGACGCAGCCTTGCTGAGAGAGGAACCAGTCGACCAGCGATGCATTGCTCTGCAACTCATGGCCAATAATTGATGTGCGCAGGGTTATGGCGTGGTCCAGGTCGTGCAATTCGCCAATGTATTTGGATTTGCCATACAAGTCGGTGCAGTCCGACTCGTCCTGTTCCCGATACATGCCCTTGGTACCCGAAAACACACAGTCAGTACTGACGTGGATCAGGCGCGCGCCAGCTACCCGGCACAGCGTTGCCAGACGATGCGGAAGCATGGCGTTGATCGGCAGCGCGGTGAGCGGGTCCTTGGCATCAGCAAGTTGCTTGATCAAGCCCACGCAGTTGACCACCACATCCGGCCGGGCCTTGGCGAAGGCCGCCATCAGCGCATCGGCATCGAGCACATCTACACCACAGAGCAGATGCTCGGCCTGATCCGGCGTGAAAAACCTGCACCCGGACGATGAACGCAACGTGCCCATCACCCGGTGTTGCGAATTGGCCGAGAAATACCGGAAGACGGCGTTGCCCAGCATACCCGAGACACCCAGTACCAAAATGTTCATTGCGTCGCCTTGTCCTGTTCAATCCGTTGTTCAAACATACGCACCAGTGCCTTGCATTGGGCCTTGAGTTCGAAATGTTTCAAGAAATAGTCCCTGGCCCGAGCGCCCATCTGCTCTCGCTGCGCTTGCGGCATGGCCAGCATCGACTGGATGCACGCCGCGAGCCCGGTCGCATCATCGGCAGGGCAGGTAATACCGGCACCGGCTTCGCTGATGACGCGGGCACCTTCACCGTCCAGGCTGCCAATTATCGGTCTGCCCGCTGCCAGGTAGGCCTGCACCTTGCTTGGAATGGTAAAGCTGAAAATCTCGTCTCGCTTGAGTGTAACCAGTAATACGGCACTGAGTTCGAACAGTTCGGCCATCGCCGAGCGTGGGTAAGCACCGGCAATGATCAAGTTGTCCAGGCCCCACTTACGCTTCTCCTCTGCCAGCCATTCAGCCTTGCTGCCGGTGCCGACCATCACGATACGGGCCTGTGAATGTTCGGCTTGCAGCAATCGCGCTGCCCCGACAACAGTGGCCAGCCCCTGCGCGCTGCCCAGGTTGCCGGCGAACACGACGCAGAAGTGGTCACGCAACAAAGTGGTCAACGTCTCAGGCAACCTGCCGATCTCGCCGGAATCATCCTGCTGCAGATAAGAGTTGGGGTAGTAGCTTATTTTGTCTGCCCGCGCGTAGCGCTTGACCGGGTCGATGAATGCTCGTGACTGCACCAGCAGCACATCCACGGCCCAGTACAGACCGCGCACCAGCAAGCCTACGATCGACAACAGGTACTTGTTACGTACGAAACCGGTGGCAGCCAGGCTCTCCGGCCACAGGTCCTGCACCCAGAGGAAGACGGGAGCAGGATGGGCACGCTTCATGGCCAGTGCCGGAATTACCGAAATGATGGGCGACGGTGCGAACACGAAGTACACATCGAACTTGCCGCGTCTGGCATGACGGGTGAAATGCCTGACGCCATTGGCGACAAATGAAAAATAATTCAGAATTAGATTTCTTGCTCCGCCTTTTTTGCGCGGACGCAAAGGCGCCCGATGAACAATAACGTTTTCGGCAAAACGATCTTCAACTGCACCGTGAGCGGTATATCCGGGAAAAACCTCACCCTCAGGATAGTTAGGCTTACCGGTAAAAACTTCAACATGCACACCCATCGCGCTCAGTTCCTGAACAATATCATTGATAATGAAGTTCTCAGGAAAAAAATACTGGCTGACCACAGCAATTTTCAAAGGTACTTGCGTCACACTGACTCATCCTTCTGCGTGTGGCGATTTCGGTGCTGCATGAAATGCCTGAACCCTCGCGGCGGCCCCGCCTGATGGCGTGACTGAATCTGGGCGGCTGTTTTGCCGCCATTTCAGGAAACACGGAATACCAGAAGACAAGCCTCCCACCACCATCCCCGGGATCAATTCCGATGTTGGCGCATGTTATTGCAGTTATCCGGTGACCGCCATCCTTTGGCCATCATAAAAATATGTAGCTTGCTATGTTTTGTCGTATTCGCTGCGTCAAGGCCGTCAAACTACTATCCTGCGCGACCCGCTTCAAGCCCAGGCCAGGCATCCTTGGTAAGTCAGCGCATTCATCGGGCAAGTTCCTCGTCCGCTCGAAAAAAAGTTGCCATCCATCGGACGGATCGGCATTCGCTGGCTGCTGCGCCTGTTACGCGCACTACAGCATCCCCACTATGGCACGCTGACCGTGACCTTACGCCCCTGCTGACTGAAGGCCGCCTCGATAGCCCTGCGCAACGCAACCTTGGCACCGGCGTCGCCGTGAACCAGTACCACACGCCCGGCGGGCTCTTTACCTCGCGAAGCAAAAGCGAGCAACCCTGCCTGATCGGCGTGCCCTGAATAACCACCCAATGTAAGTACTTTGGCGCGAATCTCATACAGCTGTCCGTCCAGATCGAGCTGGACAAACCCTTGCACCCCTTCACTGGCCTGTATCACCGCACCCGGCGTGCCCTTGGCCTGGTAGCCGACGAACATCACCTCATGCCGTGGATCCCCCAGCATGGCCTTGAGGTAATTGACGATACGCCCACCCGAGCACATGCCATTGCCGGCAATCACGATCGCCGGCCGCCCGGTACTCTTCAGGTAGTTGACCACCTGCTGATGGCGGGCGTGGGTGTCCACGCTTACAAGCTGGCTGAAACCGAGCGGGTCGCGCCCTTCGGCAAGGCGCGCCTGAGCGTCGGCATTCCAGTAGCCGTGCAGCTCTCGGTACACATCGGTAATGCGCTGGGCCAGGGGCGAGTCGAGAATGATGGGCAACTGCGACCAGTCAAGAGATTCGTCAGCAGGCGCCGGGCCGGCTTTGTTCAGCAAGGCCTTGCGGTGAAGAATGCCTTCGAGTTCGTACAGCATTTCCTGGGTGCGGCCAAGGCTGAAGGCCGGAATGAGCAGGGTACCCTGGTCGGCAAGGGCGCGGTCGATGGCAGCTTCCAGCTGCTGCACACGGTCGCCCACAAGTGGATGCAGGCGGTCGCCATAGGTACTTTCCAGCACCAGCACATCAGCACGCTCCGGGGGCTGCACAGGGCGCAGCAAGGGGTTGTCACCGGCCCCCAGGTCGCCGGAAAACACGTAGCGAGTATTGGTTTGCTCATGCTGCATGTCACATTCGACATAAGCCGAACCCAGCAGGTGACCGGCGCGCTGCAGGCGGATCCGGCAGCTCAGGCCGGGGCGCTCGATCAGACAGTGCCAGCGCTCGAAAGGCAAGGGCACGATCAGCTCGCGGACGAAATCGGAGTAGCGCGCCACCGCTGCGGGTTCGCTGCTGATGCTGAGCTTGTAGGCATCTTCCAGCACCAGTGGCAGCAGCCGGGCAGACGGCTCGCTGCACAGGATGGGGCCACGGTAGCCTGCCGCCAGCAATGCCGGAATGCGACCTACGTGATCAAGATGAACATGGGTGATGACCAGCGCCTGGATGCCCTGCGAATTGAAACCGAGCGGCGCCGATTCCGCGCCTGACGCTGCGTCGGCGCCCTGCTCCAGGCCGCAATCGATCAGCAGGCTGGTCGACGGATCGAGGTGCAACTGGTGGCAGGATCCGGTGACGCCGCGGGTACCGCCGTGATGGGAAAGAACAGGGTATTCCATGCTGCACACTCGCCTGGGCCGAAAACGGAGTGGGCTATTACTCCACGAGGCTGCAGCAGGAAAAAGTTATGCTTTCCGAAAACGCTGTAGGAAATGTTCTTAATTACCGCTCAGCGCTGCCTGACGTGCCGAAGCCCTGATTTTACGCTTGCTACGCTGCACGCCGTACACCCCCAACAAAGGCCCAACGGCCAGGCCAATCACCAGCGCGGCAAGTACCAGCACCGCAACCGGCATGGCTGGAGCAGACCAACCAAACAGGACCAACGAGACGGTTTGCTGGTTCTCCAGCACGAACAACAGCACCACAACCGCCAACAGCAGCACGAACACCGCCGCCAGGGCGCGCTTGAGGTTACGCATCAGTTTGCTCCTTGTGGAATCAGGTGTGGGCCTCGTGTTCTTCTTCATTGACCCGATCACGCAACTCTTTGCCGGGTTTGAAGTGCGGCACGAACTTGCCTTCGAGGCTGACCGACTGGCCGGTCTTAGGGTTACGGCCGACACGCGGTGCACGATAATGCAGCGAGAAGCTGCCAAAACCACGGATCTCGATACGATCACCGGTGGCAAGGCATTGTGACATCTGTTCAAGCATGGTCTTGATGGCCAACTCCACGTCCTTGGACGAGAGCAGCCCCTGATGGGTGACAATACGTTCGATCAGCTCCGACTTCGTCATATTTTTCCCTTCGTTATCAAGCAGCTAGATCATTGCTTAACCAGTTTGTAGCACGCTGGAAGGGATTTGAACAGGGTGGTTCTTGACTTAATAAAAAAATTCAAGATTGAAGTTTTGCAGGAATGGTCTAGCCGGCGACCCTGGAAGGTGCCGAACCGGCGGGCCTGGCGCCCATCGGGTCAGGCCAGCTGCTGCTGGGGGTTTGCCTTGGAAAAGCGCTTGCGCATCGCCAGGGCAGGCTTTTCCACCAACTCCCACGACACATACCCTGCCAACCAGGACGCTGGCACCGCCGCCAACATCAGCCAGTAAGGCCCGGCCCATGGCATCGCCTCTGCCAATACCTGCTGGATCGGAAAGGCGTACAGGTAGATGCCGTACGAGTAATCCTGCACCCATGGAGGCAGCTTCAACTGCGGGCAGTAAGCGAAGTACAACGTGCCGTAGAGCGTCAGCACGGCGCAGGCAAACACCTCGAAACGCCCACCCTTGCTCAGTAGCAACAATCCGGCACAAGCAAGCAGCAACCACCACCCGTACGGGATCAGCGCCCGGCACGAATAGAACGCCGAGCCAGCCAGGAAACACACTACCAGCTTGAACGGGTACTCCGCATAAGCCGGATGCAGGGTATGCAGCCCCAGCGCAAACAGCAGCGCCGCAAGCGTCAGCCCCGCCATCGGCCACCGGCAAGCCCTGGCCACCAGCACCAATAGCCCTAGCACCAGGTACATGCGCATTTCCAACGGTATGGTCCACAAGCTGCCATTGACCGAAATCCCGTAGTTTCGCGGAGTAAAACTTACCCCGGGCAGCACGAACTGGGCATCCTTGAGTACCAGCAAGGGACTGTAGACGTACCGGTAGACCTGGCGCTGGGAAAGATACTCGGCCAGGGGCAGCGAGGTCGCCAAAGGCCCCAGCACGAAGGCCATCAACAACAGGCACACCAGCAACCCGGGAAAGATTCGCAGCGCCCGTGCCAGGTAGAAATTTCGCGGGCTGTTGCTCACGCCGCTGGCGGTAATCAGCAAGCCGCTGAGCATGAAGAACACTTCCACACCCAGACTGTGGACAGGTACTGGCAGGCCGAGCCATAACGCTGGGTCGCTACAACTGGCGCATTCACGATAGGACAATGCGTAGGAATGGCCGACCACCACAGCGGTCGCCGCCAGCAGCCGAATGACCAGGAAATTGTTGTCGCGACCGCGCCCGCTCATAACGTCGGCGAACATCAACATCACCCAATCCCCCTCGGCCATGGCTAATTCATAGCACAAAAAAAGGGCGACCCGAGGGTCGCCCTTTTTTACCGATCAAACAGAACTCAGTTCTGCTTGGCCATTGCTTCGCGCAGCAGCGCAGCCATGGTGGTGTCGGCAGCCGCTTCCGGAGCGTTTTTCAGGCTCTGGATGGCTTCGCGCTCTTCAGCATCGTCCTTCGATTTGATGGACAGGCTGATAACGCGGGACTTGCGGTCAACGCTGATGATCTTGGCTTCGATCTCTTCGCCTTCCTTCAGGACGTTACGCGCGTCTTCAACGCGGTCACGGCTGATTTCGGAAGCTTTCAGAGTAGCTTCGATGTCGTCGGCCAGGGTGACGATGGCGCCTTTGGCGTCAACTTCTTTCACGATGCCCTTGACGATAGCGCCCTTGTCATTGACAGCAACGAAGTTGGAGAACGGATCGTCTTCCAGCTGCTTGATGCCCAGGGAGATGCGCTCGCGCTCTGGGTCGACCGACAGGATGACGGTTTCCAGCTCGTCGCCCTTCTTGAAACGACGTACGGCTTCTTCGCCGGTTTCGTTCCAGGAGATGTCGGACAGGTGAACCAGGCCGTCGATGCCGCCGTCCAGGCCGATGAAGATACCGAAGTCGGTGATCGACTTGATGGTACCGGTGATCTTGTCACCCTTGTTGAACTGGCCGGAGAAGTCTTCCCATGGGTTGGACTTGCACTGCTTGATGCCCAGGGAGATACGACGACGCTCTTCGTCGATGTCCAGAACCATGACTTCCACTTCGTCGCCAACCTGAACGACTTTCGACGGGTGGATGTTCTTGTTGGTCCAGTCCATTTCGGAAACGTGTACCAGACCTTCAACGCCTTCTTCCAGCTCAGCGAAGCAGCCGTAGTCGGTCAGGTTGGTAACGCGAGCCTGTACGCGAGTACCTTCTGGGTAACGGGCAGTGATAGCTACCCACGGATCTTCGCCCATCTGCTTCAGACCCAGCGAAACGCGGTTGCGCTCACGGTCGAACTTCAGAACGCGTACGTCGACTTCGTCGCCAACGTTAACGATTTCCGACGGGTGCTTGATGCGCTTCCAGGCCATGTCGGTGATGTGCAGCAGGCCGTCGATACCGCCCAGGTCCACGAATGCGCCGTAGTCGGTGAGGTTCTTGACGATACCCTTGACTTGCTGGCCTTCCTGCAGGGTTTCCAGCAGGGCTTCGCGCTCGGCGCTGTTCTCGGCTTCCAGCACGCTGCGACGGGAAACGACAACGTTGTTGCGCTTCTGGTCCAGCTTGATGACCTTGAATTCCAGCTCTTTGCCTTCCAGGTGGGTGGTGTCGCGCACAGGGCGGACATCAACCAGGGAGCCCGGCAGGAACGCACGGATGCCGTTAACGTCGACAGTGAAGCCGCCCTTAACCTTACCGTTGATAACGCCCTTGACCACTTCTTCGGCGGCGAAAGCTGCTTCCAGAACAATCCAGCACTCGGCGCGCTTGGCTTTTTCACGGGACAGCTTGGTTTCGCCAAAGCCGTCTTCGACCGCGTCCAGCGCAACGTGAACTTCGTCACCGACCTTGATGGTCAGCTCGCCAGCTTCGTTGTAGAACTGCTCGAGCGGGATGACGCCCTCGGACTTCAGGCCAGCGTGTACGGTAACCCAGTCGCCGTCGATGTCGACAACGATACCGGTGATGATCGCACCCGGCTGAAGATTGAGGGTTTTCAGGCTTTCTTCAAAGAGTTCTGCAAAGCTTTCGCTCATTTTAATTCCTGTAGATTCGGGCGAAACATACGCCCCTCGCCACATTCCAGACAATGTGGGTCTGTTTTAAGTAAAGGAAAGCGGGCAGGACGTTGACTGGTGCCCCTGCCTGCCTTCCTGGCTATCAGAGCAGGTCGCGCAGGGCGAGCTCACTCTTGATACGTTGCAACACCTGCTCGATGGACAACTCGGTAGAGTCCAACTGAATGGCATCGGCCGCTGGTTTCAGCGGGGCCACTGCACGTTGGGTGTCACGTTCATCACGCGCACGAATCTCATCCAGCAGACTCGACAGACTAACATCTTCACCCTTGCCCTTCAACTGCAGATAACGGCGGCGCGCGCGCTCCTCCGCACTGGCGGTGAGGAATATCTTCAGCGGCGCATCGGGGAATACCACGGTGCCCATGTCCCGGCCATCGGCGATCAGGCCAGGCAGTTCACGGAAGGCACGCTGGCGTTCCAGCAGCGCATCGCGTACCGCAGGCAGCGAGGCGACCATCGAGGCACCGGCACCGACGGTTTCGGTACGGATAACCTGGCTGACATCCTCGCCTTCGAGGATGGTTTGCTGCAGCTTACCGGGCTGGGCTGCGATGAACTGCACATCCAGATGAGCGGCAAGCTTGGTCAGCAGCTCTTCGTTGGTCAGGTCGACGCCGTGGTTGCTGGCGTTGAACGCCAGCAAGCGGTACAACGCGCCGGAGTCCAGCAGCTTCCAGCCCAGCTCCCGCGCCAGCAGGCCGGCAACGGTGCCCTTGCCGGAGCCGCTTGGCCCGTCGATGGTGATGACCGGCGCCAGGGCACTCACGACTTGCCCTCTTCCGCCACGCGGATACCCACTTCGGCGCACAGCGCCAGGAAGTTGGGGAAGGAGGTGGCGACGTTGGCGCAGTCGTGGATGCGGATCGGCGCGCTGGCACGCAGCGAAGCCACGCTGAAGGCCATGGCGATGCGGTGGTCACCGTGGCCATGCACTTCACCACCGCCGAGCTGACCGCCGTCGATGATGATGCCGTCCGGGGTCGGCTCGCACTTGATGCCCAGGGTGGTCAGGCCGTCGGCCATCACCTGGATACGGTCGGATTCCTTCACCCGCAGTTCTTCGGCGCCACGCAGCACGGTACGCCCTTCGGCGCAGGCAGCGGCGACGAACAGCACCGGGAACTCGTCGATGGCCAGTGGCACCAGCGCCTCCGGGATGTCGATGCCCTTCAGGCGGGCGCCACGCACCCGCAGGTCGGCCACCGGCTCGCCGCCGACTTCACGCTGGTTTTCCAGGGTGATGTCGCCGCCCATCAGGCGCAGGATGTCGATCACGCCGGTACGGGTCGGGTTGATGCCGACGTGCTCCAGCACCAGCTCGGAGCCTTCGGCGATGGACGCGGCCACCAGGAAGAAGGCTGCCGAGGAAATGTCGGCCGGCACTTCGATACGGGTCGCCGTGAGCTTGCCGCCGGACTGCAGCGAGGCCACCGGGCCGTTGCTTTCGACGTTGTAGCCGAAGCCGCGCAGCATGCGCTCGGTGTGGTCACGGGTAGGCGCGGGCTCGGTGACGGTGGTCTTGCCTTCGGCATACAGGCCGGCCAGCAGCAGGCAGGATTTGACCTGGGCACTGGCCATCGGCAGCGTGTAGGTCAGCGCCTTGAGCTTGTGGCCACCGCGAATGGTCAGCGGCGGGCGGCCTTCAGGGCCGGTCTCGACCACGGCACCCATTTCGCGCAGCGGGTTGGCCACCCGGTTCATCGGGCGCTTGGACAGCGAAGCGTCGCCGGTCATGGTCACATCGAACGGCTGGCCGGCCAGCAGGCCTGACAGCAGGCGCATCGAGGTACCCGAGTTGCCTACATACAGCGGCCCGGGTGGCGGCTTGAGGCCATGCAGGCCAACGCCGTGAATGGTCACGCGGCCGTGGTTGGGGCCTTCGATGACCACACCCATGTCGCGGAAAGCCTGCAGGGTTGCCAGCGCGTCTTCACCTTCGAGGAAACCTTCGACCTCGGTAGTGCCTTCGGCCAGCGAGCCGAGCATGATCGAGCGGTGAGAAATCGACTTGTCGCCCGGTACGCGGATTCGCCCGGACAGGCGGCCACCCGGTTGGGCCAGGAAAATCAGATCGTTGGCGTTCATAGCGTCCACATAGGCCCGGCGGGCCAGGATTTTACTGAAATGCTCGCGGGCTACCCGAGCGCGGGTGAATACACCCAGCAGCTGGTGCCCGTCCCCTTCAGCGATCGCGTCACGCAAGGCGTCGAGATCGCTGCGATATGTATCAAGCGTGCGCAGGACAGCATCGCGGTTGGCGAGGAAGATGTCGTGCCACATGGTCGGGTCACTGCCGGCGATTCTCGTGAAATCGCGGAAGCCTCCCGCAGCGTACCGGAAGATCTCGAGGTTTTCATTGCGCCTGGCCAGCGAATCGACCAGGCCGAAGGCCAGCAGGTGTGGCAGGTGGCTGGTGGCGGCCAGCACTTCGTCGTGGCGCTCGACCGACATGTGTTCCACGTCGGCTTCCAGCGCGCGCCACAGGCGGTCGACCAGGGCGAGGGCGGCCGGGTCGGTTTCCGCCAACGGCGTGAGAATGACCTTGTGCCGGCGGAACAGGGCGGCGTTGGACGCCTCTACCCCGCTCTGCTCGGAACCGGCGATCGGGTGGCCGGGGACGAAGCGCGACAGGCGTTCGCCGCCCTCGCTCGGAAAAACGGCGCGCGCTTCACGCACCACGTTGCCCTTGGCGCTGCCGACATCGGTGATGACGGCGTTGCCGAGGTCGAGCGTGGCCAGGCGGGCGAGCAGTTTTTCCATGGCCAGGATCGGCACCGCCAGCTGGATGACATCGGCGCCGACACAGGCAGCGGCGAGGTCTTCTTCGCAGCGGTCGACCACGCCCATGGCCACGGCCTGCTTGCGCGAGGGGGCGTCCAGGTCGACCCCGACCACTTCGCGGCACAGGCCGCTTTCACGCAGGCCCTTGGCGAACGAGCCACCGATCAGGCCGAGGCCGACCACGACCAGGCGGTCGATGATTGGCGCGGGTTTGGTTTTTGCTGCATTTACCACTGGTGCGAACCCTGTTCAGAAATCTGGGCAGTCTTGAGGCCCATGGGGCTGCGTTGCAGCCCATCGCGACGCAAGGCCGCCCCTGCGAGGAATTGTGTACGCCTGCAGGAGCGGCCCCGGCAAATTTCGCTCAAAGCACCGCCTTCGGATAAGAGCCCAGCACCTTCAGCGCCACAGCTTCCTGGCTGATCTGCTCGAGCACTGCCTTGATCAGCGGGTCACGATGGTGGCCGACGAAATCGATGAAGAATACGTAGGTCCACTTGCCACTGCGCGACGGGCGGGTCTCGATGCGAGTCAGGTCGATACCGTTCTGGTGGAACGGTACCAGCAACTCGTGCAAGGCACCCGGCTTGTTGCTCATCGAAACGATGATCGAGGTCTTGTCGTCGCCGGTTGGCGGCACTTCCTGGTTGCCGATCATCAGGAAGCGCGTGGAGTTGTCCGGGCGGTCTTCGATCTTTTCGGCCAGGCGGGTCAAACCATACAGGTTGGCGGCCATGTCGCCGGCGATCGCCGCCGAGTTCCACTCGCCCTTGACCCGCTTGGCCGCCTCGGCATTGCTCGACACAGCCACGCGTTCCACGTTCGGGTAGTGCGCGTCCAGCCACTTGCGGCACTGGGCCAGCGACTGGGCGTGGGAGTAGATGCGGGTGATGCTGTCGGTCTTGGTGTTCTCGCCCACCAACAGGTGGTGGTGGATCCGCAGCTCGACTTCGCCGCAAATCACCATGTCGTGCTCGAGGAAGCTGTCCAGGGTATGGCTGACTGCACCCTCGGTGGAGTTTTCCACCGGTACCACGCCAAAGTTGACGGCACCGGCCGCCACCTCACGGAACACTTCGTCGATAGCCGCCATCGGCCGGCTGACCACCGCGTGGCCGAAGTGCTTCATGGCCGCGGCCTGGGTGAAGGTGCCTTCAGGGCCCAGGTAGGCGATTTTCAGCGGTTCTTCCAGGGCCAGGCACGACGACATGATTTCGCGGAACAGCCGCGCCATCTCTTCGTTGTCCAGCGGGCCCTTGTTGCGCTCCATCACGCGCTTGAGCACGGCAGCTTCACGCTCGGGGCGGTAGAACACCGGTTTTTCGCCTTCGGCCAGCGAGGCGGTCTTGACCTTGGCCACTTCCTGGGCGCAACGGGCACGCTCACTGATCAGCTCGAGGATCTTCTCGTCAAGGCTGTCGATGCGAACGCGCAGCGCCTTCAGTTCGTGCTCGGACATCAGCCGTGCTCCTTCTCGAATTCGGCCATGTAGGCCACCAGGGCTTCCACCGCCTCAAGGCCCAAGGCGTTGTAGATGGAGGCGCGCATGCCGCCGACCGAACGGTGGCCCTTGAGGTTGAGCAGGCCACGGGCATCGGCGCCAGCGAGGAAAGCCTTGTCCAGGCGTTCGTCAGCCAGGCGGAACGGCACGTTCATCCACGAACGGGCGTTGTGGCTGATCGGGTTGGTGTAGAACGCGCTGCTGTCGATGAAGCCGTACAGACGGTCTTTCTTGGCGCGGTTGCGCTGCTCCATGGCCTCGACGCCACCCTGCTCCTTCAACCACTCGAATACCAGGCCCGAGAGGTACCAGGAATAGGTGGCCGGGGTGTTGTACATCGAGCCGTTGTCGGCCGAAACCTTGTAGTCGAGCATGGTCGGGCAGCTGCTGCGGGCGTGGCCCAGCAGGTCTTCGCGTACGATCACCACGACCAGGCCGCTTGGGCCGATGTTCTTCTGCGCGCCAGCGTAGATCAGGCCGTACTGCGAAACATCGATCGGGCGCGAGAGGATGTCCGACGACATGTCGACCACCAGCGGTACGTCACCCGTCTCGGGTACCCAGTCGAACTGCAGGCCACCGATGGTCTCGTTGGATGCATAGTGTACGTACGCCGCGCTCTTGGTCAGGTTCCACTCGTTCTGGCCCGGAATGGCCAGGTAGTCGTAGGGCTTGGCGCTGGCAGCAACGTTGACATTGCCGAAGCGGCGCGCTTCCTCGATGGCCTTTTTCGACCAGATGCCGGTCTCGATGTAGTCGGCGGTGCCGTTTTCCGGCAGCAGGTTCAGTGGAATTTCAGCGAACTGCTGACTGGCGCCGCCCTGCAGGAACAGCACCTTGTAATTGGAGGGGACGGACAGCAGGTCACGCAGGTCCTGCTCGGCCTTTTCGGCGATGGCCACGTAATCGTCGCTGCGATGGCTCATTTCCATCACCGACAAGCCCTTGCCACGCCAATCCAGCATCTCGGCCTGGGCGCGCTGCAGAACAGCGTCAGGAAGCGCAGCAGGGCCTGCGCAGAAGTTAAAGGCTCGTTTGCTCACATCCACTCTCGCTCTAATAGATCTAAACAGCTAGTTCTGCGGGAACCCTGTGGGAGCGGGCTTGCCCGCGAACACCGGCAAAGCCGGTGCCATGCATCGCGGCGCCTGATTCGCGGGCTTGCCCGCTCCCACAGGGCCAGGCATTGCCCGGCCTAATCAGTCAAACGGGGCGACCTTGGTCGCCCCGTTCGGGTTTAACGCTTGCTTACTCCTGCGGGGCCTCTTCAGCGCCAGCAGTTTCGTCATTGTCTGGCGCTTCAGCCACGACGCCCTCCTCGTCCGTCTCGATCACATCATCGAGTTCGTCCTCGGACGGCTCCTGGATACGCTCCAGGCCTACGAGTGTCTCGTCATTGGCCAGCTTGATCAAGGTCACGCCCTGGGTGTTACGGCCCAGGCTGGACACTTCGCCAACGCGGGTCCGCACCAGCGTGCCCTGGTCGGAAATCAGCATGATCTCTTCGCCTTCCTGCACCTGGATAGCACCGATCAACAGGCCATTGCGCCCTTTGGTGCCCATGGCGATCACGCCCTGGCCACCACGGCCGCGACGCGGGAACTTGGACAGCGGGGTGCGCTTGCCGAAGCCACGCTCGGAGGCGGTGAGGATCTGCGCGCCGGACTCCGGGATCAGCATGGAGATGATCCGCTGGCCCTTGCCCAGCTTCATGCCACGCACACCACGGGCGTTACGGCCCATTTCGCGCACCACGCTTTCAGCGAAGCGGATCACCTTGCCGGCGTCGGAGAACATCATGACTTCCTTGGCGCCGTCGGTGATGGCCGCTGCAATCAGGGTGTCACCTTCCTTCAGCTTCAGGGCGATCAGGCCATTGGAGCGCGGACGGGCGAACTGCACCAGCGGGGTCTTCTTCACGGTACCCGAAGCGGTGGCCATGAAGATGTAGGCGCCGGTCGGCTCGGCAACCCACTCAGGGGTATCGCCGTCTTCCTCGTCGACTTCCTCGGCCTCGACCACTTCGCCTTCGAGCACGGTGTCTTCCGCGTCCTCCAGCTCTTCGTCAGCGCCAGCGCTCTGTTGCAGGGCCTCGAGGTCGATCTGCAGCATGGCGGTGATGCGCTCACCCTCCTCCAGCGGCAGCAAGTTGACCATCGGGCGGCCGCGGGCGGCGCGGGAGGCTTCAGGAATGTCGTAGGTCTTCAGCCAGTACACCTTGCCCTTGCTGGAGAACAGCAGCAGGGTGGCATGGCTGTTGGCGACCAGCAGGTGCTCGACGTAGTCCTCGTCCTTCACCCCGGTGGCCGATTTGCCTTTGCCGCCACGGCGCTGGGCCTGGTAGGCGGACAGCGGCTGGGTCTTGGCGTAGCCGCCGTGGGAGATGGTCACCACGCGCTCTTCTTCCGGGATCATGTCGCCGTAGTTGAGGTCGTGGCGCGCATCGAGGATCTCGGTGCGGCGGGCATCGCCGTATTCGGCGCGGATGGCTTCCAGCTCTTCGCGGATCACTTCCATCAGGCGCTCGGCGCTGCTGAGGATGCGGATCAGTTCACCGATCTGCTCGAGAATTTCCTGGTATTCGGCCAGCAGCTTCTCGTGCTCCAGGCCAGTCAGGCGGTGCAGGCGCAGGTCGAGAATGGCCTGGGCCTGCTCCGGCGACAGGTAATACTTGCCTTCACGCAGGCCGTACTGCTCCGGCAGGTCTTCCGGGCGGCAGGAATCGGCGCCGGCGCGCTCGACCATGACCTGCACGGCGCTGGATTCCCAGGCGGTGGACACCAGGGCTTCCTTGGCTTCGGACGGGGTCGGCGAGGCCTTGATCAGGGCGATGACCGGGTCGATGTTGGACAGCGCGACCGCCTGGCCTTCAAGGATATGGCCGCGTTCGCGGGCCTTGCGCAGCTCGAACACGGTACGGCGGGTCACCACTTCGCGGCGGTGACGGACGAACGCTTCGAGCAGGTCCTTGAGGTTGAGCAGGCGCGGACGGCCATCGACCAGGGCGACGACGTTGATGCCGAACACGCTCTGCAGCTGGGTCTGCGAATACAAGTTGTTGAGCACCACCTCCGGCACCTCGCCGCGACGCAGCTCGATGACGATGCGCATGCCGTCCTTGTCGGACTCGTCGCGCAGCTCGGTGATGCCTTCGATCTTCTTCTCTTTGACCAGCTCGGCGATCTTCTCGATCAGGCGTGCCTTGTTCAGCTGGTACGGCAGCTCGGTAACCACGATCTGCTGGCGGCCGCCGGCCTTGTCGATGTCCTCGATTTCGGAGCGGGCGCGCATGTAGATGCGGCCACGGCCGGTGCGATAGGCCTCGATGATGCCCTGGCGGCCGTTGATCAGGCCGGCAGTCGGGAAGTCCGGCCCCGGGATGTGCTGCATCAGCTCATCGATGGTGACATCCGGGTTGTCGATGAGTGCCAGGCAGCCGTCGATGACCTCGCCGAGGTTGTGCGGCGGAATGTTGGTCGCCATGCCCACGGCGATACCGCTGGAACCGTTGACCAGCAGGTTGGGAATACGGGTCGGCATGACCGCCGGGATCTGTTCGGTGCCGTCATAGTTGGGCACCCAGTCGACGGTTTCCTTGTGCAGGTCGGCCAGCAGTTCGTGGGCCAGCTTGGCCATGCGCACTTCGGTGTATCGCATGGCCGCGGCGTTGTCGCCGTCCACCGAACCGAAGTTGCCCTGGCCGTCGACCAGCAGGTAGCGCAGCGAGAACGGCTGGGCCATACGCACGATGGTGTCGTAGACCGCGGTGTCGCCGTGCGGGTGGTACTTACCGATCACGTCACCGACCACACGGGCGGATTTCTTGTACGGCTTGTTCCAGTCGTTGCCCAGTTCACTCATCGCATAGAGGACGCGACGATGCACGGGCTTCAAGCCGTCACGCGCATCGGGCAGCGCCCGCCCGACAATCACGCTCATCGCGTAGTCGAGGTAGGACTGTCTCAGTTCGTCTTCGATATTGACCGGGAGGATTTCTTTGGCCAGTTCGCCCATGAGAAGCCTGATTCCTTTTTCTGGTGAAACTTCGCAGCTCCATCAAGGGCCGAACGAAGCTCGCCGCCGCAGCGCATAAGGGTGCGACGACTTACGACAAATCAATGAGTTGTGCCATGGATCTGCGCAATGAAGGCCGCCGTGGTGGGCGGTCCTGGAAACTGCCGGATGTTATCACAAAGGCAGGCACGGTGGGGAGATGTGGCAGGGGCCTCACACGAGGGTAAATCTGGATTTTTTATAGCCTGTGCTGACCTCTTCGCGGGTAAACCCGCTCCCACAGGTACACCACCGCCCCCAGGCCTTGTGCTATCCCTGTGGGAGCGGGTTTACCCGCGAAGAGGAACAGGCACTACGAATATCAGTGCAGGCGCTTGCGGCACAGCAACTGCGCCAGCTTGGCAGTATCCGGCCGCTCGACGATGCCTCGCTCGGTCACAATCACGTCGATCAGGTCCGCCGGGGTCACGTCGAACACCGGGTTGAACACCTCGACATCCGGCGCGACCCGGGTGCCGCCAATGTCCAGCAGCTCGTCGGCCGCGCGTTCTTCCAGGGGGATGTCTTCGCCCGTGGCCAGGTTGAAGTCGATGCTGGTGCTCGGCGCCACCACCATGAAGCGCACCCCGTGGTGCATGGCGCTGACCGCCAGCTGGTAGGTGCCGATCTTGCCGGCCATGTCGCCATTGGCGGCCACGCAGTCAGCGCCCACCACCACCCAGGTGATGCCCTTGGTTTTCATCAGGTGGGCCAACGCCGAGTCGGCGCACAGGGTCACCGGGATGCCTTCGTTGGCCAGCTCCCAGGCCGTCAGGCGCGAACCCTGCAACCAGGGACGGGTCTCGCCGGCATATACCCGCTCGACCATGCCCTCCAGATAACCGGCACGGATCACCCCCAGCGCGGTGCCGAAGCCGCCGCTGGCCAGGGCGCCGGCATTGCCGTAGGTAAGCAGGGTCTGGGCGTTGCCCTGGTGGCGGCGGACCAGCTCGATGCCATGCTGGGCCATGGTCAGGTTGGCTTCCCGGTCGCTTTCATGGATGGCCAGTGCTTCAGCTTCCAGCGCTGCCAGCACATCTTCGTCCGGGCGCAGGCGCTGCAGGCGCTCGCGCATGCGGTTCAGCGCCCAGAACAGGTTGGCGGCGGTGGGGCGCGCCTCGGCCAGCAACAGGAAGTCCTCTTCCAGGTCCATTTCCCAGTCGCCGCCCTGGGCCAGGCGCTCTTCCACGGCCAACACCAGGCCGTAGGCCGCCACGATGCCGATGGCCGAGGCGCCGCGTACGGCCATGTCATGGATCGCTGCCGCCACCTGCGCGACATTGTCGCAGGCCAGCCAACGCTCTTCCGACGGCAGCAGGCGCTGGTCGAGCAGGTGCAAGACGCCGCCCTGCCAGCGGATCGCGGTCACCTTCTCCGCCGCCAAAAGTCGCTCGCGCATCGCCTCTCCCCGTCGTTCGGATATCAAAAGCCGGCGATTATAGCGACCCTCGGGGCCAAGCGCTCGGGTATACTCCGGCGCAATTTTGCGAAGTTTCAGAGGACTGTTCAATGAGCAACGTCGACCGCGCCGAAATCGCCAAGTTCGAAGCGCTGGCCCACCGCTGGTGGGACCGCGAAAGCGAGTTCAAGCCGCTGCATGAAATCAACCCGCTGCGCGTCAACTGGATCGACGAGCGCGCCAGCCTGGCCGGCAAGAAAGTGCTGGACGTGGGTTGCGGCGGCGGCATCCTCAGCGAGGCCATGGCCCTGCGCGGCGCCACCGTAACCGGCATCGACATGGGCGAGGCGCCGCTGGCCGTGGCCCAGTTGCACCAGCTGGAGTCGGGTGTGCAGGTGGAATACCGGCAGATCACCGCCGAAGCGCTGGCCGAGGAAATGCCCGAACAATTCGATGTGGTCACCTGCCTGGAAATGCTCGAGCACGTGCCCGACCCGTCCTCGGTCATCCGCGCCTGCTATCGCATGGTCAAGCCGGGCGGCCAGGTGTTCTTCTCCACCATCAACCGCAACCCCAAGGCCTATTTGCTGGCGATCGTCGGCGCAGAGTACATTCTGAAGATGCTGCCGCGCGGCACCCACGACTTCAAGAAGTTCATCCGCCCCTCCGAGCTGGGCGCGTGGAGCCGCGTTGCCGGGCTGCAGGTCAAGGACATCATCGGCCTGACCTACAACCCGCTGACCAAGCACTACAAGCTCAGCAGCGACGTGGACGTCAACTACATGATCCAGACCCTGCGCGAGGAATGAGGATGCGTTTGCAAGCGGTTCTCTTCGACATGGACGGCACCTTGCTCGACACGGCGCCGGACTTCATCGCCATCTGCCAGGCCATGCTCGCCGAGCGCGGCCTGCCGGCCATCGACGACCAGCGCATCCGTGACGTGATATCCGGCGGCGCCCGCGCCATGGTTGCCGCCACGTTCGCCATCAGCCCCGAGACCGAAGGCTTCGAGGCCCTGCGCCTGGAGTTTCTCGAGCGCTACCAGCGCGACTGCGCGGTACACAGCAAGCTGTTCGACGGCATGGCCGAGCTGCTGGCCGATATCGAGAAAGGCAACCTGCTGTGGGGGGTGGTCACCAACAAGCCGGTGCGCTTCGCCGAGCCGATCATGCAGCAGCTGGGCCTGGCCGAGCGTTCGGCACTGCTGATCTGCCCGGACCATGTGAAAAACAGCAAGCCCGACCCGGAGCCGCTGATCCTGGCCTGCAAGACCTTGAACCTGGACCCGGCCAGCGTCCTGTTCGTCGGCGACGACCTGCGCGACATCGAGTCCGGCCGCGATGCGGGCACCCGTACGGCGGCGGTGCGCTACGGCTATATTCATCCAGAGGACAACCCCAACAACTGGGGCGCCGACGTGGTGGTGGACCACCCGCTGGAGCTGCGCAAAGTGATCGACAGCGCGCTGTGCGGCTGCTGAGTAGCAACGGCTGACGCCAGACTCTGTGGGAGCGGGCAAGCCCGCGAAGCAGGCACTGCTGTGGATGGCACCGGCTTTGCCGGTGTTCGCGGGCGCGCCCGCTCCCACACGGTCTGTCGCGCCATAAAAAGGGAATACGCAATGTTCGACTACACCGCCCGCCCCGACCTGCTGCAAGGCCGGGTCATCCTGGTTACCGGTGCCGGCCGTGGCATCGGGGCCGCCGCTGCCAAGGCCTACGCCGCACTGGGCGCCACCGTGCTGCTGCTGGGCAAGACCGAGGCCAACCTCAACGAGGTCTACGACCAGATCGAAGCTGCCGGTCACCCGCAACCGGTGGTGATCCCGTTCAACCTGGAAACCGCCCTGCCCCACCAGTACGACGAGCTGGCGGTGATGATCGAGGAGCAGTTCGGCCGCCTCGACGGCCTGCTCAACAACGCCTCGATCATCGGCCCGCGGACGCCGCTGGAGCAGTTGTCGGGTGACAACTTCATGCGCGTAATGCACATCAACGTCAACGCCACGTTCATGCTTACCAGCACCTTGCTGCCGCTGCTCAAGCTGTCGGAAGACGCTTCGGTGGTATTCACCAGCAGCAGCGTCGGGCGCAAGGGCCGGGCCTACTGGGGCGCTTATGGCGTGTCGAAATTCGCCACCGAGGGCCTGATGCAGACGCTGGCCGACGAACTGGAAGGCGTGGCGCCGGTGCGCTCGAACAGCATCAATCCGGGCGCCACGCGCACGGCGATGCGCGCCCAGGCGTACCCCAGCGAGAATCCGCAGAACAACCCGCTGCCGGAAGCGATCATGCCGCTGTACTTGTACCTGATGGGGCCGGACAGCAAAGGCGTGAACGGGCAGGCGTTCGACGCCCAGTAAGGCACGGGTTGCCGCGGCTGGCCGGCAGCCCATCGCTACACAAGGCCGGTCCAGCAGGGGTTCGCCCCACCCTGCAGGACCGGCCTTGCCGCAATGGCTGCGCAGCGGCCCGGGCCTTACCCCGCCACCAATGCCGGGCGCATGTGACCCTGCTGGCGGCCTTCCAGCTGCATGCAGCGTTCCAGGAACAGGTACATGCAGTCATAGCTTTTGCATATCGCCCTGCGCAGTTCGGTGCGCAGCCCCAGAGTCGGGTTCTCGCCGGCCAGGGTGCAGATGATCTCCAGCGCCTCCCACGGGTGCGCGTCGTCATACTGGGCATGCATCTTCAGCCACTTCATCGCCCGCTTGCGTTCATCCTCCGCAAAGCCCAACGCATAGGTGTCGGTCGAACACACCACCGCCGACCACTCTCCGGTCGCGCCTTCGATGGCGTAATTGGTCGCCGCCATGGAGATCGCCAGGTTTTCGGTGCAACACACGCGCCAGCACCAGTCGTTCAGGCCGTTCAGCTCGGGCGGTACGTTCTGCGCCTGCAGTTCATGCAGATGCACGCCATGCGCCTGGGCCCAGTTGACCCAATAGTCGGCATGGTTGAGCTCGACGCGGATATTGCGCATCAGCCAGCGCCGCGCCATATCCTCGCCCTGGTGCCGGCCATAACGGGTCTTGGTCAGGTTGTGCGCCATGTACAGCGAGAACTGCTCCACCACCGGCCAGCCACCGATCAGGTACTGACGAATGGTCGATTGCTTCAGCTGGCCATCACGCAACCGTGCGTAGAACTCGTGTTCCACGACCCGGCGCTTGCTTTCGCGGCAATCCTCAATCAGTTGCTGGGCCCATTGGGGGTAGCTGGCAGGGTCCATCAGAGGGCCGATACGAACGAATGCATCAATCACTTTGAGCTCCTTGATCCTTGCGATCACTAGCTAACGAAACGTGCCAGGTGCCCGCTGCAACAGAGGCCGGGTGGCGATCCGTTGGCGCTGCAGACTGTCACAGGTGAACACCTGGGGGCGTTCAATCAGGTAGCCCTGGGCGTAATCAACGCCAATCTCCTGCAAGGCCTGCTCGATCAAGGGTGTTTCGACGAACTCGGCAATGGTGCGCTTACCCATTACATGACCGATGTGATTGATGACCTCGACCATTGCCCGGTTGACCGGGTCGTCGAGCATGTCCTTGACGAAACTCCCGTCGATCTTCAGGTAATCCACGGGCAAATGCTTGAGGTAGGCGAACGATGACATACCAGCGCAGAAATCATCGAGCGAGAAGCGACAGCCCAGCCCCTTCAATTCGTTGATGAAGCGGATGGCGCTGCCGAGGTTGGCAATCGCGCTGGTTTCGGTGATTTCGAAGCAGATCATCCGCGGCGGGATGGCATATTCGACGAATAACCGTTGCAGGTATTCGAGGAACTTGTCATCGCCGATGCTCGACCCCGACAGGTTGATCGCACAGATCGACAGCGGCCCTTCCCGCTCCTGGTCCAGGCACTGGCGGATGACCTGGAACACATTGCGCACCACCCAACGGTCCAGCGCGGTCATCAGGCCATAGCGTTCGGCCGCCGGTATGAAGCTGTTGGGCAGGATGGTGCGACCGCTTTCGTCGTGCAGGCGCAACAGGATCTCGATATGGCCCGGCCCTTCGAAGCTTTTCAGCGGGGCGATTTCCTGGGCGTACAGGCAGAAGCGGTTTTCCTCCAGCGCCACATGCAAACGCTGGATCCAGGCCATTTCGCCAAAGCGCATGGACAGCTCGCTGTCGTCGGCGTGGTACACCTGCACACGGTTGCGGCCCTTCTCCTTGGCCATATAGCAGGCCATGTCAGCTGCGCGCAGCGAGGCCTCCAGCGTACCCGGGGCCTGGGCCATGTGCACCAGGCCGATACTGACGGTGGTGACGAACGGCCGCCCTTTCCATACGAAGTGCAGGCTCTGCACCAGCTGGCGCAACTGCTCGGCAATGCGTTCGGCCTGGTCGGGCGGGCAACTTTCCAGCAGCACGCCGAATTCGTCACCGCCCAGGCGGGCCAGGGTGTCGCCTTCACGCAAGCCGGACTGCAGCACGGCACAGATGTGCCGCAGCAATTCATCGCCAGCGGCATGCCCACAGGTGTCGTTGACCAGCTTGAACTGGTCGAGGTCGAGGAACATCAGCGAATGCCGCCCGGCCTGGCGCGCCAGGTCATTGAGCGCCTGCTCCAGGCGGTATTCGAACTCGCGGCGGTTGGCCAGCCCGGTCAGGGCGTCGTGGGTGGCCTGCCAGGACAGGTTGGCGATGTACTGGCGTTCCTGGGTCATGTCATGCAGCACCAGCACGATGCCGCTGACCTGGCCGTCATTGACGATGGGCGAACCGACCAGGTTGATCGACACGGTACTGCCGTCCAGGCGCTGGATCAGCCGGGCATGCTCGGCGCCGCCCTTGAGGCTGCCGCTGAGTACCTGCTCGACCAGGCTGCGGCCATCCTCTGCGGCCTGCTCGTCCACCAGACTGAACAATGCCGACAACGGCAGGCCCTGGGCCTGGGCCGCCTGCCAGTGGGTCAGTTGTTCGGCGGCAGGGTTCATGTAGCCGATACTGCCCTCCACATCAGCGGTGATCACCGCGTCGCCGATGGCCTGCAAGGTGATCTGCGCCCGCTCTTTTTCCACCTGCAGTGCACTGGCAAAGGCCTCGCGCTGGGCCAGCAGCTTGCTGGAGCGGCGCCAGGCAATGGCAATCAGAAACAGTGCCGTCACCAGGTTGGTGATCAGCAGCACCCGCAACAGCATGCGCGAGCCTTCGCCCAGGGCATCGCTGAATGCCTTGGCAGCCGGGGTCACGCCTTCGTTGATGGTGACGATGCGCGCCTTCCATTCGCTGACCGTACGGGCGTCTACCGGGCCAGCGGCAAACTTGCTGCGCATTTCGACGGCGAGCAGGTCCAGCCTGGCCAGGTAGTCGTCGCCGATGTTCCAGTAGTCGATCGCCGTCTGCATGTAGCTGAGGTTGCGAAAGTTGCGATAGAACCAGATGATCCGCTCGACATCGTCGGGGTGGTTGCCGCCTTGCAGCACGGCCTGGCGCGCGGCATCCAGGTCGGGAACGGGCTGGTCGAGCACTTCGCGCACGCGCTGGTCGCCCTGGGGCACGGCTATTGCCTGGCGGTAGCGCTGGTAGGTAATGTCGTCGCGGGTCTCGGCGTACAGGTCGAGGTAATAGATAGCGTCTTTCTGCGCCTTGGACCACAGGCTTTCACCCGCGACATAGGCGCGCACGGCCGATAGCGCATAGAAACTGACGCTGCCCAGGGCCACCTGGAAGACCACAACGGCGATGAAGGGCCAGGTGATGCCGAGCAGCTTTGGCGCTTCTAGAGTGCGATGTCCCTTCATGGAGTCCCTGTCACAGAGCAGATAAGGCGCAGATCAACCCAGACAAGCACAGCGTAGGCCATATGCCATCGCTGTGGTTGGGTTTTTCATGACAGAAGATCGGCGAAATTGTACAAGTTCAATTTTGTTGCAGGTGCCCATAAAGCTTGGCATACAACCCGCCTTCTGCAATCAGCTGCTGGTGGTCTCCATCCTCTGCCACGTGCCCGCCATCGAACACCAGCACCCGGTCGGCCTGCTTCACTGCCGACAGGCGGTGGGCGATGATCAGGGTGGTGCGGCCGCTGAGAAAACGCGCCAGGGCCTGGTGCAGGTTGTACTCGGTAGCGGCATCCAGGGCCGAGGTCGCTTCGTCGAGGATCACCACCTTGGGCTCGGCCAACACCATGCGGGCAATCGCCAGGCGCTGACGCTGGCCACCGGACAAGCGCACGCCGGAGCGCCCCACCACACTGTCCAGGCCCTGCGGCAAGGCGGCGATAGTGGCATCCAGCTGGGCGATGCGCAGTGCCTGCCAGCAGGCCTCGTCACTGCAATCGCGACCCATGGTCAGGTTGGCGCGCACGCTGTCGTTGAACAGCGACGGGTGCTGCAACACCACCGCGACGTTTTCGCGCAGGGTTTCCAGGCCGATTTCCTGCAGGCTGGCACCGCCGAAGCGGATAGTGCCGGCTTGGGCGCTATAAAGGCCCAGCAACAGTTGCACCAGGGTGCTCTTGCCACCGCCGCTGGCGCCGACGATTGCCACCTTCTCGCCCGGCGCAATGCACAGGTCGAGGTGTTCGAGGACTGGCTCTTCGGCATAGGCAAAGCGCAGGTCACGCACTTCGATGCCGACCGTCTGGCGACCGGCGAACGGGTCGCTGGCGGCCGCGTACTGCGGCTCGTCGGCACGCGCCAGCAGCTCGTTGAGACGGCTCAGCGCACCACCGGCGGCGTAGTAGGCATATTGCAGGTTGAGCAGTTGCTCCACCGGGCCGATCATGAACCACAGGTAGCTGAACACCGCCAGCATCTGGCCGATCGAGAGGTCGGAAAACAGCACGGTGAGCATCGCCGCGGCGCGGAAGATATCGATACCGAACTGGAACAGCAGGCCACTGGCGCGGCCACTGGCGTCGCTTTTCCATTGCGAGTCCACGGCATAGTCGCGCACTTCGCGGGCGCGCAGGCCAAGGCGCCCGAGGAAATAGCCCTGGCGGTTGCCGGCACGGATCTCCTGGATGGCATCGAGGGTTTCCGCCAACGCCTGGGTGAATCGTGCGGTGCTGTCGTTCTCGAGCTTTTTCAGGTGCTTGACGCGCTTGCCCAACTGCACGGTGAAGTAGATGACCAGCGGGTTGAACAGCAGGATCAACAAGGCCAGCTGCCAGTGCATCCAGATCAGGATGGCCGCGGTGCCGGTCAGGGTCAGCATGGCCACCAGGAAGCGGCTGAGGGTTTCGCCGACGAACTTGTCGAGGGTGTCCAGGTCGGTGACCAGGTGGGTGGTCACCGTGCCGCTGCCGAGGCTTTCGTATTCTTTCAGCGAAATGCGCTTCAGCCGCTCGATAAGGCGAATGCGCAGGCGGTAGACGATGTCCTTGGCCAAGCCGGCAAACAACCTGGCCTGGGTCACGTTGAACGCCAGGGCGGCCAGGCGCAGGCACAGGGTCAGCAGCAACATCAGGCCAATGTAGCCGGCCGCCACCTGCCAGCTGGACGGCAGCAGGTGGTTCATCCACTTCAGCGCGGCATCGCCCTGGCCCAGCAGCACTTCGTCCACCAGCAGCGGCAGCAGCAACGGGATGGGCACGCTGCAGCAGGCTGCCAGCACAGCGATGAGGTTGGCGGACCAGAGGTTCTTCTTGTGATGCAGGGCCAGGCGGCGGATTTCCGCCCAGCTCAGTCGATCGGCCGCAGTGTGAGGCTTGCCCGGCACCGGGTCGGGTGACCCAGGCACATCAAGCACAGGTGGCCTGCTGCAGCCAACGGCCGAGCAAGGGTTGCAGGCGTTCCAGCGGCTGGTAGCCGTTGGTCAGCAGGGCCAGCTGGCCATTGCGTTCGGCCAGCAGGGTCGGGAAACCGGCAATGCCCAGGTCCTGGGCCCAACTGAAATCGGCTGCAGTGGCGGCGCGGGTGTCGGCACGGGTGAAGGCCTCGGCGAACACGGCACGGTCGAAGCCTGACTGTTCGGCCAGATCGACCAGATGCGGCGCAACGGTCACGTCCACGCCCTGCTCGTAGAACGAACGCTGGATCAGCGCCAGCAGCGGCCAGACGCGCTCGGCGTCCAGCTCGCGGGCAGTGACCAGGGCCCGACAGGCCGGCTCGGTGTCATAGACGAAGCCGTCGGGCATGGCCCCTTCGAAGCGGAACGGCTGGCCGGTGGCTTCGGCCACCGCCTGCCAATGTTCGAGAATGTACTCGCGGGTGGCGCTGTCCAGGGCGCTGCCACCGGTGCGCAAGCCGCCAGTGACCAGGCGGGTGGGCACGCCTGCTTCACGCGCCTGGGCGATCAGGGCCGCGGCCACGGGTGCGAAGCCCCAGCACCAGGAGCACATCGGGTCCATCACATAGATCAGGCGCGCGGACATGCATCAAGCCTCGGCTTTGTAGTTGTAACCGATCGGGTGCGGCAGGTTGCGGGCCTTGGCCAGCTCGATCTGCTTCTGCCGGTCGATGGCGCTACGCCGGGTCTTCTCGCTCAGGGTGTCCCAGCAATGCGGGCAGCTGACCCCTGGCGAATAGTGCTCGGACGCGCGCTCCTCTGCATTGATCGGATGGCGGCAGGCGTGGCACTGGTCGTATTCGCCCTCGCTCAGGTCATGGCGCACCGTGACCCGGTTGTCAAAGACGAAGCAGTCGCCGTCCCACAGGCTTTCTTCCTGAGGTACTTCCTCGAAGTATTTCAGGATGCCGCCCTTAAGATGATAGACCGCCTCAAAGCCTTCACCGAGCATGTAGCTGGAGGCTTTTTCGCAACGGATGCCACCGGTGCAGAACATGGCAACCTTCTTGTGCTTGCTGGGGTCGAAGTTGGCCTTGATGTAGTCGGGGAACTCACGGAAGGTCTCGGTCTTCGGGTCGATGGCGCCCTTGAAGGTGCCGATGGCCACTTCGTAATCGTTGCGGGTGTCGATCAGCAGCACTTCCGGGTCGCTGATCAGCGCGTTCCAGTCCTTGGGCTCGACGTAGGTGCCGACTGCCTTGTTGGGGTCGACGCCGGGTACGCCGAGGGTGACGATCTCTTTCTTGAGCTTGACCTTGGTACGGTAGAACGGCTGTTCGTCGCAGTACGATTCCTTGTGGTCGACATCGGCCAGGCGCGGGTCGTTGCGCAGCCAGGCCAGCAGGCCGTCGATGCCTTCGCGGGTGGCCGAGACAGTGCCGTTGATACCCTCGTGGGCCAGCAACAGGGTGCCTTTGACGTTGTTGTCGAGCATGGTCTTGAGCAGCGGTTCACGCAGCTCGACGTAGTCTTCCAGGGTGACGAACTTGTACAACGCCGCGACGACGATGGGTTGGGACATGACGCAGAATCTCCAGGTGGTTGCCCTCGTAAGGGGCGGACCGGGTTTGACAGGTGTAACAAAGCATGGGGGCGCCCTGCGCCCCTTTCGCGACACGAGGCCGCGCCTGCAGGAAAGTCACATAACCTGCAGGCGCGGCCTCGTGTCGCAAAAGGGCCGCAAAGCGGCCCCCGGATTTGGCAGGATTCTACCAGAACAACAGAATGGTTTCAGTGCCCGCCGCCCGCGCACACCGGCGAGGCCGGTGCCACGCCGACCTTGGCCCATTCCTCGGCTGTGTAGGTATGGATGGCCAGGGCATGGATCTCGCCCATCAGTTCAGCCATGGTGGCGTAGACCTTCTGGTGGCGCTTGACGCTGTTCAACCCGGCAAACTGCTCGCTGACGATCACTGCCTTGTAGTGGGTCTCCTGACCACGACTGTGCATGTGACTTTCGTTGAGCACTTGCAGGTGTTGCGGCGCCAGGGCGGCCAGCTGCTGTTCGATGCGCTGCTGCATGGTCATCGCGGCGTGCTCACTTCTTCGCCGGGGCGGCGGCCTTGCCGGCGTTCGGGTCCAGTTCCTTGGTCATGTCGTCGAGCAGCTTGTTCACCACCGGCACCGCAGGCTCCAGGCTCTGCTGGGTCAGCTGGGCCGACTGCTGGGTGACCTTGGGCATTTCACGCAGCACTTTCTTGCCCAGCGGCGATTCATAGAACTTGACCAGGTCCTTGAGCTCCTGCTCGGTGAAGGTCTGGGTGTACAGGTCGACCATCTTCGGCTTCAGCTTGTTCCAGCCGATGGCGTTGTCCAGCGCCGCGTTGGCCTTGGCCTGGTAGCTTTCCAGCACCGACTGCTTGGTAGCCGGGGCCTTGGTCTGGGCGAAACGCTGGGCGAACATCTGCTGGACCTGCATGTACACCGGGGTGCCCAGCTTGTCGGCGTTGGCCAGGGTCAGGAATTTCTCGGCAGCAGCATTGTGGCTGGCGGTGGCAGCGAGTACCTGGCCGCTGGCGCAAGCCAGGGCAACGGCGGCACAAAGGACACGGAGACGGGTCATTGCATTTCCTTCAGAAGAGACAGAGGCAGGTACCTCAGAGTAGAGCATTCTGCGCCGTGGTGGCGATGTGCTCAAGTGGCACGACGAGCGACGGAACCGCTCGGTCGAATCAGGGCCTAAACTGCGATTTCGAACTACACAGGAGTGCGTACAGAATGAGCCGTATCGAGACAGACAGCCTGGGCCCGGTCGAAGTTCCTGAGGACGCCTACTGGGGTGCGCAGACCCAGCGTTCGCTGATCAACTTCGCCATTGGCAAGGAACGCATGCCCATCGCGGTGCTGCACGCCCTGGCGCTGATCAAGAAGGCCGCCGCACGCGTCAACGACCGCAATGGCGACTTGCCGGCCGATATCGCCCGGCTGATCGAACAGGCTGCCGACGAGGTGCTGGCTGGCCAGCACGACGACCAGTTCCCGCTGGTGGTGTGGCAGACCGGCAGCGGTACCCAGAGCAACATGAACGTCAACGAGGTGATCGCCGGGCGGGCCAACGAGCTGGCCGGCAAGGGCCGTGGCGGCAAGGTGCCGGTGCACCCCAACGACCACGTCAACCGCTCGCAGAGCTCCAATGACTGCTTCCCCACCGCCATGCACATTGCTGCGGCGCAGGCGGTACACGACAAGCTGCTGCCGGCCATTGCCGAACTGTCCTCGGGGCTGGCCGAGCTGTCGGCGCGTCACCACCAGCTGGTAAAGACCGGCCGCACGCACATGATGGACGCCACGCCGATCACCTTCGGCCAGGAAGTGTCCGCGTTCGTCGCCCAGCTCGACTACGCCCAGCGCGCCATCCGCGCCAGCTTGCCGGCGGTCTGTGAACTGGCCCAGGGCGGCACTGCCGTGGGCACCGGGCTGAATGCCCCGCATGGGTTCGCCGAAGCCATCGCGGCCGAGCTGGCGGCGCTGTCCGGCCTGCCGTTCGTCACCGCACCGAACAAGTTCGCCGCCCTGGCCGGGCATGAGCCGCTGACCAGCCTGGCCGGCGCCTTGAAGACCCTGGCAGTGGCGCTGATGAAGATTGCCAACGACCTGCGCCTGCTGGGTTCCGGCCCACGCGCCGGGTTGGCTGAGGTACGCCTGCCGGCCAACGAACCCGGCAGCTCGATCATGCCGGGCAAGGTCAACCCGACCCAGTGCGAGGCATTGTCGATGCTGGCCTGCCAGGTGCTGGGCAACGACGCGGCGATCGGCTTTGCCGCCAGCCAGGGCCATTTGCAGCTGAACGTGTTCAAGCCGGTGATCATCCACAACCTGTTGCAGTCGATCGAACTGCTGGCCGATGGTTGCCGTAACTTCCAGCAGCACTGCGTGGCGGGTATCGAGCCGGATGCCGAGCAGATGGCGGCACACCTGGAGCGCGGGTTGATGCTGGTAACGGCACTGAACCCGCATATCGGCTATGACAAGGCAGCGGAAATTGCCAAGAAGGCTTACGGCGAGGGCAAGACCTTGCGCGAGGCGGCACTGGAGTTGAAGTACCTGACCAACGAGCAATTCGACCAGTGGGTGCGGCCGGAGAACATGCTGGCCCCAGGAGGAAAAGGCTGACATCCAGACACCGCGCCTCTTGCAGGAGCGGCCTTGCGCAGCCCATCGCGACGCAAGGCCGCGCCTATACAGAGCGCGCGACTTTGCGGAATTTTCGCGCCCGCCAGCTCGCCACCAGTGAAGGCCCCAGCGCCACCAGCGCCGACCCCAGCACCACCGTGACCGCCCCAACGTAACCCAGGGCGTTGATGTCCTCCGCCTGTACGTAGTCAGGCCACAGCAAGGCCGCCAAGGCCACCGCGACAAAGGTGACCAGCGGTGTCAGCGCCAGCGTGGCACTCACCCGCGATGCCTCCCAGTGAGCCAGCGCCTCGGCAAATGCGCCATAGGCCACCAGGGTGTTCAGGCAGCAGGCCAGCAACAGCCAGCCCTGCACCGGGCTCAGCTGCAACGCCTGCAGTGGGTGTACCCATGGCGTGAGCAACGCGGCGCAACCGAGGTAGATCACCATCATGACCTGCTGCGAATTCCACACGGTCAGCAACTGTTTCTGGCTCAGCGCGTAGAACACCCAGATCGTGGTGGCCAGCAGGATGGTCAGTACCCCCGTGGTATAGGTACCCAGCGAAGTCAGCAGCTCTTCAAGGCGCTGGTTGAAGAACAGAGCAAACCCCGCCAGCAGGATCAGCAAGCCCATGCCCTGCCCCAGGCTGAAACGTTCGCGGAACACGAACACGCTGGCCACCAGCAACAGCACCGGGCCGAGCTGCACCACCAGTTGCGCGGTGCCCGGGCTCAGCAGGTTCAGGCCGATCAGGTACAGTACATAGTTGCCCATCAGGCCGAGCACGGCCACCAGCACCAGCCCCTTGCGCCTGGGCGTCAGTTTGCGAAGGGACGGCAGGCGGCGCTGGGCCGTCAGCCAGGCGAACAGCAGGCCACCGGAAACCAGCAGGCGGTACCAGGTGACCGTTATCGGGTCGACCACCTGCAGCACCTGCTTGAGCTTGATCGGCAGGATGCCCCAGAGCAACGCCGTCAGAAGTGCCAGGCACAGGCCATAGCCCCAGCGGCCGGAAGTGGTGTGCATAAAGTCCTCGATCAAGCCCGTGGTGGGGGTGGTTGAATTCTAAAGGCTTGGAGGGCTGGGGCGGGCGCAAGTGCCGAGAAAAGAATTCATCAGGTCATTCTTTTGCGGCATGGCTGGGAAGGCGTGGTAGCGGCTCTGGCCTGTTCGCGGGCGGGACCGCGAAAGGGCCAGAACAGGCAGCAACGATTTCGCTTATTTCTTGTCCTTGGCAAATGCCGCCTCAAGTGCCTGGTTGAGCGTGCGCAACACTTTCACCCGCGCCCAGCGCTTGTCGTTGGCCTCCACCAGCGTCCACGGCGCGATCTCGGTGCTGGTCCGGTCGACCATGTCACCTACCGCCTGCACATAGTCGTCCCACTTTTCGCGGTTGCGCCAGTCATCCTCGGTGATCTTGTAGCGTTTGAACGGGATCTGCTCGCGCTCTTCGAAGCGCGCCAGCTGCGTCTGCTGGTCGATCGCCAGCCAGAACTTGACCACCACCACGCCGGCATTCACCAGCTGTTCCTCGAAATCGTTGATTTCGCTGTAGGCGCGCATCCAGTCGGCCGGGCTGCAGAAGCCTTCCACCCGCTCCACCAGTACCCGGCCATACCAGGAACGGTCGAAGATGGTGAACTTGCCACGCGCCGGAATGTGCCGCCAGAACCGCCACAAGTAAGGCTGCGCGCGCTCTTCTTCAGTGGGTGCGGCAATTGGCACGATGCGGTACTGGCGTGGGTCCAGCGCCGCTGCCACGCGGCGAATGGCACCGCCCTTGCCGGCAGCGTCGTTGCCTTCGAACACCGCCACCAGGGCATGCCGGCGCATGCGCTTGTCGCGCAGCAGGCCAGCCAGGCGCGCCTGCTCGGTGACCAACTGCTCCTGATAGTCGGCCTTGTCCAGGCGCAGGGTCATGTCCAGCGCGCCGAGCAGGCTGCGCTGGTCGAGGCTGCGGCCCAGCGGGGCGACGTTGCCACGGTGCTTGGCCTTGGGGTCGTTGGCCAGGGCTGCCTGCAGGCTTTCCAGGAGAATGCGCCCCACCGCCAGGCTGCGGTAGTTGGGGTCGACACCTTCGATGATATGCCAGGGTGCATAATCGCGGCTGGTGCGGCGTAGCACGCGCTCGCCGAAGCGCACGAAGCGGTCGTAGGTTTCTGACTGCTGCCAGTCCAGCGGGCTGATGCGCCAGCTGTGCAAGGGGTCGTCCTTCAGTGCCTTGAGGCGGGCCTTCATCTGTTTCTTGGACAGGTGGAACCAGAACTTGATGATCAGCGCCCCCTCGTCGCAGAGCATTTCCTCGAGCCGCTCGGCGCCAGTGATGGCCTGGTCCAGCACCGCGTCCTTGAACAGGCCATGCACCCGCCCCTGGAGCATCTGGCTGTACCAGTTGCCGAAGAACACGCCCATCCGCCCCTTCGGTGGCAGCGCCCGCCAGTAGCGCCAGGCCGGAGGCCGGGCCAGCTCCTCGTCGGTTTGCTGGTCGAAGGTGAGCACATCGATCAGCCGCGGGTCCATCCACTCGTTGAGCAGCTTGACTGTCTCGCCCTTGCCGGCGCCTTCGACGCCGTTGATCAGCACGATCACCGGGAAGCGCGCCTGCTGCTTGAGTTCGTACTGGGCTTCGAGCAAGGCCTCGCGCAAAGCGGGCACCTCGGCCTCGTAAGCCTCCTTGTCGATGCTGTGGCCGATTTCGGCAGATTCGAACATGCATTGGCTCCTTCAATGGATAAGCAAGACTAGCGGATTTCATTTATGCCCGCGAAGCGCTCGGCACAGCCTGTGCAAACCGCCCGGATAGCTTAAAATCCGCCCATCCGCTGCAACCGAGCCAACCATGTCCACCCTTCTCCAGCACGCCCAGATCGACTGGGACGACCAGGGCCGCCCTCATTCGCGGCAATATGACGACGTCTATTTCGCGGTCAATGAAGGCGTCGAGGAAACCCGTCATGTCTTCCTCGGGCAAACCCGCCTGGCAGAACGGTTCGCCGCCCTCGCCCCGCACGCCTGCCTGGTGATAGGTGAAACCGGTTTTGGCACCGGCATGAACTTCTACTGCGCCTGGCAGTTGTTCGAGCAACAGGCCGGCGCCGAGGCCCGCCTGCATTTCGTCAGCGTCGAGAAGTACCCGCTCGGCCGTGACGACCTGGCCCGCGCCGTGCGCCTGTGGCCAGAGCTGGCGTCCTACAGCGAACCGCTGCTGGCGCAGTACGTGGCGCTGCACCCAGGTTACCAACAGTTCACCTTTGCCAATGGGCGGGTCACCCTCACCTTGTTGATTGGTGACGTGCTGGAACAGTTGCCGCAACTCGATGCGCAGGTCGATGTGTGGTTCCTCGACGGCTTCGCCCCGGCCAAGAACCCGGACATGTGGACGCCGGCGCTGTTCGCACAGCTGGCGCGGCTGTCGCACCCCGGCACCGTGCTGGGTACGTTCACCACCACCGGCTGGGTACGCCGCAGCCTGGTCGACGCCGGCTTTGCAATGAAGAAGGTGCCGGGCATCGGCAAGAAGTGGGAGGTGATGAACGGCGCCTATGTCGGCGCTGCACCCAGCGCCAGCCCGCCCTGGTATGCCCGCCCGGAGGCCGTAGCGGGGCCACGCGAGGCGCTGGTCATCGGGGCCGGGCTGGCCGGCAGTTGCAGCGCCGCCAGCCTGGCCCGACGTGGCTGGCAGGTGACCGTGCTGGAACGCCACGACGGGCCAGCACGGGAAGCGTCAGGCAACCCGCAAGGGGTGCTCTACCTCAAGCTGTCTGCCCATGGCACAGCACTGTCGCAGCTGATCCTGTCCGGTTTCGGCTACACCCGGCGCCAGCTGGAGCGCCTGCAGCGAGGCCGCGACTGGGATGCCTGTGGCGTGCTGCAACTGGCCTTCGACAGCAAGGAAGCCGAGCGCCAGGGCAAACTGGCAGCGGCCTTCGCCCCTGACCTTTTGCAGCCACTCCAGCGTGATGAAGCCGAAGCCATGGCCGGTGTGGCGTTGCCGGCCGGTGGGCTGTTCTATCCCGAGGGTGGCTGGGTCCACCCGCCGGCGCTGTGTCAGCAGCAGTTACAGCACCCTGGCATTCGCTTGCTGACACACCAGACAGTGCTGGAGTTGCGCAAGGTCGGTGAACAATGGCAGGCCTGGGCCGGCGAACGGCTGCTGGCCAGCGCCCCCGTGGTGGTGCTGGCCGGGGCCGCCGAAGTACGGCGCTTCGAGCCGTGCGCACAGCTGCCGCTCAAGCGCATCCGCGGTCAGATCACCCGCCTGCCGGCCACCGCCGGGAGCCGCGCGCTGCGCACCGTGGTGTGTGCGGAGGGCTATGTGGCGCCACCGCGCGACGATGAACATACCCTGGGCGCGAGCTTCGACTTTCATAGCGAAGACCTGGCGCCGACGGTGGCCGAGCACCAAGGCAACCTGGCGTTGCTGGATGAAATTTCCCCCGACCTGGCCCAGCGCCTGGGCACCGCCGGCCTGGACCCGGCACAGTTGCACGGGCGCGCGGCGTTCCGCTGCACCAGCCCCGACTACCTGCCGATCGTCGGCCCGATGGCCGATGCCCTGGCGTTCAGCGAAGCCTATGCGGTGCTCGGCCGCGATGCGCGGCAGGTGCCCGAGGTGCCCTGCCCGTGGCTGGGTGGCCTGTATGTGAACAGCGGGCATGGCTCGCGGGGCTTGGTTACCGCACCGCTGAGTGGCGAGCTGGTGGCCGCCTGGGTATGCGGCGAGCCGCTGCCGTTGCCGCGGGCAGTGGCGGAGGCTTGTCATCCGAACCGGTTTGCCTTGCGCAGGTTGATTCGAGGCAAATGAGCGGACCGGGGCTGCTGCGCAGCCCATCGCCGGCAAGCCAGCGCTCACAAAGGAAGCGCTGGTATATAACAGATCGATCTAAAACTCTCACAAACCGCACAGGTCAGTTCCTTCAAGTGCCCTAATCCGGGGCACTCCCTCCCCAACGGAAAAACCGGTAAGGACCTATGTGCGGATTAGCAGGAGAGTTGCGTTTCACCCCCATCGACCAAGCCCCTCGCCCAGCCGACCTGGCTGCGGTAGAGCGCATTACCCATCACTTGGCGCCGCGCGGCCCGGATGCCTGGGGCTTCCATAGCCAGGGCCCGATTGCCCTGGGCCACCGGCGCCTGAAAATCATGGACCTGTCCGACGGCTCGGCGCAGCCGATGGTCGACAACACCCTGGGCCTGTCGCTGGCGTTCAACGGCGCCATCTACAACTTCCCCGAACTGCGCCAGGAGTTGCAGGCGCTGGGCTACACCTTCTGGTCCGACGGCGACACCGAGGTGCTGCTCAAGGGCTACCACGCCTGGGGCGCCGCCTTGCTGCCAAAGCTCAACGGCATGTTCGCCCTGGCCATCTGGGAGCGCGACAACCAGCGCTTGTTCCTCGCCCGCGACCGCCTGGGTGTCAAACCCTTGTACCTGTCGCGCAATGGCGAGCGCCTGCGTTTCGCCTCGACCCTGCCAGCACTGCTCAAGGGCGGTGACATCGACCCGGTGCTCGACCCGGTGGCCCTCAACCACTACCTGAACCTCCACGCCGTGGTACCGGCGCCACGCACCCTGCTGGCCAACGTGCAGAAGCTCGAGCCCGGCACCTGGATGCGCGTCGACCGCCACGGCGAAGTGGAACGCCAGACCTGGTGGCAGCTGCACTACGGCGCCACGCCAGACGAGCGCGAGCTGGACCTCGAAGGCTGGACCACCCGCGTGCTCGATGCCACGCGCGAGGCCGTGGCCATTCGCCAACGTGCCGCCGTGGATGTGGGCGTGCTGCTCTCCGGCGGGGTCGATTCCAGCTTGCTGGTCGGCCTGCTGCGCGAAGCAGGTGTGGACGACCTGTCGACCTTCTCCATCGGTTTCGAGGACGCTGGTGGCGAACGCGGCGACGAGTTCCAGTACTCCGACCTGATCGCCCGGCACTACGGCACCCGCCACCACCAGTTGCGCATTGCCGAACACGAAATCATCGAACAACTGCCGGCGGCGTTCCGCGCCATGAGCGAACCGATGGCCAGCCACGACTGCATCGCCTTCTACCTGCTGTCGCGGGAAGTGGCGAAACATTGCAAGGGCGTGCAAAGCGGCCAGGGCGCCGACGAACTGTTTGCCGGCTACCACTGGTACCCACAGGTGGACGGCGCCGAGGACGCCTTCAGCGCCTACCGTGCGGCCTTCTTCGACCGCAGCCACGCCGAATACCGCGACACCGTGCAACCCTCCTGGCTGCTGGAAACCGATGCAGCGGGCGACTTCGTCCGCGAACACTTTGCCCGCCCCGGCGCCGCCGATGCGGTGGACAAGGCCCTGCGCCTGGACAGCACGGTGATGCTGGTGGAAGACCCGGTCAAACGGGTGGACAACATGACCATGGCCTGGGGCCTGGAGGCGCGCACGCCGTTCCTCGACTACCGCCTGGTGGAGCTGTCGGCGCGCATTCCCGCGCGCTTCAAGTTGCCCGACGGTGGCAAGCAGGTACTCAAGCAGGCCGCACGGCGGGTGATCCCGCATGAGGTGATCGACCGCAAGAAGGGCTACTTCCCGGTGCCAGGCCTGAAGCACCTGGAAGGCGCCACCCTTGGCTGGGTACGTGAACTGCTGACCGACCCCAGCCAGGACCGGGGGCTGTTCAACCCGGCCATGCTCGACCGCCTGCTGAACAACCCGCACGGCCAGTTGACCCCGCTGCGCGGCTCCAAGCTGTGGCAACTGGCGGCACTGAACCTGTGGCTGACCGAACAAGGACTCTGATCGATGAAAGCCCACGAAACTGCTTACGGCCAGCGCCTGCTGCGCGGCCAGGCGCCTTCCTACGAGCGCCTGCAGGCACGCCTGGCCGGCGATGGCAGCCAACCCCACGACCAGCCGCGCGCCGTACATTGCGGTTGGGGCCGGCTGCTGATCGGCCACACCTACGCCGACCCGGCCCGGCTGGCCGAGGACCTGCTCGGCGAGTGCCCGGGCGAACGCGACATCGCGCTGTATGTGGCTGCGCCACAGCAGGTGCTGGCCCATGCGCCACAGCAGCTGTTTCTCGACCCGTCCGACACCCTGCGCCTGTGGTTCACCGATTACCGCCCGGCGCAGCGGGTGTTCCGCGGCTTCCGCGTACGCCGGGCGCAGAACCCCGGTGACTGGCAGGCCATCAACACCTTGTACCAGGCGCGCGGCATGTTGCCGGTCGTCCCCGAGCTGCTCACCCCCCTTGACCAGGGTGGCCCGGTCTACTGGCTGGCCGAGGACGAAGACAGCGGCGCGATCATCGGCAGCGTCATGGGCCTGAACCACGCCAAGGCATTCGACGACCCCGAGCACGGCAGCAGCCTGTGGTGCCTGGCGGTGGATCCGCACTGCACCCGCCCCGGTGTCGGCGAAGTGCTGGTACGCCACCTGATCGAGCATTTCATGAGCCGCGGCCTGGCCTACCTGGACCTGTCGGTGCTGCACGACAACCGCCAGGCCAAGCGCCTGTACCAGAAACTAGGGTTTCGCAACCTGCCGACCTTTGCGGTCAAGCGCAAGAACGGCATCAACGAGCAGCTGTTTCTCGGCCCCGGACCGCAGGCAGACCTCAACCCCTATGCCCGCATCATCGTCGACGAAGCGCTGCGCCGGGGTATCGAGGTGCAGGTAGATGACGCCGCTGCCGGGCTGTTCACCCTCAGCCTCGGCGGGCGCCGCATTCGCTGCCGGGAATCGCTGAGCGACCTGACCAGCGCCGTCACCATGACCCTGTGCCAGGACAAGCGCCTGACCCGGCAGGCCCTGCATAACGCCGGGCTCAAGGTGCCGGCACAGCAGCTGGCCGGCAACGCCGACGACAACCTGGCGTTTCTCGACGAGCACGCCGCGGTGGTGGTCAAGCCGGTCGATGGCGAGCAGGGCCAAGGTGTCGCGGTCAACCTCACCACGATCGAGGACATCACCCGCGCCGTCGAGCATGCGCGCCAGTACGACAGCCGCGTATTGCTGGAAAGCTTCCATGCCGGGCATGACCTGCGCATCGTGGTCATCGGTTATGAAGTGGTGGCCGCCGCCATTCGCCACCCGGCGCAGGTGGTGGGTGACGGCAAGCACAGCATTCGCCAGCTGATCGAGGCGCAGAGCCGCCGTCGCCAGGCGGCGACTGGCGGCGAAAGCAAGATTCCGCTCGATGAAGAGACCGAACGCACCCTCGGCGCGGCGGGCCATGGCTACGACGATGTGCTGCCACCAGGGCAGCATTTGAACGTGCGGCGCACCGCCAACCTGCACACCGGCGGCACCCTGGAAGACGTGACCGAACGCCTGCACCCGGCGCTGGCCGAGGCCGCCGTACGGGCAGCGCGGGCGCTGGAGATCCCGGTGGTGGGGCTGGATTTCATGGTGCGCGATGCCGGGCAGCCGGAGTACGTGATCATCGAAGCCAACGAGCGGGCCGGGTTGGCCAACCACGAGCCGCAGCCGACCGCCGAGCGTTTCATCGACCTGCTGTTTCCGCATAGCCGGCCTTTGGCGTGAACCCGTGCCGGCCTCTTCGGCTAAGCCGCGAAAAGGCCGGCACAGCAGTAAAGGAGTCCGACCATGTCCGAGCGACATCCCGAACCCGATCTCGACTACCTCAAACGCGTCCTCCTTGAGATGCTCGCCATCCCCAGCCCCACCGGTTTCACCGACACCATCGTGCGCTACGTGGCCGAACGCCTGGAGGAGCTGGGCATTCCCTTCGAGCTGACCCGCCGCGGCACCATCCGTGCCACCCTCAAGGGCCGGCAAAGCTCGCCGGACCGCGCCGTGTCCGCCCACCTGGACACCATCGGCGCCAGCGTCCGGCAATTGCTCGACAATGGCCGCCTGGCCCTGGCGCCGGTGGGCTGCTGGTCCAGCCGCTTCGCCGAAGGCAGCCGGGTCAGCGTGTTCACCGACACCGGCGTGTTCCGGGGCAGCGTGCTGCCGCTGATGGCCAGCGGGCACGCCTTCAACACCGCCATCGACCAGATGCCGATCAGCTGGGAGCATGTGGAAGTGCGCCTGGACGCCTACTGCGCCACCCGCGCCGATTGCGAGGCGCTGGGTGTGAGCATCGGTGACTTCGTCGCCTTCGACCCGTTGCCCGAATTCACCGAAAGCGGCCATATCAGCGCCCGCCACCTGGATGACAAGGCCGGCGTGGCGGCATTGTTGGCGGCACTGAAGGCCGTGGTGGAAAGCGGCCGTCAGCCACTGATCGACTGCCATCCATTGTTCACCATTACCGAGGAGACCGGTTCGGGTGCCGCCGGTGCCCTGCCCTGGGATGTCAGCGAATTCGTCGGTATCGACATTGCCCCGGTGGCGCCCGGCCAGGCCTCCAGCGAACATGCGGTGAGCGTGGCCATGCAGGACTCATCGGGGCCTTATGACTACCACCTGTCGCGACACCTGCTGAAACTGGCTGGCGACCATGACTTGCCGGTGCGCCGCGACCTGTTCCGTTATTACTTCAGCGATGCCCATTCGGCGGTCACGGCAGGCCACGACATTCGCACCGCACTGGTGGCGTTCGGTTGCGATGCCACGCATGGCTACGAACGCACCCACATCGATAGCCTGGCGGCGCTGAGCCGGTTGCTGTCGGCGTACCTGTTGAGCCCGCCGGTATTTGCCAGCGATTCGCAGCCGGCCAATGCGTCCCTGGAGCGCTTCAGCCACCAGCTGGAACACGATGCGCAAATGGAGAGCGAGACACGGGTACCCGCGGTGGATAGCCTGGTCGGTCACAAGGGTTGAAGGCCCGGGGGCTGCCCTGCAGCCCATCGCGGCGCCAAAATGCCGAATGTTTCGCGTAGCATGCCCGCACCCACACCCTAGGCAACGCCCATCATGCTGATCCCTTACGACCAACTGCAAGCCGAAACCCTGACCCGTCTGATCGAAGACTTCGTCACCCGCGACGGCACCGACAACGGCGACGATACCCCGCTGGAAACCCGCGTGCTGCGGGTGCGTCAGGCCTTGGCCAAAGGCCAGGCGTTCATCCTGTTCGACCCGGAGAGCCAGCAGTGCCAGTTGCTGGCCAGGCATGATGTGCCACGCGAGCTGCTCGACTAGCAGGCCTGGCCCGTTCGCGGGCAAGCTCACTCACACGACGTGGCGCTGCCCCGGGCCCGCTTGTGGGGGTGGGTTTACCGGCGAACTGGCCAGGGCAGGCGCCATCAGGCCTTGCTTTGCCTGGCCTCCTTGATGCGCTTGTACACTTCGGCCCGATGCACCGGCACCTCGCGCGGTGCGTCCACGCCAAAGCGCACCACCCCATCGCGCGCTTCCACCACCATGAGCCGAATGTCATCGCCGATCATGATGACCTCCCCCACCTCGCGTCCTATTACCAACATGCTCCAGTCCTCCAGCGAAAGGGAAAACCGGAGCCTGCCTTGCGGACATCTGGCTACTCAATAGTTCCACTGCGATTCAGAAGCCCCCTACATATCGAAGTAATTTGTCTTACAGACCAATCATCGTGAATGGGCCTTGGCACGCATTTTCATTGCCATGTCGGCCATCTCGTCATACAGCCGCTCGGGCGCCTGGCGTTTCAGTTGCCAGGCCTGGCGCCCGGCTTCGTGGGGCAGGATCAGGAATTCGCCGGCGGCAACCTGCCGGTGGATGTAGTCGGCGATTTCCGCCGCATTGATCGGCGATCCCTCCAACAGCTTGCCCACCTGCGCCTTCATCGCCGGGTTCGGCCCGCGGAACGAATCCAGCAGGTTGGTCTGGAAGAACGACGGGCATACCACATGCACCGCCACCTCGAGCTGGCGCAGCTCCACCAGCAGGCTCTCCGACAAGGCCAGCACGCCGGCCTTGGCCACGTTGTAGTTGCTCATGCCCGGGCCCTGCATCAGCGCTGCCATCGAGGCGATGTTGATGATGCGCCCCTTGCTGCGTTCCAGCAGCGGCAGGAACGCCTTGCAGCCCTTGACCACCCCCATCAGGTTGATCGCGAGTTGCCAGTCCCAGTCTTCCAGCGACAATTCGGCGAAGAACCCGCCCGCGGCGACACCGGCGTTGTTGACGATCACATCGATGCCGCCGAACTGCTCGCTGCAGGCCTGCGCCAGGGCGGTGAGCTGGCTGTAGTCACGCACGTCGCAGCGCTGGACGAAGCCGTCGCCGCCGGCCTCGCGCACGCCTTCCAGGGTGTCGCGCAGGCCGCCTTCGTTGACGTCGGCCAACGCCAGGCGCCAGCCCTCGCGCGCCCAGCGCAGGGCGATCTCGCGACCGAGGCCGGACCCGGCGCCGGTGATCATGATGCGGTTTTGCATGGTGGCTGGCCTTGTTTGCATGAAGAGTGACTGGAGTCTAAACAAGGGCCTGGGTAACGGCAGGGTTCATCAGGGTAGTGAATGGGGCAGCATGCGTCCGTGCCAGCACTGTCGGTACACGAATGGAATCTTTCCCAAGCGGCGTCGGTCCCAATTTACAAGAGGCCAGCAGTCCGAGGCCCTTGACCCCCAACCACGCAAGGACTCCGTCATGACCACGATTCTGATCATCATCCTGATTCTGCTGTTGATTGGTGGCTTACCGGTCTTCCCACATTCACGCAGCTGGGGCTACGGCCCGTCCGGCATCATCGGCGTGGTGCTGGTGATCCTGCTGGTGTTGTTGCTGCTAGGCATGATCTAGCGCCACAGACAAGAAAAAACCGCGCCGAAGCGCGGTTTTTTCATTGCAGTGAAGATCAGTGCGATACCGCGCCCGATGCCCCCAGGCCGGTCTGCGAACGCACGAACTGCGGGAAGAACAGCGCACGTTCGTCTTCAGCAGCCTTGGACTTGTCGGTGATCGAGAAGAACCAGATACCGACGAAGGCGATCAGCATCGAGAACAGTGCCGGATACTCGTACGGGTAGACCGGCTTCTCGTGGCCGAGAATCTGTACCCAGATGGTCGGGCCGAGGATCATCAGCGTCACTGCACTGACCAGGCCCAGCCAGCCGCCGATCATGGCGCCACGGGTGGTCAGCTTCTTCCAGTACATCGAGAGCAGCAGTACCGGGAAGTTGCAGCTGGCGGCGATGGAGAACGCCAGGCCGACCATGAAGGCGATGTTCTGCTTCTCGAACAGGATGCCCAGGCCGATCGCCAGTACGCCGAGGGCGACGGTGGTGATCTTCGACACGCGGATCTCGTCCTTGTCGTTGGCCTTGCCCTTGCGCCATACGCTGGCGTACAGGTCGTGGGAGACCGCCGAGGCACCGGCGAGGGTGAGGCCGGCAACCACCGCCAGGATGGTGGCGAAGGCCACTGCCGAGATGAAGCCGAGGAACACGCTGCCACCCACGGCATTGGCCAGGTGCACCGCTGCCATGTTGTTGCCACCCAGCAGGGCGCCAGCGGCGTCCTTGAAGTCCGGGTTGGTGCTGACCAGCAGGATGGCGCCAAAGCCGATGATGAAGGTCAGGATGTAGAAGTAGCCAATGAAACCGGTGGCATACAGCACGCTCTTGCGCGCTTCCTTGGCGTCGCCGACGGTGAAGAAGCGCATCAGGATATGCGGCAGGCCGGCGGTACCGAACATCAGTGCCAGGCCCAGCGAGAAGGCCGAGATCGGGTCCTTGACCAGGCCGCCCGGGCTCATGATCGCTTCGCCCTTGGCGTGCACCTTGATCGCTTCGGAGAACAGCGTGTTGAAGTCGAAGCCCACATGCTTCATCACCATCAGCGCCATGAAGCTGGCCCCGGACAGCAGCAGCACGGCCTTGATGATCTGTACCCAGGTGGTGGCCAGCATGCCGCCGAACAGTACATACAGGCACATCAGGATACCGACCAGGATCACCGCCACGTGGTAGTCCAGGCCGAACAGCAGCTCGATCAGCTTGCCGGCACCGACCATCTGCGCGATCAGGTAGAACGCTACCACCACCAGCGAACCGGAGGCCGACAGGGTGCGGATCTCCTTCTGCCCGAGGCGGTACGAGGCCACGTCGGCAAAGGTGTACTTGCCCAGGTTGCGCAGGCGTTCGGCGATCAGGAAGAGGATGATCGGCCAGCCCACCAGGAAGCCGATCGAGTAGATCAGGCCGTCGTAGCCGGAAGTGAACACCAGCGCGGAAATGCCCAGGAACGAGGCCGCCGACATGTAGTCACCGGCAATTGCCAGGCCATTCTGGAAACCTGTGATCTTGCCGCCTGCGGCGTAGTAGTCGGAAGCCGACTTGTTGCGCTTGGAAGCCCAGTAGGTAATGCCGAGGGTAAAGGCGACAAAGGCCACGAACATGGCGATGGCGGAAACGTTCAGCGGTTGTTTCTGCACCTCGCCGGTCAGGGCATCGGCGGCCCACACGGCGGGTGCGAAGGCACCGCAGGCCAGTACGGCCAGGGTTTTGGCATGTCGAATCATTGTTGCGCCTCCTTCAGGATGGCCTTGTTCAGCTCATCGAACTCGCCATTGGCGCGGCGCACGTAGATGGCGGTCAGCACGAATGCCGAGACGATCAGGCCGACGCCCAGGGGAATGCCCCAGGTAATCGAGGAGTCCGGGCTGAGCTTGGTACCCAGGATCTGCGGACCGTAGGCGATCAGGAGGATGAAGGCGCAGTACAGGCCGAGCATGATCGCCGAGAGAATCCAGGCGAACCGTTCGCGCTTGGTGACCAGCTCCTTGAAACGGGGGCTGTTTTGTATCGAGAGGTAAATGCTGTCGTTCATTGTTTTTGTCCTAGCAGCACAGATAGGGGAGAACCCACGACCCCTACTTTATGCGGCTGTCGGACGCCAACCAGACGACCTTAGTCTTAGATGCAACGGTGTTTTACCAGTTGCGTAACAAAGTGAAGGCCCATGTGAAGGCCCATTCGCGGGCACGCCCGCCCCCACAGGATTTTCGCTGCCCTTGAAGTCGGTGCAGTTCCTGTGGGAGCGGGCGTGCCCGCGAAGCAGCAAAACTGGCCCTGACGGGTTGTTACTTGCCGGTCCACTCCTTCACGCGCTCAGGGTGCTTGGCCACCCAGTCCTTGGCCGCCGCTTCAGGCTTGGCCCCTTCCTGGATCGCCAGCATCACCTCGCCAATCTCGTCCTTCGACTGCCAGCTGAACTTCTTCAGGAACTCCGCCACTTCCGGCGCCTTGCTCGCCAGCTCCTTGCTGCCGATGCTGTTCACGGTTTCAGCAGCGCCATACACGCCTTTCGGGTCTTCGAGGAACTTCAACTTCCACTTGGCGAACATCCAGTGCGGTACCCAGCCGGTCACCGCGATCGACTGCTGCTTGTTGTAGGCACGGCCCAGTTCTGCCGTCATCGCCGCACCGGAGCTGGCCTGCAGCTTGTAGCCGGTCAGGTCGTAGTCCTTGATGGCCTGCTCGGTTTTCAGCATCACACCGGAGCCGGCGTCGATGCCGACGATCTTCTGCTTGAAGGTATCGTCGGTCTTGAGGTCGGCGATGCTCACCGCCTTGACGTACTCGGGGACGATCAGGCCGATCTTGGCGTCCTTGAAGTTCGGGCCGTAATCGACCACGTTGTCCTTGTTCTTGGCCCAGTATTCGCCATGGGTCACCGGCAACCAGGCCGACAACATGGCATCGAGCTTGCCGGTGGCCACGCCCTGCCACATGATCCCGGTGGCCACAGCCTGCAGCTTCACGTCATAGCCGAGCTTCTGCTTGATCACTTCGGCGGCCACGTTGGTGGTTGCCACGCTGTCGGCCCAACCATCCACGTAACCAATGCTTACTTCTTTTGCCATTGCCTGTGCAGCGCTCATGGCCATCACCAGGGCGGTGCCCACACCCAGGAAACGTCGCATTTTTCTCAAAGCAGCCATCAAAGCATCCCCTCGTCAGGTCTAGGAGATTGCATCATCTTCCTGCCACACCGGGCGACCTGCTCCACGTGCGACCTGTACCCGCCCATATGCGACAGCACTATGCCATTAGCGCCATCCTCCAGTGCCGACCTGCGCGATCCTTGCATGCCAAAGGTTTGGCGCCGGGCTACTATCTACCCTTTTGCGCCTGACGATGGACCGCCCGATGCTCCGTTCTGCCCACCTGCTGCCGTTGTACCTGCTTGCCTGCCTGCTCGCCCTGGCCGGGCTGGGAGGGCTCTGGTACGGGCTCGGCAAGCCGGCACAGCTGCCCGACGCCGCCAGCCCGACGCACAAGCTGCAATGCGCCTCCTACACACCGTTCGACCAGGACCAGTCGCCCTACGACCGCCCGTTCCGCCTGCGCCCGGCACGCATGGACGCCGACCTGGCGTTGCTCGCCGAGCGATTCCAGTGCATCCGCACCTATTCCCAGACCGGTCTTGAGGCGATTCCGGCACTGGCCCGCAAACATGGGCTGAAGCTGATGCTGGGCGCCTGGGTCAACGCCCACCCGGCCGACACCGAGAAGGAAATCGAGCTGCTGATCGCCGCCGCCAACGCCAACCCCGACGTGGTCAGCGCGGTGATCGTCGGCAACGAGACGCTGCTGCGCAAAGAGGTAACCGGCGCCCAGCTGGCCAAGTTGATCACCCGGGTGAAAAGCCAGGTGCAGGTACCGGTGACCTACGCCGATGTCTGGGAGTTCTGGCTGCAGCACCCGCAAGTGGCGCCGGCAGTGGACTTCCTGACCATCCACCTGCTGCCGTACTGGGAAGATGACCCGCGCGGCATCGATCAAGCCCTGGCCCATGTCGCCGATGTGCGGCGGGTGTTCGGCACGCGCTTCGCGCCCAAGGACATCCTGATCGGCGAAACCGGCTGGCCCAGCGAAGGCCGCCAGCGCGAGACGGCGGTGCCGAGCCGGGTCAACGAGGCGCGTTTCCTTCGCGGCTTCGTCGCCATGGCGGAAAGCAACGGTTGGCGCTACAACCTGATCGAGGCGTTCGACCAGCCATGGAAGCGCGCCAACGAAGGGGCAGTCGGCGGTTACTGGGGGCTTTACGATGCCGAGCGGCAGGACAAGGGCGTGCTCGAAGGGCCGGTGAGCAACTTGCCGCACTGGCCGCAGTGGTGGCTGGCCAGCGCCCTGCTGGCGGCATTCATGCTGATATTGGCCGGGCGCCCCGCCACCCCCAGCGCAGCCCTGCTGCTACCGCTGCTGGCGGCATTTGGCGCGGGTTGCCTGGGGCTTTGGGGCGAGCTGATGCGCACCCATGCGCGGTTTGCCGGTGAATGGCTGTGGGCGCTGTTGCTGGCGGGGCTGAACCTGCTGGTACTGGCCCATGCCATGCTGGCGCTGGCACGGCGGGCGGGCTGGCGCGAGCGGCTGTGCGCCTGGCTGCAGGCACGCGCGGGCTGGCTGTTGCTGGCAGCCGGCTTTGCCGCCGCGGTGAGCCAGTTGGCAATGGTGTTCGACCCACGCTATCGCAGCTTCCCCAGCGCAGCGCTGGCCTTGCCGGCGCTGGTGTTTGCGCTGTGGCCGGTACCGGCGCGGCGGGCGGAAGTGGCGTTGCTGGCGCTCCTCGTGGGTGCCGGGGTGGCGCCGCAGTTGTTCGTGGAGGGGCTGGAGAACCAGCAGGCCTGGCTGTGGGCGCTGGTCTGTGTGCTGATGACGGCGGCGTTGTGGCGGAGCTTGCGGATTACGCGCAAGGCCTGAAAACAACTATTGCTGTAGGTGCGGCCTTGTGTCGCGATGGGCCGCAAAGCGGCCCCGGGATCTCGACTACGACTCAAGATTGCCGGGGCTGCTGCGCAGCCCATCGCGACACAAGGCCGCTCCTACAGGGACGGCGTAGCCCCAGCGTTTCGCACCAACCGCAACCCCGCCAGCACCAGCGCAAACGTTGCAATGCTGGCGGTATACAGCACCAGCGCCGGCACCGCGAAGACCAGCCCGAGCAGCGCCAGCCACCAGCCACGACGGCCGCCGATGACCTGCGCCAGCAGCGCCAGCCCCAGCCCGCCCCAGGCCAGCACCTGATGATGAATGCCCAGCCCCAGCAACGACCGCACCTCACATTGCCAATAAGTCGCCGGCGCCGTGCACAGCCCTACCCACTGCGCGTCCTCCATCAGCCCATAGCGCACGCCATAACTGGCAGCAAGCCACAGCCCCAGAAACAGCACAAGCAGCGCAGGCGGCAGCGAACGAGACATCCAGTTCTCCAATAGCGGTAATCGAAAGCATCCATGATCGCTGATGACTTGTTGTAAGGCAAAATCACAACCCTGCAGCTATGTTGCAGATAACAAGTACACAAAAGGCCACCACGCCTGGCAACTTTGCCCGGCCCGCTGTGGTCCTAGCCTGCACACTGCTCGACCTTGCGTTCTTTTGGGGGATTACATGCTTCGATCTTTGCGCCTCGCTGCCTTGCTCGGCGGCCTGCTCATGGCGGTGGCCGCTTCGGCGCGAGATATCGACGCCGCGAGTTATGGCTACCCCTTGACCAACCCGTTCGAGGCCACCATTGCCACGACGCCGCCGGAGCAGCGCCCCACCCTGCCCGGCGATGACGAAATCAACCAGTCCGACTACAGCCTCAACCTGCGCCCGGAGCGAGAGTTCAGCCTGCCCGACAACTTCTGGGCGGTGAAAAAACTCAAGTACCGCCTGGCCCGTCAGGACCGCCAGGCACCGTTGATCTTCATCATCGCTGGCACGGGCGCCCCTTATAGCAGCAGCATCAACGAATACCTGAAAAAGCTGTTCTACCAGGCCGGCTTCCATGTGGTGCAGCTGTCGTCACCTACCAGCTACGACTTCATGAGCGCTGCCTCACGCTTCGCCACTCCCGGCGTCAGCCAGGAAGATGCCGAGGACATGTACCGGGTGATGCAGGCGGTGCGTGCGCAGCACCCGCGCCTGCCGGTCAGCGACTTCTATCTCACCGGCTACAGCCTGGGGGCACTGGATGCCGCCTTTGTCAGCCACCTGGATGAAACCCGCCGCAGCTTCAATTTCAAGCGCGTGCTGCTGCTGAACCCGCCGGTCAACCTGTACACCTCGATCAACAACCTCGACAAGCTGGTGCAAACCCAGGTCAAGGGCATCGACCGCAGTACCACGTTCTATGAGTTGATGCTGGCCAAGCTGACCCGCTACTTCCAGGACAAAGGCTACATCGACCTCAATGAAGCCCTGCTGTACGACTTCCAGCAGTCGCGCCAGCACCTGTCCAACGAACAGATGGCCATGCTGATCGGCACGTCGTTCCGCTTCTCCGCAGCCGACATCGCCTTCACCTCGGACCTGATCAACCGCCGCGGCCTGATCATTCCGCCGAAGTTCCCGATCACCGAGGGCAGCAGCCTCACGCCGTTCTTCAAACGCGCCCTGCAGTGCGACTTCGACTGCTACATGACCGAGCAGGTCATCCCCATGTGGCGCGCCCGCACCGATGGCAACAGCATTCTGCAGCTGGTCAACCAGGTCAGCCTGTATGCCCTGGAAGACTACCTGCGCGGCAGCGACAAGATCGCCGTGATGCACAACGCCGACGACGTCATCCTCGGCCCGGGCGACATCGGTTTCCTGCGCAAGGTGTTTGGCGACCGCCTGACCCTTTACCCCCACGGCGGCCATTGCGGCAACCTCAATTACCGCGTCAACAGTGACGCCATGCTGGAGTTCTTCCGTGGTTAACAAACTCCTCTTCGCCACTGCCCTGTTCGCCGCCGGCCACGCCCTGGCTGCCGAAACCGCCCCGCGTGCCAGCGTGATCGAGGCCGACCCGCAGGTCACCAGCGCGCCGCTGACGCCGGAGGCCGACGGCTTCCTCGACCCGTTGCGCGAGTTGAAATTCAACCCGGGGCTGGACCAGCGTGAGTTCGAACGCTCGACCCTGGAAGCGCTGAACGTGTACGACCCGCTGGAGTCGATCAACCGCCGCATCTACCACTTCAACTACCGCCTCGACCAATGGGTGCTGCTGCCGCTGGTCAGCGGTTACCAGTACGTCACGCCGCGCTTCGTGCGCACCGGCGTGAGCAACTTCTTCAACAACCTGGGCGATGTGCCGAACCTGTTCAACAGCGTGCTGCAGCTCAAGGCCAAGCGCTCGGCGGAGATCACCGCGCGGCTGATGTTCAACACCATCATTGGTGTCGGTGGGCTATGGGACCCGGCGACCAAGATGGGCCTGCCGCGCCAGAGCGAAGACTTTGGCCAGACCCTGGGCTTCTATGGCGTGCCGGACGGCCCGTACCTGATGCTGCCGGTGCTGGGCCCGTCGAACCTGCGCGACACCACCGGGCTGGTGGTGGACTACGCGGGCGAGCAGGCGGTCAACTACCTGAACGTGGCCGAAGCCAGCAGCGACCACCCGGAAATCTTTGCCTTGCGCGTGGTGGACAAGCGCTATACCACCAACTTCCGCTATGGCCAGCTGAACTCGCCGTTCGAGTATGAAAAGGTCCGCTATGTGTATACCCAGGCGCGCAAGCTGCAGATAGCCGAATAAAAGCTGTCTCGCCCCTATCGCCGGCTTGCCGGCGATAGGGCCTGAACGGGCAACATCAGATACCGAGGAACTGGCATAACTCGCGCTTCTTGGCCAACGCATCCCTGCGCCCCAGCTCGATCAGTTCACTGCAATAGCTGGCCTCGAACAGCAGGTAGCTCAACACCCCTGCGCCACTCGTCCGCGTAGCCCCCGGCCCGCGCAGGAACAGGCGCAACGCCGCCGGCAACTCGCGCCGGTGGCGTGCGGCGATCTCGTCCAGCGGCTGGCTGGGTGCGACCACCAGCACGTCGATGGGCGCCAGCCCCAGGCGCCGGGCATCGAGGTGCGCCGGCAACAGGCGGCTCAGGTGGTTGAGGCGCTGCAGCAGTTCGATGTCGTCTTCCAGGCTGTCGATGAATGTGCTGTTGAGCATGTGCCCGCCGATCTGCGCCAGGCTCGGCTGCTGCCCGCTGAACACACGCTGGGTCGGCAATGGCGGCGCTGGCCGCTGCGGGTTGCCGCTGACCCCGACCACCAGAACGCGGCTGGCGCCCAGGTGCAGGGCCGGGCTGATCGGCGCCGACTGGCGTACCGCGCCGTCACCGTAATATTCATCACCAAGCTGCACCGGGGCGAACAGCAGCGGGATGGCGGCGCTGGCCAGCAGGTGGTCGATGGTCAACGACGTGGGCATGCCGATACGGCGGTGGCGCAACCAGGCCTCGATGGTACCGCGGCCCTGGTAGAAGGTGACTGCCTGGCCAGACTCATAGCCGAACGCCGTCACCGCGACGGCCCGCAACTGTTCGGCAGCGAGGGAATGGGCGATTCCGTCCAGGTTCAGATGCGCCTGCAGCAGGCCACGCAGCGGGCTGCTGTCGAGCAACGCCACCGGCGCCGGGCCACCCAGGCCCAGCAGGTTGTGGCCAACGAAGCGGCTGGCCTGGCGGACCACGCCCGGCCAGTCGCTGCGGATGACCAGGTGGCTGCGGAAGTTCTGCCAGAACGCCGTCAGCTTCTGCACGGTGTCATGGAAGTGCGTGGCGCCACTGGCCAGGGTCACGGCGTTGATGGCCCCGGCCGAAGTGCCGACGATAACCAGGAACGGGTTGGGCGCGGCCGTGGGCAACAGCTCGGCGATGCCGGCCAGCACACCGACCTGGTAGGCGGCACGGGCGCCGCCGCCAGAAAGGATGAGACCGGTTACCGGGGGTGGGGCCATACGAGTCCTTCCTGGAGTTGATGTGCTGTCAGTGCCGGCCCTTTCGCGGGTAAACCCGCTCCCACAGGTATTGCACAGCTTTCAAGGCCTGTGGAGAACCTGTGGGAGCGGGTTTACCCGCGAATAGGCCGGCACAGGCATAGCAGGCTCAGCGCTTCTTCTTGTCATACAGCCGCGGCGCCCCTTCGGGTCGCGACTTGAAACGCCGGTGCGCCCACAGGTACTGCTCGGGGCATTCGCGCAACACGCGCTCGACCCACTGGTTGATACGCAGGCAGTCGGCTTCTTCGCTTTCACCGGGGAAGTCGGCCAGCGGCGGATGTATCACCAGACGATAGCCGCTGCCATCCTCCAGGCGCTTCTGGGTGAACGGAATCACTTGCGCCTTGCCCAGCCGGGCGAACTTGGTGGTGGCGGTCACCGTCGCTGCCGGGATGCCGAACAGCGGTACGAAGATGCTCTGCTTGGCGCCGTAGTCCTGGTCCGGTGCGTACCAGATCGCCCGGCCCGAGCGCAGCAGCTTGAGCATGCCGCGTACATCCTCGCGCTCCACGGCCAGCGAATCGAGGTTATGCCGCTCGCGGCCGCTGCGCTGGATGAAATCGAACAACGGGTTGCCGTGCTCGCGGTACATGCCGTCGATGGTGTGCTGCTGGCCCAGCAGCGCGGCGCCGATTTCCAGGGTGGTGAAGTGCACCGCCATGAGGATGGCGCCCTGCCCCGCCTGCTGGGCGGCCTGCAGATGCTCCAGCCCCTCGACATGGGCCAGGCGCGCCAGCCGCGCCTTCGGCCACCACCAGCTCATGGCCATTTCAAAGAAGGCGATGCCGGTGGAGGCGAAGTTGGCCTTGAGCAGACGCTGCCGCTCGTCGACCGACAGCTCCGGGAAGCAGAGTTCCAGGTTGCGCGCGGCAATGCGCCGCCGCTCACCGGCAAAGCGGTACATCACCGCCCCCAGCGCGGCACCGACCTTCAACAGGGCCCGGTACGGCAGCTGGACCACCAGCCACAGCAGGCCCAGGCCCAGCCACAGGCCCCAGAAACGTGGGTGAAGGAAATAGGGACGAAAACGCGGACGTTCCATTGAAGCTTCCGGAAAGACAAAGGCCGCGCATTCTACAACGGATCAGCGCATGTTGCGGGCAACCGGTCTTATCGTTATAAGTCAGGGCACTTTTTTCGCAACAAGCCGTCTATGCAGACCATGAGCCCAAACCACACACCCGACTCCGCCTCCGTGTTCCAGCTCAAGGGCAGCATGCTTGCCATTACCGTGCTGGAACTGGCGCGCAATGACCTTGAGGCCCTTGACCGCCAGCTGGCGGCCAAAGTCGCCCAGGCACCGAACTTCTTCAGCAACACGCCGCTGGTGCTGGCGCTGGACAAGCTGCCGGCCGACGTGGGCGCAATCGACCTGCCTGGCTTGATGCGGATCTGCCGCCACCACGGCCTGCGCACCTTGGCCATCCGCGCCAACCGTATCGAGGACATTGCCGCGGCCATTGCCATCGACCTGCCGGTGCTGCCGCCGTCGGGTGCCCGCGAACGGCCGCTGGAGCCCGAGCCCGAGGTGAAGAAGCCCGAGCCGGCCCCGGTGCCGCCGCCGATCCTCGAGCCCGAGGTGCGCCCGACCCGCATCATCACCGCGCCGGTGCGTGGCGGCCAGCAGATCTACGCCCAGGGCGGCGACCTGGTGGTGACCGCCTCGGTCAGCCCGGGGGCGGAACTTCTGGCCGATGGCAACATCCATGTGTACGGCGCCATGCGTGGCCGGGCCCTGGCCGGCATCAAGGGCAATACCAAGGCGCGTATCTTCTGCCAGCAGATGACCGCCGAAATGGTCTCCATCGCCGGCCAGTACAAGGTTTGCGAAGACCTGCGCCGCGACCCGCTGTGGGGCACCGGGGTGCAAGTCAGCCTGTCTGGCGACGTGTTGAACATCACCCGTCTTTAACGGATACTTGCGGGCATTTTTAGGCAACATTTTGTTCGTTGCCGTTTTTTGTATTTTGCAGGGACCCAAGTCCCGATTATTTAGGGGTGAAACACCTTGGCCAAGATTCTCGTGGTTACTTCCGGCAAGGGGGGTGTGGGCAAGACCACCACCAGCGCCGCCATTGGTACCGGCCTCGCACTGCGTGGGCACAAGACCGTCATCGTCGACTTCGACGTCGGCCTGCGTAACCTCGACCTGATCATGGGCTGCGAACGCCGCGTGGTGTACGACTTCGTCAACGTGGTCAACGGCGAAGCCAACCTGCAGCAGGCCCTGATCAAGGACAAGCGCCTGGAAAACCTGTACGTGCTGGCCGCCAGCCAGACCCGTGACAAGGACGCGCTGACCCAGGAAGGCGTGGAAAAGGTCCTGATGGAACTGAAGAAAGACTTCGAGTTCGTCATCTGCGATTCGCCGGCCGGTATCGAGAAAGGCGCGCACCTGGCCATGTACTTCGCCGACGAAGCCATCGTGGTGACCAACCCCGAGGTGTCCTCGGTACGTGACTCCGACCGTATGCTGGGCATCCTGTCGAGCAAGTCGCGCCGCTCCGAGAACGGCGAAGAGCCGATCAAGGAACACCTGCTGATCACCCGCTACCACCCGGAGCGCGTGGAAAAGGGCGAAATGCTGAGCATCGCCGACGTCGAAGAGATCCTGGCGATCAAGCTCAAGGGCGTGATCCCCGAATCCCAGGCGGTGCTGAAGGCTTCCAACCAGGGCATCCCGGTCATCCTCGACGACCAGAGCGATGCCGGCCAGGCCTATAGCGATACCGTCGACCGTCTGCTGGGCAAAGAGAAGCCACTGCGGTTCATCGAAGTGCCGAAGCAAGGATTCTTCGCGCGCCTGTTTGGAGGCAAGTAAACCATGAACCTTTTTGACTTCTTTCGTGGCAGACAGAAACAGACCAGCGCGTCGGTAGCGAAAGAGCGTCTACAGATCATCGTGGCGCACGAGCGCGGCCAACGCAGCGAGCCGGACTACCTGCCAGCGCTGCAGAAAGAACTGCTGGAAGTGATCCGCAAGTATGTGAACATCGGCAACGATGACGTGCATATCGAACTGGAAAACCAGGGCAGCTGCTCGATTCTGGAGCTGAACATCACGTTGCCGGATCGCTGATCCGCGCAATCAGCCATTGGGGCTGCTGTGCAGCCCATCGCGACGCAAGGCCGCCCTGCCGGGAAATGCATACCCCCGTGCAGGAGCGGCCTTGCGTCGCGATGGGCCGCAAAGCGGCCCCAATGGCTTTCCCTCGTTTCAATAGAGACCCCGCAATGCCGCTGTCCAACATCCAGATCCTGCACGAAGACGCCGCCATCCTGGTGATCAACAAACCGACCTTGCTGCTCTCGGTACCGGGCCGTGCCGACGACAACAAGGACTGCCTGATCACCCGCCTGCAGGAAAACGGCTACCCCGATGCGCTGATCGTGCACCGCCTGGACTGGGAAACCTCCGGCATCATCCTGCTGGCCCGCGATGCCGATAGCCACCGTGAACTGTCCCGCCAGTTCCACGACCGCGAGACCGAAAAGGCCTACACCGCACTGTGCTGGGGCCAGCCGGCGCTGGACAGCGGCAGCATCGACCTGCCCCTGCGCTACGACCCGCCGACCAAGCCACGGCATGTGGTGGACCACGCGCTGGGCAAGCACGCGTTGACGTTCTGGCGCATCATCGAGCGCTGTGGCGACCATTGCCGGGTGGAGCTGACGCCGATCACCGGGCGCTCGCACCAGCTGCGCGTGCACATGCTGTCGATCGGGCACCCGCTGCTGGGCGACCGCCTGTATGCCAACCCCGAGGCGCTGGCGGCCCATGAGCGGCTGTGCCTGCATGCGTCGATGCTGAGCTTTACCCACCCGGTTTCCGGCGAGCGGATGAAGTTCGAGTGCCCGGCGCCTTTTTGAATCGAGAGTGCCGGCGATGGGCTCCACACAATTTGCCGGCCTAATACGCTAAACTCGCGCCACTGCTGTCTGGAGTGAGCTATGCGCGACGCACTGAATTCTGGCCTGATCGACTTCCTCAAGGCTTCCCCTACGCCCTTCCATGCCACCGCCAGCCTGGCCCAGCGCCTGGAAGCTGCCGGCTACCAGCGCCTGGACGAGCGTGACAGCTGGGCCACCGTGCCTGGCGGTCGCTACTACGTCACCCGCAACGATTCATCGATCATCGCCATCAAGCTGGGCAAGCAGGCACCGCTGCTGAATGGCATTCGCATGGTCGGCGCACACACCGACAGCCCATGCCTGCGGGTAAAACCGCAGCCCGAGCTGCAGCGCCAGGGCTTCCTGCAACTGGGCGTCGAAGTGTATGGCGGCGCGCTGCTGGCGCCGTGGTTCGACCGCGACCTGTCGCTGGCCGGCCGGGTCACCTACCGCCGTGACGGCAAGGTGGAAAGCCAGCTGATCGACTTCAAGCTGCCGATCGCGGTCATCCCCAACCTCGCCATTCACCTCAACCGCACTGCCAACGAAGGCTGGGCGATCAACCCGCAGAACGAGCTGCCGCCCATCCTCGCCCAGGTCGCGGGTGACGAGCGCATCGACTTCCGCGCCCTGCTCACCGAGCAGCTGGCCCGCGAGCACGAGCTGATCGCCGATGTGGTGCTGGATTACGAGCTGAGCTTCTACGACACCCAGGACGCCGCGCTGGTCGGCCTGAACGGCGACTTCATTGCCGGCGCCCGCCTGGACAACCTGTTGTCGTGCTACGCCGGTCTGCAGGCGCTGCTGGCGGCCGACAGCGATGAAACCTGCGTGCTGGTGTGCACCGACCATGAAGAAGTCGGCAGTTGCTCGGCCTGCGGCGCCGACGGCCCGATGCTCGAGCAGACCCTGCAACGCCTGTTGCCGGATGGCGATGCCTACGTGCGCACCATCCAGCGCTCGCTGATGGTGTCGGCCGACAACGCCCACGGCGTGCACCCCAACTACGCCGACAAGCACGACGGCAACCACGGGCCCAAGCTCAACGCTGGGCCGGTGATCAAGGTGAACAACAACCAGCGCTACGCCACCAACAGCGAAACCGCCGGGTTCTTCCGCCACCTGTGCATGGCCGAGGAAGTGCCGGTACAGAGCTTCGTGGTGCGCAGCGACATGGGCTGCGGCTCGACCATCGGCCCGATTGCCGCCAGCCACCTGGGCGTACGTACGGTGGATATCGGCCTGCCGACCTTTGCCATGCACTCGATCCGCGAGCTGTGCGGCAGCCATGACCTGGCGCACCTGGTGAAGGTGCTGAGCGCCTTCTACCGTTGCCGCGAGTTGCCTTGATGCAGGCAGGGCCGGCCTTTTCCCGGGCAAACCCACGAAAAGGCCGGCCCTGCCCAGACCTGCTCAAGGTCAATCCCGCTTCGCCCGCTACCCGCTATGCTTGTTACATGGCCCCACTGCAAAAGGATTGCTGTCCATGTCCCCCTTCCTGTCCCTGTTCGTGCCAGTGTTCCTGTTCCTGTTGCTGCTGACGGTCGGCTTCAGCCTGCGCGAACGCAACATTGGCGTGGTGATGATGTGGGTCGGCACCCTGGGCATCTTCGGCCTCACCTGCTGGAAGATCCTGGAGCAACTGCCGTCGTAAAGCTCTACACTCGGTCCATCGTTTGACCTGAGGTAGTTTTGCCCGTGCCCGCCCTCCTGCGTTGCCTGTTTCTGCTGCTGTTGCTGTTCATCACTCCAGTACAAGCCGCCGGCTTGCCCGGCCTGCTTGGCGGTAGCGCGCCCGCGCAACCGCAAGCCAGCGAACCGCTGGACAAGTCGCTGGACGAGGTGATCAGGACCCTGGAAAACGACCAGCAGCGGACCAAGCTGCTGGCCGACCTGAAAAAGCTGCGCGATGCCAGCAAACAGTCACAACCCAGCGTCGAACAGGGCGTGCTCGGCCTGATCGGCGGCGCCCTGCATGATCTCGAAAAACAGTTCAGCGGCGACGCCAGCCCGTTCCACCGTTGGGCGGCGGAAATCGAACAGGCCCAGGCCGAACTGAGCGAACTGGTCGTGCCGGTGCACCAGTGGCCGGCGATCCTGTTCGGCTTTGCTGCGGTCATCGCCGTATGGAGCGTGCTGGCCTATGCCTTCAACTGGGTTGGCCACCGGGTACGCCTGCGCTTCGGCCTGAGCGAGGAGCTGCCGCAGCACCCGCGCACCTGGGACCTGGTGCGTTTCGCCCTGCGTAAGCTGGGCCCATGGCTGGTGGCGCTGGTGTTCACCGTGTACCTGAGCGTCGTGCTGCCACCGTCGCTGGGCAAGTCGCTGGCCATGGTGCTGGCCTATGCATTGGTGGTGGGGACCTGCTTCTCGGCCATCTGCGTCATCGCCTTTTCGCTGCTTGACGGCCCGCACCGCCACCGCGCCCTGTATATCCTGCGCCACCAGGCATTCCGCCCACTGTGGCTGATCGGCAGCTTCGCCGCGTTCGGCGAGGCCATGAGCGACCCACGCCTGACCGTCGCCCTCGGCAGCCACCTGGCGCATGCCCTGGCGACCCTGGCCAACGTGATTGCGGCGCTGTGCACCGGGCTGTTCATCCTGCGTTTTCGCCGGCCCATCGCCCATCTGATCCGCAACCAGCCACTGTCACGGCGCCTGACCCGGCGCACCCTCAGCGACACCATCGAGATCCTCGGCAGTTTCTGGTTCGTGCCGGCGCTGATCCTGGTGGCCATCTCGCTGTTCGCCACCTTCGTTTCCGCCGGCGACACCAGCACCGCCCTGCGCCAGTCGCTGATGTGCACCGTGCTGGTGGTGGTGTGCATGGTGCTCAACGGACTGGTGCGCCGCCATGCCGCCAACCCCAAGCGGGCCAACAGGCGCCAGGCGGTATACGCCGAACGCCTGCGCAATTTCGCCTACCTGCTGCTGCACCTGTTCATCTGGCTGCTGTTCATCGAACTGGGCCTGCGCGTGTGGGGCTTGTCGATGATCAGCTTCGCCGAGGGCGAGGGCCACGACATAAGCCTGCGCCTGCTGGGCCTGGCCGGCACACTGATCGTCGCCTGGCTGGTGTGGATTCTCGCCGACACCGCCGTGCACCACGCCCTGGTGCGTTCGCGTCGCGGCCTGGCCAACGCCCGCGCGCAAACCATGATGCCGTTGATCCGCAACGTGATGTTCGTGGTCATTTTCATCATCGCGGTCATCGTCGCCCTGGCCAACATGGGCATGAACGTCACCCCGCTGCTGGCCGGTGCCGGGGTGATCGGCCTGGCCATCGGTTTTGGCGCACAATCGCTGGTGGCCGACCTGATCACCGGGCTGTTCATCATCATCGAGGACTCGCTGGCCATCGATGACTACGTGGATGTCGGCGGCCACCTGGGCACGGTGGAAGGGCTGACCATCCGCACCGTGCGCCTGCGCGACATCGACGGCATCGTGCATACCATCCCGTTCAGCGAGATCAAGAGCATCAAGAACTACTCGCGCGAGTTCGGTTACGCGATTTTCCGCGTGGCGATCCCGCACAGCATGAACATCGACCAGGCGATCAGCCTGGTTCGCGAGGTGGGGCAGAAACTGCGCAACGACCCGCTGATGCGCCGCAATATCTGGTCGCCACTGGAGCTGCAGGGCGTGGAAAGCTTCGAGTCGGGCTCGGCGATCCTGCGGGCGCGGTTCAAGACCGCGCCGATCAAGCAGTGGGAGGTGTCGCGGGCGTTCAACCTGGCGTTGAAGCGGCAGTTGGATGAAGCGGGGCTGGACCTGGCGACGCCGCGCCTGTCGGTGCAGGTGGTGACGGCCGCGGGTGGGAGCATGGCGGAGGGCAGCAGCGCAGCGAACTAGGGCCGCTTCGCAGCCCCATCGCGACACCAGGCACCCTGCTCACCCGGCCTGGGCACGAATACGGATGGCATCATGTCGCCAATACTCGAGGTCGCAGTCGATCAGGTGTCCATGCTGGTCGCTGTTGACCCGGGTGATGTGCAACCCGGGGCTACCCGCTGATACCTTCAACGCACTGGCCGCCTCCACCGGCAACGCCGTCGGCCAGATCTCGAAGCATACCTGCCCATACTGGATGCCATACACCCGCCCATAGATCTCGGTCAGCGACTGGGCCAGGTCCTGTTCGAGGATCGCCGGGAAATACCGCGGATTGAGGTAATGCTCGGCATACAGCACCGCTCGCCCGTCGATCCGCCGCAACCGGCAGATGCGCACCACGCTGGACAACGCCGGCAGCTGCAGGCGCGCGCAAATCGCGGCCGAAGCCGGCTGCAACCGCGCGGACAGCAGTTCGGTACTGGCCACCCGCCCCTGGTCCCGCACCATGGCGTGGAAGTGGCTGCGCTGGATCAAATCGTAGGTCAGCCGCTCGGGCGCAACGAACCAGCCGCGGCGCTCTTCGCGGTAGATCAGGCCCTGGGCTTCCAGCTGCACCAGCGCCTCACGCAGGGTGATGCGGGTGGTGTCGAACACCTCGCTGAGCCTGCGTTCAGCCGGCAGCTTGCCGCCCGGCGCCAGCAGGCCGTGCTCGATCTGCTCCTGCAGGGCATGGCAGATGGCTGTTACCGCGCGCGGAGGCATCGACTGCATCAAAGGTTACCTATCTGGACTAGTCCAGCCCCATGACGGGGCATCTGGAGAATAGTGCAAGCCTAGGCAGGGCTGATGAACATCCTGTGACAAAGCTGCACTGGACGCACTGCCAGAATCGGGCCAGCCCCGCAAAACCGGGGACTGGCCATGGTCTACGCTGTATTGCCAGGAACCCGCTTACACCTGCGCGGGCTTTGCCCTACATCAAATTGTCACGCAAGCGGCCTACCTTGGCTCAAGGTTTGCTGACCTAGACCAAGGGTCTCAGGCAACGGCTTTACTCATAACAATGATTCGCAAAGGCACTCACCCAAAGGAGCTTCGGATGAAAAAGTTCTTCATGGCGTCACTGCTCGGTTCGGCCATCGCCCTGTGCACCACGGCCATGGCCGCCGGTACCGACCTCAAGGCCCTGGAAGACGCGGCCCGCAAGGAAGGTAACGTCAACAGCGTGGGCATGCCCGATGCCTGGGCCAACTGGAAAGGCACCTGGGAAGACCTGGCCAGCAAGTACGGCCTCAAGCACAGCGACACCGACATGAGCTCGGCCCAGGAAATTGCCAAGTTCGAAGCCGAGAAAGATAACGCCAGCGCCGACATTGGCGACGTGGGTGCCGCGTTCGGCCCGATCGCCGTGACCAAGGGTGTGAGCCAGCCCTACAAGCCCAGCACCTGGGACCAGGTGCCGGTGTGGGCCAAGGACAAGGACGGTCACTGGGCGCTGGCCTATACCGGCACCATCGCCTTCATCATCAACAAGGACCTGGTCAAGGAAGACGAGCGCCCGAAAACTTGGCATGACCTGGAAAAAGGCAAGTACAAGGTCGCCATCGGCGATGTCGGCACCGCTGCCCAGGCCGCCAATGGCGTGCTGGCTGCGGCCATCGCCTACAAGGGCGACGAGCGCAACGTGGCGCCGGGCCTGCAGCTGTTCACCAAACTGGCCCAGCAGAAGCGCCTGTCGCTGGCCAACCCGACCATCCAGACGCTGGAGAAGGGTGAGGTCGAGGTCGGCGTGGTGTGGGACTTCAACGGCCTGAGCTACCGCGAACAGATCGACCCCAAGCGTTTCGAAGTGCTGATCCCGGCGGACGGCTCGGTGATCTCCGGCTATACCACCATCATCAACAAGTACGCCAAGCACCCGAATGCAGCCAAGCTGACGCGTGAATACATCTTCAGTGATGCCGGGCAGATCAACCTGGCCAAAGGGCATGCGCGGCCGATCCGTGCCGAGCACCTGAAGCTGCCGGACGATGTCCAGGCCAAGTTGCTGCCCAACGAGCAGTACCAGGCGGCGCAGCCGATCAAGGACGCCGAGGCCTGGGAAAAGACCTCCAAGGCACTGCCGCAGATGTGGCAGGAGCAAGTGATCATCGAGATGGAGTAAATGGCTAGTTTTTGCAGTGCCTGATCCGGCCTTTTCGCGGGCACGCCCGCTCCCACAGGACCTCTACAGGTTTGAGGCTTCTGCAGTACCTGTGGGAGCGGGCGAGCCCGCGAAGAAGCCAACGCGTATATGACTGGAGCCACCATGCAACACAACGTCATCCTGGTCCTGCTCGACGGCCTCAACTACCAGGTCGCCCACCACGCCATGGGCCACCTGCATGCCTATGTCGAGGCCGACCGTGCCGCGCTCTACCGCGTGGAGTGCGAACTGCCATCGCTGTCCCGGCCGCTGTACGAATGCATCCTCACCGGCGTGCCGCCGATCGACAGCGGCATCGTGCACAACAAGGTCAGCCGCCTGTCCAACCAGCGCAGCGTGTTCCACTACGCCCGCGAAGCCAACCTCAGCACCGCCGCGGCGGCCTACCACTGGATAAGCGAGCTGTACAACCGCTCCCCCTTCGACGCGCAGCGCGACCGCCATACCCACGCGCCCAAGCTGCCAATCCAGCACGGGCTGTTCTACTGGGACGACCGTTACCCCGATTCGCACCTGCTGGCCGATGGCGAATACCTGCGCCGCCGGCACACCCCCAATTTCCTGCTGGTACACCCGATGAACATCGACGACGCCGGCCACCATCACGGCCTGGACAGCAGCCAGTACCGCAACGCCGCACGCAGTGCCGACATCCTCCTGGCCGACTACCTGCCGGGCTGGCTCGAAGAGGGCTACCAGGTGCTGGTCACCGCCGACCACGGCATGAACAACGACCGCTCGCACAACGGCCTGCTCGCCGAAGAACGCGAAGTACCGCTGTTCGTCTTCGGCGATGCCTTCAGCCTGGACCCGGCGGCCAAGCCGCTGCAGACCGAGCTGTGCGGGACCATCTGCGAGCTGCTTGGCGCACCGCATGACAAGAGCGTCTGCCGGGAGCTGCTGAAGTGACCAAAGCCAAGCGCAGCAGCAACCATGGCCGCTACCTGGCCCTGCTCTGCCTGCTACCGTTCGCCGTGTTCTTCGTCATTTTCCAGATCGCCCCGCTGGCCTGGGTGGCGATCAACAGCCTGCAATCGGAAGCAGGCTGGGGCGTGGCCAACTTCAGCAAGGTGTTCGCCTCGAAGTTCTACCTGCAGGCCCTGCAACGCAGCCTGGAGATCAGCTTCTGGTCGAGCCTGTTCGGCATCGTCATTGCCACCCTCGGCGCCTACTCGCTGCGCCAGGTGGACTCGAAGCTGCGCGACTTCGTCAGCGCCTTCGCCAACATGACCAGCAACTTCGCCGGGGTGCCGCTGGCCTTCGCCTTCATCATCCTGCTCGGCTTCAACGGTGCGCTGACCCTGCTGCTGAAGCAGGCCGGCCTGCTGGAAGACTTCAGCATCTACTCCAAAAGCGGGCTGATCCTGGTGTACACCTACTTCCAGATCCCGCTTGGCGTGCTGCTGCTGTACCCGGCGTTCGACGCCCTGCGTGAAAATTGGCGCGAGTCGGCCGCGCTGCTGGGCGCCAACCACTGGCAATTCTGGCGCCACATCGGCCTGCCGGTGCTGACCCCGGCACTGCTGGGCACCTTCGTCATCCTGCTGGCCAATGCCCTCGGTGCGTATGCCACCGTGTACGCGTTGACCACCGGCAACTTCAACGTGCTGCCGATCCGCATCGCTGGCCTGGTGGCCGGTGACATCAGCCTCGACCCCAACCTGGCCAGTGCCCTGGCCATGGTCCTGGTGGGGCTGATGACGCTGGTCACGGTGGTGCATCAATGGCTGCTGAAAAGGAGCTACCATGCGCGCTGACACGCGTTCTGGCGGCTGGTACCACCGCGCCGTGGTCTACCTGCTGTTCCTCATCCTGCTGTTGCCACTGGCCGGCACCCTGCTCTACTCGCTGGCCACCAGCTGGTCGGCCAGCCTGCTGCCCAGCGGGCTGACCTTCAAATGGTACGTCGCGCTGTGGAGCGAGCCGCGCTTCCTGGCCGCCTTTGCCCAGTCACTGCTGGTGTGCGTGGGCGCGCTGCTGCTGTCGGTGGTGCTGATCCTGCCGCTGCTGTTCGTGGTCCACTACCACTTCCCCAGGCTCGACGCGCTGATGAACATCCTCATCCTGCTGCCGTTCGCGGTACCGCCGGTGGTGTCCTCGGTGGGGCTGCTGCAGCTCTACGGCAGCGGGCCCATGGCGATGGTCGGCACGCCGTGGATCCTGATCGGCTGCTATTTCACCATCGCCCTGCCGTTCATGTACCGGGCCATCACCAACAACCTGCAGGCGATCAACCTGCGCGACCTGATGGACGCCGCCCAACTGCTCGGTGCCAGCACCTGGCAGGCGGCGTTGCTGGTGGTGCTGCCGAACCTGCGCAAGGGCCTGATGGTAGCCCTGCTGCTGTCGTTCTCGTTCCTGTTCGGCGAATTCGTGTTCGCCAACCTGCTGGTCGGTACCCGCTACGAGACCTTGCAGGTGTACCTGAACAACATGCGCAACAGCAGCGGCCATTTCAACAGCGCGCTGGTGATCTCGTACTTCGCTTTCGTGCTGGTACTGACCTGGGTCGCCAACCGCTTGAACAAGGACAAGACCTGACATGAGCTTCGTCAGCGTACAGAAACTGCACAAGAGCTACGCCGGCAGCCCGGTGTTCGAGAACATCGACTGCCACATCGAGCGCGGCGAATTCGTCACCCTGCTCGGCCCGTCCGGGTGCGGCAAGTCCACGCTGCTGCGCTGCATCGCCGGGCTGACCCCGGTGGACAGCGGGCAGATCCTGCTCGACGGCCAGGATATCGTGCCGCTGAGCCCGCAAAAGCGCGGCATCGGCATGGTGTTCCAGAGCTACGCGCTGTTCCCCAACATGACCGTGGAACAGAACGTGGCCTTCGGCCTGCGCATGCAGAAGGTCAAGGCCGATGAAAGCCAGGCCAGGGTGTGCGAGGCGCTGGCGCTGGTGGAGCTGGGCAACTTCGCCGGGCGCTACCCGCACCAGTTGTCCGGTGGCCAGTGCCAACGCGTGGCCCTGGCCCGCTCGCTGGTGACCCGCCCGCGCCTGCTGCTGCTCGACGAGCCGCTGTCGGCGCTGGATGCGCGCATTCGCAAGCACCTGCGCGAGCAGATCCGGGCGATCCAGCGCGAACTGGGCCTGACCACCATTTTTGTCACCCACGACCAGGAAGAGGCGCTGACGATGTCCGACCGCATCTTCCTGATGAACCAGGGGCGTATCGTCCAGAGTGGCGACGCCGAAACCCTCTACACCGCGCCGGTGGACCTGTTTGCCGCCGGTTTCATCGGCAACTACAACCTGCTCGACGCCGACAGCGCCAGCCGCCTGCTGCAGCGCCCGGTGGCCAGCCGCCTGGCGATCCGCCCTGAATCGATCACCCTGGGCCGCGACGGCGCACTGGACGCGGAAGTACGCAGCCACAGCCTGCTGGGCAACGTGATCCGCTACCGGGTACGCGTGCGCGAGGTGGAGCTGGTGGTCGACGTGCTCAACCGTTCGGCGGCCGACCTGCACGCGGACGGGCAGCGGGTAAGCCTGTCGATCGACCCCACGGCGCTACGGGAAGTGGCTTAAGGAGAGTTACCCATGGCACTGGCAATTTTCGATCTGGACGAAACCTTGATCCACGGCGACTGCGCGTCGCTGTGGAGCGAGCAGATGGCCCGGCTGGGCTGGGTCGACGGCAAGGAGTTCCTGCGCCGCGACCATGAGCTGATGGAGGCCTACGGCAAAGGCCACCTGAGGATGGAGGAGTACATGGCCTTCAGCCTGGAGCCGATTGCCGGGCGCACCCTGGAAGAGGTCCAGCACCTGGTCGAGCCGTGGGTCGAGGACGTGATCGAGCCGATCATCTATGGCGATGCCTGCCGCTGCATTGCCGAGCACCGCAAGCGCGGGGACCGCATCCTCATCATCTCGGCTTCAGGCACGCACCTGGTCGGGCCGATTGCGGCGCGGCTGGGCGTGGACGAGTACCTGGCGATCGAGCTGGAGGCGGTAAACGGGGTGTATACCGGCCAGACCCATGGGGTGCTGACGTACCGCGAGGGCAAGATCACCCGGCTGCTGGAGTGGCTGGATCAAGAGCAGGAGAATCTCGAAGGAGCGAGTTTCTATTCCGACTCGCGTAATGATTTGCCGCTGTTGTTGAAAGTCGACCACCCCTACGTGGTCAACCCAGACCCTGTATTGCGCGAACATGCGCAGCTCAATGCCTGGCCGATCCTCGACTGGAAATAGGCTTTTCCCGTGAAAACAGGGCCAACACGTGCACTTCTGCCGGCTGTTGGCCCTGGATGTACCGATCACCAGCTGTAGCGCATCCCCACGTTCACGCCATAGGGCTGCTCGATATGCTCGCCCTTGGCATAGTCGAAATCGGCATGCAGCGAAAACTGCTCGGTGAACGCCACCGCCACACCCGCACCGAACTCGGCACGCGAACCGGAAAGGTCGTTGTTGAACAGGTTGTCGTTGACCTGCACGCGGTTGGCCTTGGCAAATTCGTGGGCCACCGCGGCCTTGACGTACGGCTGGATCACGGAGCCACCTTGCAGGCGCACATTGCGGCCCGCCACGCTGCCAAGCTTACCCAGCAGCGAGCGGGTCTGGTCACCCTCAGCCTGCATACCATTGTCCAGACCGTAGTCCTTGCCTTCGATCACCACTGCCGACAGTTGCCCATACGGCTCGACGAACCAGCCATCGTGCAAGGTGATGTGGCGGCCGAACTCCACCGAGCCGCCCAGGCCGGTATTGCTGTAGTCGCCCTTGGCCCGGGTGGCATCGCTCATGCTGACCTTGGCCTTGTTATCGAAGCGGTTGGCCTTGAGCACGGCATCGAAGTAATAGCCGCTGCTTTGGTCAAGCCAGGTGGTGTAGGCACCCACGTAGTAACTGTCGACACTGCCGGAGGTACCCCGGGTCAAGTCCAGGTCGGAGCGGCTATGGCCAGCCAGCGCACCTACCAGCCACTGGCCGTCACCCCACGGCAACGGTGCATCGGCGCCCAGCGAGAAGCCGCTTTGCACCTGGCTGTAGCCAACGCCCGATTGCTCCCCGACGTCGTATTTATTGCTGTAGGCACGGGTCCATAGGCCGGCCTTGGCGCCGTTGAAGCGCAGCTCGCCCATGCGGCTGCGCAGCGAGGTGAGTTCGCCGTACCACACGGTAGGCGCGGTATTGAACAAGGCCAGTACCGAACGGGTGCCGGGGCTGATGACCTTTGACTCGGGGTCGAGGAACCATTCAGTACCACCACTGCCATCTCCACGGGACGCCAGGTTGTATGAGTAGGTACCTACGTCGACAGGCTGATCGCCACTGAGGCTGAAGCGTGCATCCCCAGCGCCCGTGTTCACCAGGGTCAGCGCTCTTGGGTCGGTCGGGTCTTGACCACTACCGGCGACCTGCAAGGTATGCTCACCCGTCGCGTTGCCTGTCACGGTCAAGGTATCGTGTGCATTGGTGGTGTAATCGGCATTCATCACAAACGTGCCGCTGCCTGAGAGGTTTTCTACCTGCAGCTGGCGGAAATCCCCATGGCCACTGTTGAAATCAACCGTACCCTGATTGAGTGACAGGTTGGCCAGTTGCTGGTTGCCAGTGAGTGCCCATACAGCACCAGACTCGACAGCCATCTGGTTGACGTTCTGCAGCCTGCCGGTGAAGAAAGCGCCATTGCGCAATGCCACGTCAGCCTCGCTGCCCGATTCGACCACCACATCTCCAGCTACGGTGCTGGCATCGAACACCAGGCTACCCGAGCTGCTATCACGGATGTTGAAATTGCCTTGCAGGGTGCTTCGGGTCACAGTGAGATCGACGCTTGAGCCTTCGGAGACATCGAGCAGCAGGTCATTGGCACCTTTTAGCTGTGCACCATTGCTCAACGCTATGGTTGCCTGCGCTCCCTGCACCACCGCCAATGCCGCACCGTTGCGGCCAATGACTGTCGATCCGTCCACCTCTGCCCGATAGTCACCGACATTGTCGGAATCTGCGCCGATACTGATGCCATTGTTGGCACCGGTGATCACGGAGTTGTTGCGAATGATGGCGTAGCCACCTCGCACATTCACGCCATCGGCACCTGCCTGGGTACCTTCGACTCGACTGTTGTCCAACACCAGTGTGCTCAACCCAGTGACCTCTGCGCCACTTTCGGCAGCGGAAACATCACTGTTGCTGACCGTGAGGGTCGACCCACCGGTCACCGTACCCAACAGACGGCTGACGTTGATACCAACGAATTCGCTGCGGATCGTACTGTTATTGACCGTCCCGCTAGCGTTCAGGATCTGCACGCCATAATCCTGCGCATTCACCTGGCTCCCTTGCATGTTCAGCACAGAGCCGTCTGAAACGAAAACGTCGAGTAATGAGCTGCCAGCCAAAGTATTCAAGGTCGACTGGCCACGCACAATGTAGCGGTCGGCGGGCTGAGAAGAGTCGACGGTATAGGTTTCACCGTTTTCGACCACGATGGCAGCCGCCGCAGACGAATAGAGCGCCACGCTGATCAGGCTCAAGGCAAACAATCCAGAGGATTGCTTCCGGACGGAAAATAGTGATCGCATAATTTGGACTCTCATGTAGGGTTCAACGCATTTGCGGCGCCGGAAATTTACATGTAGAACAATTATCAATATGTAGGAAAAATCTGATATTGCAGCGACAGAAACCTGCCGCGTCGTAATCGTTTTTTTTGAACGAGCAGATGCAGCAAAGCGCACCTGCACGGTGCACTTTGCCGGGTCATTCAACTATCGCCGAAACTTGACAGGGCACGTCGCACCGCCGCCGCCTGGCAACTCTACGTAGACCAACCTGATTTCTTCCGCCGAAGGCACCGGCAGCCCGTTGATCACGGCGGTGTATTGGATACCGCCGTAACCGAGCCGGATGTTCAGCACGTAAGGGTCGTAGGGCACCCGCACAGTGAACCCTGACGCGGCCTCTTGAGCGTTTGGGGTATAAGTGAATTCGTGGGCCGTGTCAGCAATGGGCGTCGTCCCTTCAGCATCGCTGTAACCCTGGAAGTTGAAGGTCAGTGCCTGATCGGCCAGACGGTCTTCGCCCCCGGCGACCCGTACTTCGATGACCTTACCCGTGCCCTGCGGGTCATCGCGCAAGGTTGAGCAATTGACAATAGGCCCTTCGTCCGGATCATCATACAAATTCAAATACGTTACGGCGGGCAATGTCACAACTACCGCACTTACAGCAACATCCGTGAAGGGCGATCGATTCAGGTTTTCATTGTCGGCATTGGACACCACATAACGCACCGGCAATGCGGCCGAGTTACCACCGGCTTCGATGTCTGCCCAGGCAATATTAAACGGAACGATGAAGCCAGCCGGCTCACTGCCAGTAACCTCATACTTGTCAACCTCCACACCGTTCCATAACAGGTGCAATACCTCACCCAGCACGGCGCCCGCATACAGCTCAACGCTCGCAGTCGCGTCCTCCCCCGCGTCCTCTGGCGCGATGACATTCGGGACCGCACTAACCGCGCCCTGAACAGTAACAACGGCGAGCGCCGGGTTGCCCACTTCCGGATCGGGCTCAGGGTCAGGGTTGTCGGGCCCGCCTACGCGTAGATCAATATCCAGTTCGATCCCGGTCGGCTCAGGGAAACTGCGGACACCGCGCACGATACTGTAGGTCACCTTTCTCTGTTTTGGCCCGGTGTCGGCCGGTGTTTCACGCACAGTGATGTAGGGAATCGTGGCAAACGCCGGGAACCCGCTGATTGGAACCGGGAATCCCACCGCCACGCCCGCCCAATACACCTGTGCGGCATCACCCGCGGCATAGTTATCGTACTCGTCGATCTGTACGCCCACGCCTTCCTGGGCATCGTCCAGATCGATCAGCCCATCATCGAACTGCGGAACCTTCGGCGGCACGAGATTGGCCGGTGCCGCGGTCAGGTACACATTGACATTCTTGAAAGTTGACCGAGGTCCAATATTCTCGCTGCGGTCGGCCAAGGTGTACACCAGTGGGTAGCTGCCTTCGTGAGGCATCTTATCCTCTTTCCACTCGATCACCATTGGCACACTAAGGTCATCGCGCGTGAAGCTGCCGATTTCCATAGAGTCGGCATAAGCCGTGATCACATCGCCAAGTTTGGCATCGATATAGTCCGGGATGGTCAGATCAACACTACCGTTGGCATCCAGATATTCCCGAGTGACGCCGCCTGCCTCAACTTCAGGAGGGAGCTCCAATTGGCGACCCGGCTGGCCCTGGTTTGGCGGAACGGTATCAACATAGAAGTCCAACGCGTCAGAAGTATTGGGATTGCCCAAGTGCGTGGCGCGGTAACGCAACTTAACTGGGCCATTGTTCTCCGTATACGCCGCCGGCAACGTGAATTTCTTGGGAAAATCGGCAGGATCAAGCGGGAGCGGAAAGGATTGAGCAGTACCTACAAGGTCTTCCCCCACCATTAACTGAACCCTGACAGTACCAGTCCCGTTGACATCAAAATACGGCACCTCGACATCACGCTCCACGCCGTGTGGCTTTTTCAACATATTTGGATGATCCCCGGGGAGATCCGGCAATAATGAGTCACCCGCGAATGAAGGTGCGAGCATCGTCAACGTACCCTGTTCATACCGCAACTTACGATAATTCAGGCGTGCTTGTGCAGCTGAGACCAAAGAGCCCATGGTGTTATTCCTTTATAAAAAGTGCCTGCGATTATTCAGCGACCGATTCGCCCGTTTCATCACAGAGGTCGTTGGTGGGAGAACAAACTTCACTGCTTGGCATTTTCCGCGTGATCTTCACGACGTCGCGTACGGAAATACCTAGACGCCCGTCCTGCTTGAGCAGGCGATACTCGACAGTGGCCGAGGCGTTATCGACCATTGGTTCAATGAGCGTTTCGTAGGGCAAGACCACGAAGACAGTGCCCTGGGACGCTTCATCGCTCGATACCTTGCGGCTGAAGGTGTGCGCCACGCCAGGGATAGGCGAAGACCCGTTGAGGTTATCGTGGCCTTGCCAACTCAGCTCCAGGGTGTCTTCAGCCTCGATCAGTGCATGGGGCTCCACGCGAACAGTCACCCCTTCCCACAGCCGCGGTTTCGAGCAGCAGTTCAGGTAGCCGTATCGGTCCGCGTGGGGGAACGTGGCCGCTGGCAGGTCACGGATCACCTCCACCGCCACGTCGACTAGCGTAGTGTTCGCCAATTGCTGGTTGACACCATTGTCGGTGCGGTACCAAACCGGCAGCGCCCGGTCATTGGGTTGCTGCTCGACGATCGCCCAAGGCACATCGATCTCGATGGGTTTTCCGGACAGATCCCCGGCCTCGACACGATATTCCGCCACAGGCTGAGGTTGATTGCCCCAGTACACCAGTACCAGTTCATCGGGTTGAGGGTTGTCGAACAAGCGCAGCAAAACCCGCGCGTCCTCACCGTAGTCGATGGGCTCGAGCACGTTGGGCTTGTCCGACTTGCGGCCCCGGACCTCGACGAGCGCCAGCAAAGGGTTGAGCAAAGCCGGTGCAGCGCTGTGGTCCTGGCCCGCAACGCGCAGGTCGAACGGCACCGCTAGCTCAGGTGAAGGCGTGAATTGCAGATTGCGGCGAATTTCGTACTGCACCTGGGCATCGCCCGGCCCCAAACCCGCTGCGACCAGCGCTGGCCAAGGCACGAACACGCGCAGCGGAAAGTCCACAGGGTCGACAGGACGCTCCGCAAGCTTCTGCCCCTGCCAGCTGACGATGGCCTGGTCCCGGTCGCTGGCGTTGTCGTACGGGTCGATTTCCACCACGACCCCGCCCTCGCCGTTGGCCCCCTCCCGCGCATGTTCACGGTCGATCAGCCCGCGCACCGACAACGTGACCCGTGGCGGCGGCAGATTGGCGGGCCCTGGGCTGAGCTCGACAGGCGTTTGCGCAACCACGGCACCCGGACCGACATTGCCCGCCAGATCGGCGAGCTGGTACCACGGGTAACGCAGGCCGGAACCCGAAGCGCGTATCACCGCTGCGTCATAGCTGACCAGGATACTGTCGTTGTCGATTTCGTCCTGAGTCACTGTTTTGCAACCCACGTCGGGCTCATCATTGGGCGGTGGGTTGCTGTCGGACCAGTAAAGGATGATTTTGTCCTGGGCCCGCGCCACGTAATACGAGGGCACCTTGAAAACTACCTCGCCGTACTGGGCCAGGTATTCCTCCGTGATTTCACCACCTGGCACCCCCTGAATCTGCAGCGCCTGGCCCGGCTGACCGTAATTGGGCGGCTGTGTATCGACCGTGACGGTCAATTTGGGCGATGGATTAGGATTGCCCAACTGGGTGATGATGTATTGAAGGTCGTATACGCCGTGATTGAGCAGTTCGATCGGAATGAACAGCTCAAGCTCGTCGTCATAGGGTGGTCGCAGTGTTTCGTTATGCACTGAGTTGAAGGGCGCGCCCTGGAACTGCCAACCCAAATCCAGGGTGACACTCGGTAGCCCCGGGTCGGCGTAATTCCCCGGTACTACAACGCGCAACGGCTGTTGCAATGCCTCAATGGGTAGTAGCCCATCGGCGCGCGGCAGGCCATTCTCGTCCTTGATGATGGCGTCGACTTTGGGTTCGACCAAGTCCACCCTGCGGGCGAATACCTTTTCGGAACACATGGGACAGCTCCTTCGATCATCCCGCCTGCTCAGCGGCAGGCCTGTATTAAGCGATGACCGAAAGTTATTCTTCTGCCCCTGTGTCCGCTACTGACAGAATTAACAGGTGGCAGGTTGATCCATGGGCTCTATGATGACCACCAGTTTGCCTGCAATCTGGTTGCTCGCCAGCTCATCGAGTGCCGCTTGCGCCTGCTCGATCGGGTAGGTTCTGACCAGTTGTGGATCCAGACGGCCCTCGCTGAACAATGGCCAGACATCCTTGCGCAAGGTGCTGATCAATTCGGCCTTGAAGCTGTCATCGCGATTGCGCAATGTGGACCCCTGTAACTGAATGCGCTTGGTCAGTATCTGGGCCAGGTCCAGTTCGAACGAGCGCCCACCCATCAGGCCGATGAGCAGCCAGCGACCATCACGTGCCAGCAGTTTGAGGTTGAGCTCGCCGTAGCCCGCACCGACCGGGTCGAGAATCACATCGAACGGCCCGAAGCCTTCCAGCGCGTCAAGGTTCTCATTGCGCACCACGCCACCGGCGGCGCCGAGTTTCTCGCAGTAGGCCAGGCGCTCCTGCGAACCGACGCTGACCCACACCGGGCTGCCGAATGCCTTGCACAATTGGATAGCGGCCGAGCCAACGCCACTGGCACCGGCGTGCACCAACACCTTCTCGCCAGCCTTCACCCGACCAAGCTGGAAGATGTTCAACCAGGCGGTGGCGTAGACCTCCGGCAACGCTGCGGCTTCATACAGGCTCAGGCCTTCGGGTACCGGCAGCACGTGGCGGGCATCCACCACCACTTCTTCGGCCATGGCGCCGCTGGCCAGCAGCGCGCATACCCGATCACCCACCCGCCAGTCGGCGCCTGCCCCTACCTCGCTGACCACCCCGGCGCACTCCAGGCCCATGTAGGGGCTGGCGCCTGGCGGTGGCGGGTAAAGGCCCTTCATCTGCAGCAGATCGGCGCGGTTCAGCCCCGCTGCGGCTACGCGAATGCGCACTTGGCCCGCATCACAGGCCGGGCGTTCGGCCTCGACCCAGGCCACATGTCCGTCAACGCCTTGCAATGCCTTCACAGTGCCTCCATAGTTGAATCATATGACCGAGCCTGGGAATGCTACGTCCCAGGCTTTTTGCAGTATGCGTCCGGTTTTTTGCAACCGGCGAACGGAAAAGACGGCCTACTATGCGTGATCAATTGCCTCCACGTCGAATCAGCATGAAGCATTTCCTCCCAAGCACCGCCCTGGCGCTGATGATCGGCCTGGGCGGCCTCGCGCTCGGCGGCAATGCGGCGGCCGCCAACAAGTGGGACAGCCTGCAGCCGGACCGTGACGAGATCGTCGCCAGCCTCAACGTGGTGGAACTGCTCAAACGCCACCACTACAGCAAGCCGCCGCTGGACGACGCCCGTTCGGTCATCATCTATGACAGCTACATCAAGCTGCTGGACCCGGCGCGCAGCTACTTCACCGCCGCCGACATCGCCGAATTCGACCAGTGGAAAACGCAATTCGACGATTTCCTCAAGAGCGGCAACCTGGATCCGGGCTTCACCATCTACAAGCGCTACCTGGACCGCGTCAAGCAACGTCTGGACTTCGCTCTGGCCGAGCTGGGCAAGGGCGTGGACAAGATCGACTTCAGCGCCAAGGAGAGCTTGCTGATCGACCGCAAGGACGCCCCATGGCTGAAGGACCAGGCCGCACTCGACGAGCTGTGGCGCAAGCGGGTGAAGGACGAGGTGCTGCGCCAGAAGATCGCCGGCAAGGAACCCAGGCAGATCCAGGAAACCCTGACCAAGCGCTACAAGAACCAGCTGGCGCGCCTGGACCAGACCCGTGCCGAAGACATCTTCCAGGCCTACATCAATACCTTCGCCCAGTCCTACGACCCGCACACCAACTACCTGTCGCCGGACAACGCCGAAAACTTCGACATCAACATGAGCCTGTCGCTCGAAGGCATCGGCGCGGTGCTGCAAAGCGACAATGACCAGGTCAAGATCGTGCGCCTGGTACCGGCAGGCCCGGCGGCCAAGACCAAGCAGGTGGCCCCGGCCGACAAGATCATCGGCGTGGCCCAGGGCAACAAGGAAATGGTCGACGTGGTCGGTTGGCGCCTGGACGAAGTGGTCAAGCTGATCCGCGGCCCGAAAGGGTCGGTGGTGCGCCTGGAGATCATTCCGGCCAGCAATGCCCCTAGCGACCAGACCAGCAAGATCGTGTCGATCACCCGCGAGGCGGTGAAGCTCGAAGAGCAGGCGGCGAAGAAGTCGGTGCTCAAGCTCAAGCAGGACGGGCGTGACTACAAGCTGGGCATCATCGAGATCCCGGCCTTCTACCTGGACTTCAAGGCCTACCGCGCCGGTGACCCGGAGTACAAGAGCACCACGCGTGACGTGAAGAAGCTGCTCACCGAACTGCAGAAGGAAAAAGTCGACGGCGTGGTCATCGACCTGCGCAACAACGGCGGCGGCTCGCTGCAGGAAGCCACCGAACTGACCAGCCTGTTCATCGAGAAAGGCCCGACCGTGCTGGTGCGCAACAGCAACGGCCGCGTCGACGTGCTGGAAGATGAAAACCCCGGCGCCTTCTACAAGGGCCCGCTGGCCCTGCTGGTCAACCGCCTGTCGGCCTCGGCGTCGGAGATCTTCGCTGGCGCCATGCAGGACTACCACCGGGCCTTGATCATCGGTGGCCAGACCTTCGGCAAAGGCACCGTGCAAACCATCCAGCCGCTCAACCATGGCGAGCTGAAGCTGACCCTGGCCAAGTTCTACCGGGTTTCCGGGCAGAGCACCCAGCACCAGGGCGTGCTGCCGGACATCGACTACCCGTCGATCATCGACACCAAGGAAATCGGCGAGAGCGCCCTGCCCGAAGCGATGCCGTGGGATACCATCCGCCCGGTGGTCAAGCCAGCGGCCGACCCGTTCAAACCGTTCCTGGCCCAGCTCAAGGCGCAGCATGAAGCGCGCAGCGACAAGGACGCGGAGTTCACCTACATTCGCGACCGCCTGGCCCTGACCCAGAAGCTGCTGAACGAGAAAACCGTCAGCCTCAACGAGCAGGACCGCCGCGCACGCCATGATGAAATCGAGGCCAAGCAGCTGGCGCTGGAAAACATCCGCCGCAAGGCCAAGGGTGAAGAGCCGCTGAAAGAGCTGAAAAAAGAGGATGAGGATGCCTTGCCGACCGAGGATGAAAACACCAAGCCGGAAGACGACGCCTACCTGGCGGAGACCGGTCGCATCCTCATCGACTACCTCAGTGCAAGCACCAAGGTGGCCAAGAAGTAACAACGGCAGCAATGATGGCAAATTAACGTGACCTGTCATCAAACAGTCATCGCGCTGTCGTGAAATAGAGGGGCCGGGCGTGCAAGCGTCCGGCCCTTTCATTTTCAGGAATCCGTCATGACCGTCGTCGAACAGCTCAGTGCCTTGGGTGCCATCCTGGCTCAACGCAGCATTCACAGTCTGTTCCAGCCGATCATGCGCCTGAGCGAACAACGGGTGTTCGGCCATGAAGCGCTGAGCCGCGGCCCGTCCAACAGCCCGCTGCACGCTCCGCTGAACCTGTTTACCATCGCCCGCCAGGCCGGGCGCCTGACCGAGCTGGAGGCCGCCTGCCGGGAAAGCGCCTGCCGGCGGTTCAGTGAACAGCAGCTGCAGGGCCAGCTGTTCCTCAACGTCTCGCCCGAGTCGCTGCTGGAACCGGACTATCCCTCCGGCCAAACCCTGAAACTGCTCGAACAAGTCGGCCTGGCGCCCAGCCGAGTAGTCATCGAGCTGACCGAACACACCCCGACCGACGACTTCCAGCTGCTTTCCAATGCCCTGCACCATTACCGCGACATGGGCTTTTCGATTGCCATCGATGACCTCGGGGCAGGCTATTCCAGCTTGCGCCTGTGGTCGGAACTGCGCCCCGAATACGTCAAGATCGACCGCCACTTCATTGACGGCATCCACCGCGACCCGCTCAAGCGTGAGTTCGTCGGTTCGATCCTGCAGATTGCCCGGGCGTCAAAGGCACAGGTGATCGCCGAAGGCATCGAGCTGGCGGAGGAGCTGGCGGTGTTGGTCGAGATGGGTGTGGACCTGGTGCAGGGCTACCTGCTGGGGCGGCCGCAGGAGTTGGGTGTGCGCGAAAGCCGGGCGCTACCGGTGTCGACGCGTGTACGGCTGGCCGCACAGCCTACGGTGCAACTGAACGCCACGATCGGGCAGCTGCTGGAATTGTTTGGTCGTCATCAGCACCTCAACGCCCTGGAAATGGTGGATGCCGAAGGCAGGCCATGTGGGCTGATCCACAGGCATACCTTGCCGGTAATGACTGCTTCGCGGGCAAACCCACTCCCACAGCGGGTACCCGCGCAGCGGCCGGAACAGGTGATCAATCAGGCCGTTTCGGGATAGCTGTACTCGAACACCCGGACAACTTCGGAAGCATGCCACGATGCCGCCTCCATGCCATCGACCGGCCCGGAGAAACGGCCCAGGCGCTCCACGCACTCGAAAAAGCCGGTACGCGGCAACCGGCTGGCACCTTGGCTGATGACCAGCGAGCTGCGCAGTGGCTGCTCGGCACGGGCATCCAGCACCGCCAGGTACTCCAGCGCGGCGGTCAGTGTCTGCATGGCCGGGCTGGGCAGTTGCAAGCGCTCGATCAGTGCACGGTAAGTCAGCAAGTGACGTTGACGACGGGCCAGGTCAAGCTCGCCCAGCAGGTTATCCCAGTGCTGACGGCTGATCCTGACCTGGCTCATGACGGCTCGCTCCAGCCGGCCACGCCCAGATGCCAGGCCAGGGCGCGGCGGATGGCGGCATCCGGTTGGCGTTCGCCTGCCTCGATCATGGCCAGGTAAGCCGGGCTTACCCCGACGTTGCGCGCCAGTTGCTCAGGCGCGATGCCCTTGGCCTGGCGAATCTGTGCGACTTCACTGAATGCCGGCAAGGGTGCGCTGGCAGCGGCACTGCCCGCATCCCGCGCAGCCGCCTCGGCAGGCGCCTGCCCTGCTGCCTTGAGCAGCGCCTGGTAGTCCTCCCAGGGAACCACGGCGTACTCGGGTTGACCGTCCCGGCTGATGACCTGAATACCCATACAAACCCCTCAGTAAGGATTACTGCATGTAATCCATAGGCATAACCCTTATGCCAATTATATGACCAACTCTGGGGTCTGTGCAGTCGAGCTGCAACCAGGTGTCGCTCAGGCCGGTTTCACTGCGTCTTGCGCTCGAGCTGCAAGGCTTCCGGGGTGGTCGGCAGGCGTTCGACCACGCGCAGCCGCTCGGGCGCCTGGCTGTCGCGCCAGGCCTTGAAGCGCGCCAGCTCGTCAGCCACGGTCTTCAGTACCCAACCCAGCACGGCGATGTCGTCAAGCAAGCCCACTCCCAGCAGCCAGTCGGGGATGGCATCGATAGGGCTGACGAAATACAGCAGGCCGGCGACGATGGTGACCAGGGCCTTGGCGCTGATGGCGCGGTACTCACCACGCCACCAGGCCAGGCACAGCGACTGTAACAGCTTCACATCTTCCCGCAGCTGGCCGAGGCGCGGGCCTTTGCGGGCCACCGCGAACAACAGGGCCGGCAACCGGCCACGGCTGAGCAGGCGCTCGGCCAGGGGCAGGAAACGGGTGAAATTCCAGGGTGCGCTCATGTAGCCTCCAGGGCGGAAGGTTATCCACATTTATTGTGGATAACCTTGTGAACAGGGCGAGGTTTCCGACCGCAGGTGCCTGCCAGGCAAGGGCCCCGGTCAGATCGGGCGTTTTTTACACAGTCGTTTCACAGCGTGCGTATGTGTGCAGCGCAAACGATTTGTGCCAGAAGCGTCCTGCTTCTTCACGCTGCATTTGCTCGGACAGTATCAGCTGTTGCAGGTTCGTCCAACCATCCGGCACAAACGAAAACGCCCCGTCGGGACGGGGCGTTTTGCAGGGGCCAGCCAGTGTTACTTGGCAGGTGCCTCGGCTGGAGCTTCGGCCGGGGCCTCGGCTTCCGGCTCGGCGCCTTGCAGCTGGGCCGGGTCCTTGATGGCGATCAGCTCAAGGTCGAACACCAGTACCGAATTGGCCGGGATCAGCGGGCTCGGGCTTTGTGCGCCGTAGGCCAGTTCCGCCGGGATGAACAGCTTGTATTTCTCGCCAACGTGCATCAGCTGCAAGCCTTCGACCCAACCCGGGATCACACCGCTGACCGGCAGGTCGATCGGGCTGCCGCGCTCGACGGAACTGTCGAACACCTTGCCATCGATCAGCTTGCCTTCATAGTGGACGGTAACCACGTCGGTCGGCTTGGGCTGCGGGCCGTCGGCCTTCTTGACCACTTCGTACTGCAAGCCCGAGGCCGTGGTGACCACGCCTGGCTTCTTGGCGTTTTCCTCAAGGAACTTCTTGCCGGCAGAAGCGGCTTCTTCGCTGGCCTTGGTCAGGCGTTCCTCTGCGCGTTTTTGCAATGCGGTGAAAGCCTCGACCAGCTCTTCATCCTTGATACGCTGTTCTTTCTTGCCGACGGCGTCTTCGATGCCGAGGGCGACTGCTTTCGAGTCAAGGTCTTCCATGCCTTCCTGAGCCAGGCTTTTGCCCATGTTCAGGCCGATACCGTAGGAGGCTTTCTGCGCCGGAGTCTTCAGCTCGGGGCTGCTGGTCTGTTGATCACAGCCAGCCAGTACCAGGCCTACCAGGGCAACCGCAGCCGCCAAACGATGTTGTTTCATGTGATTTCCTTGTTCATGCGCCATAAGGGCAATCAGGGTAAAGCCGCGAGCTTATCAGGCGTCCCCGACCCATGGCTACCGGCATAAGAGCGGGCAGACACGGATTAGTTCCACAGCCATGCACGCGGCAAAAAGGCGTTGAGGAAGGCCAAAGGTGCTTCGTTACGTTTTGTGTCGACCAAGATATACCATAACGCTATCATCTGCCGCGTTCAGAATACTGGCCCGGGCGCGGCCAGGCCATCCAGCACAGGTTTCAGGGATGCACGATGAGATGGGATGGAGCCGTAACCTTCGGTGATTACTGGCTGGGCTATATCGGCAAGACCGACCAGACTGCCGCCCACGCCCACGTTGCCATTCAGCTGTGCATCGGCCTGCGCTACGACATCACGGTGGAGTTCGGCAACCACGTCCTCACCGCGCCCGGAGTATTGATCGGGCCCTCTGTCGACCATCGCTCGCTGCCCAACCCAGGCCGTGTTGCCTTTCTCTACTTCTACCCCGACGCGCCCCTTGGCCGTGCGTTGAAGGCCCTGCTCGACGACAGCGGCACGGCAGCGATCAGCCCCGATATTGTCGATTGCGTGCGAAACGCGGCCAACTTCAATGACGTGGTCCGGGCCCTGGAGATCAAGCTGGTACCGCTGGACAGCTTCGACCCGCGTTTGTCCAACGCCCTGCACCTGCTGCGCCAGGACTGCGCCGGCATCGGTGCGGTATCGCGTGCGGCCAGTGCGGTTGGCCTGTCCAGCCCGCGCCTGCGCTTTTTCGCCACGCGGCAGATGGGCGTGCCGCTGTCGCAATGGATCATCTGGCGCAAACTCGAACGGGCCTGCCATGCCCTGGCCAACGGCGCCAGCCTCAGCGATGCCGCGATTGACGGTGATTTCGCTGACCAGGCCCACCTCACCCGCATGATGCGGCGCATGGTTGGCATGTCGCCAAGCCGCGTTGCCGCGGTGCTGCGCAATACAAGCGATTCGTTCAAGAATCAGCAGTTGTAAGACGCCATTATCCCGCCCAGCCCACGCCAATCGGGGTCTCCACCACCAGGCGCAGGGGCGCTTGCCGGCTGCGTGACAACAGTCGGCTTTTTTAATCGTTCCGCTCCTGGCGCCCCTGAAAGGCTGCCAGGCGGACGGCTGCCATGCCACTTCATCAACCTTAGCGAGCAAGGAGTGCTAGCCAATGTCAGGACCCACGCGGCTGACCGTTTTCCTCACCGGTGGAGCCGGTGTACTGGGCGATACCCTGATCGACCAACTGGCCGAGCGCTATCACCTGATCTGCCTGACCCGCCGCAGCAGCATCAACCACCCCGGGGTCGAGACCCTGCACGGTGACATCTGCCAACCGCGCCTGGGCCTGTCCGGCACGGATTACCTGGCATTGACCAAGCGGGTCGACTGGGTCATCCACTGCGCAGCCATCACCCGCCTGGATGGCCACGCCGAAGCCGTGTTCTCGGTCAACTACCAAGGCACCGAGCAGGTGCTGGAATTCGTTCGCGACGCCGACGTACCGCTGTATCACATCAGCACCGCCTTCACCCACCCGTGTGACTATCACCCCGGGGTGATGCCTTCGACCCCGTACGAAGAGGTCAAGCGCCAGGCCGAAACCCTGGTACGAGAGGCAGGCGTACCGGTGTCGATCTTCCGCCCGTCGATCATCATCGGCGACAGTCACAGCGGCCACATGCCCATCCTGCAGGGTTTCCACCTGACCATGGGGCTGATGATGTCGGGCTACCTGCCGATCATCCCTTGCCCGGAAGCCGGGCGGGTCGATGTGATCGCCCGCGATGTGGCAGCGGCCGGCATCGCCAGCGCCCTGGACCAACGCCTGATCGGTGACGACTACTTCCTCAGCAACGGCCCGCAGGCGCTGGATATCCGTACCCTGCTCGACCTGATGTGCGCGGAAATGCAGGACCAGGGCAAGCCCTTCCAGCGCCCGCGCTGCATGAACCCGGACATCTACGAACGCCTGGTGCGCCCGGTATTCCTGCCCGCCCTGGAAGAGAACATCCGCGCCGCCCTCGGCCGCGCCACCCAGTTGTGCCGCTACGCCAGCCTGCTGCAGCCGCTGCCCAGCTCGCTGGAGCAACTGTTGCCGGCGCAGCGCCTGGCCCGCCGTTCGCCACGCCAGGAGCTGGCCCTGACCCTGGCGCGCCTGTCGCCCAAGCTTTCGGCCATGCAGCGCATGTTGAAGATTCCGGTAGCCGGCGAGCGCCGTGGCGAACTGGCCATGGAGGCCTGAGACGATGAACAGCTTCACTCCCTTGCCCGAAGGGCTGGACGCCGAGCGCGTGCGCGCGCAGTACCGTGACCATGTCAATGCCGGCTATGCCCGCCTGGCGTCGATGATGAACCTGCCCATCGAGGTGGCTGGCGAAGGCGTCTACCTGTTCGACATGGACGGCAACCGCTATCTGGATGCCGGTGGTTATGGCGTGTTCCTGCTTGGCCATTCGCACCCGCAGGTGGTCGGGCAGGTCAGCCGCCAGCTGCACAGCCACCCGATGGCCAGCAAGCTGCTGCTCAACCCGTTCCAGGCCCAGGCCGCTGCAGCGCTGGCTGCGGTATGCCCCGACCCGCTGCAGTACGTGTACTTCTGCAACTCGGGTACCGAAGCCACCGAGGCGGCGCTCAAGCTGGCCTGGCTCAACGGTTGCCAGCAGGTGATCTCGACCCGGGGCGGCTACCACGGCAAGACCCTCGGTTCGCTGGCGGTCACCGGACGAGAGCTGTACCGCTCCCCGTTCGCCGAGCGCCTGGGCGACAGCCACTTCGTGCCCTATGGCGATGCCGAAGCGCTGGGCCGACAATTGCAGGCCCAGCCCGCCCGCGCCTGCGTGATCCTCGAACCGGTCCAGGCCGAAGCGGGGGTGATCGTGCCCGAGCCCGGCTACCTGCAGCAGGTACGCCAGCTCTGCGACCAGTACGGCGCGGTGCTGATCGCCGACGAGATCCAGTCCGGCATGGGCCGCACCGGGCGCTGGTGGGCCTGCGACCACGAGGGCGTGGTCGCCGACATCCTGCTGGTCGGCAAAAGCCTGTCCGGTGGCTGCGTGCCGGTCAGCGCCATGGTCTGCACTGCCGAAATGCAGGCACCGCTCAACCGCAACCCGTTGATGCACACCTCCACCTTCGGCGCCAACCCGCTGGCCATGGCCGCAGTGATGGCGACCCTGGACGTGATGCAGCGCGACCAACTGGTAAGCCGCGCCGCGGCACTGGGGCAACGCCTGCGCCAAGGCCTGCAGGCGCTGCTGCGCCAGCACCCGCGTGGCGCCGAGGTGCAGCTGCGCAGCGCCGGCCTGCTGCTGGGCCTGGAGTTCGCCGACGCCGGGCTGGCAGCCAACATGGTCATGCACCTGATCGACCAACGCATCGTGGTCAACCATTCGCTCAACGATCACCGGGTAATCCGCCTGACACCGCCAGCCTTGTACAGCGACAGCGACGTCGAATGGCTGCTGGGCGGTTTCGCCCGCGCCCTTGCCTGCACCTTCGAATAGGAAACCGAAATGAATGAAGTCAGCCTGAACGCCCATGTTCCCAGCCAGAGCGCCCAGCAGGTCTACGCGGCCATCAGCAATTTCAGCGTCTACCCGCAGTTGTGCGAGTCGGTGCGCAACATCGAGATCGAGACCATCGCCGAGCACGAAGTACTGAGCCACTGGGAGGTGAATTTCCATAGCGGCATTCTCAAGTGGCAGGAACGCGATGTCTTCGACCGTGACAACCTGCACATCCACTTCCGCCAGACCGCTGGCGACATCGAGCACTTCTCCGGCTCGTGGCAAGTCAGCGAAACCGACGGCGGCGCCAGCATCGCCTTCCGCTCCTGCTTCGACCTGGGCCTGCCGATGCTGGCCGACATGCTCGACCCGGTGGCCCGGCAGGCGATTCGCGACAATATCAGCGCCATCATCCATGGCCTGTTCCCGAACAGCCAGATCCAGGAGTAATGCCATGCCTTTGTCCCTTCTGAACAACGCCCGGCAAACGCTGCAGCGCTTTGCCCCGGGCTTCGCCAACCTGCTGCTGGAACTGCCATTCGAGCAGCGCGAGGCCGCCGGCAGCCCGCTGGTGGACTGGTTCAAGCGCAGCGGCCCGGTTGCCTTGCTGGTCCCCGAGGCTGGCGGTGGCCTGGGCGCCAGCGCCTGCGAAGCGCTGCAGGTGCAGCTTGCCCTCGGGGCGTTGTCGCCCTCGCTGGCGGTGGCCAGCACCATGCATCAGTTTTCCGTGGCCAGCCTGGTCGCGGTTGCCGCCAATGGCGCCGGCGCCGAAGGCCTGCTGTTGTCGGCCATCGCCCAGCAGCGTCTGCTGCTGGCCTCGGGCTTCGCCGAGGGCGTGCCCGGTGGCGGCATCCTCGATGCCGGCATGGAGGCGGTGCAACTGGCTGATGGCGTGCGTCTGAGCGGCAGCAAGCAACCGTGCAGCCTGAGCACTTCGATGGACCTGCTGACCGCCAGCTTCAGCCGGGCCGGCGAGCACGGCGAGGAACTGATGATTGCGCTCATTCCGGCCAATGCACCGGGCATCAGCCACCACCCGTTCTGGGGCAACAGCGCCCTGGCGGCGGCGCAAAGCCAGGAGTTGCGCCTGGAGGATGTCTACGTCAGCGACAAGATGATCTTCTCCGCCGGGCTGAAGTCGCAGCTGGGCGAGGTACAGACCATCGGTTTCATCTGGTTCGAGCTGCTGATCAGCGCCAGTTACCTGGGGGCGTGCATGGGCCTGGTGGAACGGGCTGTCGACGAGCGCCGCTGGAGCGACCAGCAGCGGGTGCAGCTGGCCTGCCAGCTGCAACTGTGCCTGAGCGCGCTGGAAGGCCTGGCCCACGAAGTGGAGCAGCTGCAAGACGACGCCGATGACCTGCTGGCGCGCCTGCTGCTGGTCCGCTACGGCATCGAGCAACAACTGGCCAGCGCCTCCGACCTGGCCCACCAGATGCTCGGTGGCCTGGCCTTCATCCGCTCGAACCAGGGCTGCGACTGGCTGGCCAGCACCCGTGGCCTGCAGTTCCACCCGCCTGGGCGATTCAGCATGACCGCCAACCTCGACCGCTACCTGCAAGGCGCCACCTTCAGCATTGCCAATGGAGTCACCCCGTGAAACTGCTCAACAAGATCGTCGTCATTACCGGCGCGGCACGTGGCCTGGGCCTGGAAACCGCGCGCAAGCTCAAGCGTCAGGGCGCGACCGTGATCGGCATCGACCGGCTCGAACCGCACACGGCATTGAATTTCGATGCCTACTACGTGCTCGACCTGTGCGACCGCGAACGCCTGGATGAAGCCGCCGCCTCGATCCTGGAGCGCTTCGGCGACATCGACATCCTGGTCAACAATGCCGGGGTGCTGACCCTCGAACGCGGCGAGACCGGGGTAACCGAAGACGTGCGTCGCGCACTGGAGGTCAACCTGCTGGCGCCCTGGCAACTGACCTCGCGGTTCTTGCCGGCGCTGCTGCGCACCCGCGGCAAGGTGGTCAACGTGTCCTCGCTGTTCGCCCTGGTGAACGCGCCTTACGTCGCGGCCTACGCCACCAGCAAGCGCGCCATGAGCGCCTATTCGGATGTGCTGCGCATGCAGTACCCGGGGCAGCTGGACGTGGTGACGGTGTTCCCCGGGTTCATCGACACCGCCATTCACGACCCGGCGGAGCGGGTCGGCCTGTCGGTCAAGCGCCTGGTCAGTTTCAAGCGCGGCGACCGCGTGCTGCTGTCGCTGGAAGAGAAGCTCGATGACGCCAGCAACGGCCTGGTGCGTGCCTGCACCCAGCGGGGCCTGCGCAATCGCGGCCTGACCTTCCTCGGCAGCGTGGCCATGTATACCGCCCGCTGGTTGCCGAGCCTGGTGGACGCCTTCATCGGCCTGCGCCTGCGCAGCCTGAGCAAGGCCGGGCAGCTGTCGCTCAAGCCTGAACTGATCGACTGAGGCCAGGCCGATGACGCAACTGGCACTGGACAAGCCCACGCTGCGCCCGGACCGCAGCCTGCTCAAGCCATCGGCACTGGAAACCAGCCTGGTGGTCGGTTATGCGCTGCTGCTGTTCGCCGTACCGCTGGCGCTGGTAGTGGCCATCCTCAGCCAGGCGCCACAGGCATGGCCGCTGGCCCTGCCGCTGCTGGTGCTGGCTGGCTACGGTCTGTTCCTGCAGGGCATCCTCGGCCACGAGGGGTTTCACTTCAACCTCAGTGACAACCGCCTGTACAGCTGCCTGCTGGCGGTGCTGCTAAGTTCGATGCTCACCGGCTTCTGCGTCACCGGCTACTTCGTCGACCACTGGCAGCATCATCGCTACAACGGTAGCCCCAGGGACCCGGACTGGCGCCTGCTGCGGCGCTATCGCCTGGCGCTCACCCGGCTGCTGCTGTCACGCCTGCATGTGACCGCCTGGTACCTGTTGCAAACCGTGCGCCTGGCCCTGCCCGGCGCCAAGGTCAGCGGCACCCTGCCGCTGCCGGACCAGCAGATCCGCCTGCTGGCCCGGGTCAACCTGGCCTGCCTGCTGTTGTGGCCGGCGCTGTGGCTGGCGCTGGCAACCCGCTGGCCGTTGCTGCTGCCCGCCGTGGCCGGGTGCCTGCTGCTGGCATTGCTGGTTTCGGCCCTCAATGCCTACCAGGAACATGCCTTCGAGGCCAGCGTTGCGCTGCCGGTGGCACGCTCGCGTACGGCCTGCCTGAGCACCCTGCTACACCTGGGCTCCAACTACCACCTGGAGCACCACCTGTACCCGCGGGTGCCGTGCTGGCGGCTGCCACGCCTGCATCGCCAGTTGCTCGCCAGCGGCTGGTACGAAGGCCGCCAGGCGTTGCTCGAACCGCGTTTCTTTGGCGCCTTGCGCTACTGCAAGGCACGTTTCCCCTATGCCGGAGCCTGGCAGGCAATGCCACCACCCGGCCGCTCAGGGCAGTGATCCGCCCGCAGCCTCACCACACACTCAAGGAGCCGAGTATGTCTTTTGACGTAGATGAACTGATTGAAAATGAACGTCGCACCCTGCTGGCACACCCGCTGTTCGCCCGCATCAGCACACTGGATGACGTGCGCCTGCTGATGGAAAACCATGTTTTCGCGGTGTGGGACTTCATGACGCTGCTCAAACGCATCCAGCGCGACCTGACCTGCGTCAGCCTGCCCTGGCTGCCACCCCGGCACATCATTGCCGCGCGGCTGATCAACGAGATCGTCATCGGCGAGGAAACCGACGAACACCCCGACGGTGGCTTCATCAGCCACCTCGACCTGTACCTCAGCGCCATGGATGAAATTGGTGCCGATACCGGCCCGTTCCGCCAGTTCCAGTCCCTGCTGCAAGCGGGTGTGCCACTGGCCCAGGCGCTGACCAACGTAGACATCCCGTTGCCGGCCAAGGTGTTCGTCAGCAAGACCCTCGACGTAGCCCTGCATGGCTCGACCGAGCAGGTACTGGCGTACTTCTTCTTCGGCCGCGAAGACATCATCCCCGACATGTTCACCGGCCTGCTGCAGCGCTGGGCCATCGATGAAACCAGCGTGCCGATGCTCACCTACTACCTCAAGCGCCACATCGAGATGGACGGCGACGATCACGGCCCGGCAGCCAAACGCATCATCACCGAGATCGTCAGCGAGCCGGCACAACAGCAGGCCCTGGCCAAAAGCGCCGCCGATGCACTGGTGGCCCGCACGGTACTGTGGGACGGCGTGCTCGAACTGCTGCAACAGCGGGCCAGCGCCAGTGGCCAGGCCGCTTGCGCGGCCGCCGCCAGCTGAGTGGCGGCCCCTGCCTGCGCCAGCTGCGGGCAGGGGCAGCGGCCCCATAACGACAAGGACGAGAGCGTGTGACATGGTGAAAGGCAAGTACGCCAAGTGGGCAGTATCGGCGCTGGTCATCACTGGCCTGGCAGTGCTGGGGCTGCAACGCTGGCAATACGCAAGGCAGTACGTCAGCACCGACAACGCTGAAGTGGAAGGGGTGATCATCCCCATTCGGGCCCGCTTGAGTGGCGTGGTGGTGCAAGTGCCGGTGCACGAGAACACCCGGGTGAACAAGGGTGACCTGCTGTTCCAGGTGCGCGACGACGAATACCTGCAGCGGGTCGAGCAAGCCCAGGCCAATTACCTCGGCGCCCTGGTGGCTACCGGCCAGGGCGGCATGCCCGGCCTGATCGACAGCCAGGTGCGCAGTGCTGCGGCGCGCAGCCAGGCGGCACAGGCCACCATCGGCCAGCTGGTGGCCAATGTCGAACAGGCGCGCAGTGACTACCAGCGCAGCCAACGCCTGGCCGAACAAGGTGTGGTCAGCATCCAGGACCTGGAAGCCGCACGGGCCCGCTTCAATGCCCTGAACCACCAGTTGCAGGCGGCCCGCGACAACTCCACCGCGGCCCGTGAAGGCGCCTTGGCCAACAAGGCCGCCCTGAAAGTCGAAGAGTACCGGATCAAGGCCGCCGAATCGGCACTGGCCTTGGCCCGCATCGAACTGCAGGACACCCGCCAGGCCTCGCCGCGGGCCGGGGTCATCGTGCACAAGGACGTACAGCCCGGGCAGTTCGTCGTGGCCGGGCAGAAGCTGCTGAGCCTGGTCAGCACCGAGCACATGTGGGTGGTGGCCAACTTCAAGGAAACCCAGATCGCCCGCATACGGGTCGGCCAGCCGGCACGCATCAGCGTCGACGCCTTCCCGGGGCAGCAGTTCGAAGGGGTGGTGCACAGCCTGGTACCCGCCACCGGCGCACGCTTCTCGCTGCTGCCACAGGAAAACGCCACCGGCAACTTCACCAAGGTGGTGCAGCGTATCCAGGCGCGCATCGAGTTCCGCCAGTTGCCCACTGCCACGCAGCAGGCGCTCAGCCAAGGCATGAGCGTGTTCGTCGAGGTCGATACCCGCGACAGCGGGCAGACACTATGAAATCGCCCTGGCTGGTGGCCGTGACGGTCACCCTGATCTCGATGATGGAGCTGCTCGACGTGACCATTGTCAACGTCGCCATCCCAAGCCTGATGGGCAGCTTTGGCGCTTCGGTGGACGAAATTTCCTGGGTCTCGACCGGCTACATCGTCGCCAACGTGGTGATCCTGCCGGCCAGCGGCTGGCTGTCGGCCTGGTTTGGCCGGCGCCGCTACTACTGGGTGTCCTCGGCATTGTTCGTGCTGGCTTCGCTGGGTTGCGCAGTGTCGCAGGAGCTTTGGCAGATGGTGCTGTGGCGCGTGGTACAGGGCCTGGCCGGAGGCGGCCTGCTGGGCATCTCGCAGGCGATCATCTACGACGTGTTCCCCAAGGAGAAGGTCAGCGCCGGCCTGGCCTTGTACGGCGTCGGGGTGATGATGGGGCCGACTCTCGGCCCGTCGGTGGGCGGCTACCTGATCGACGAGTTCTCCTGGCACTGGATCTTCCTGATCAACCTGCCGATCGGTGCGCTGGCGCTGCTGCTGGCCTGGCTGTGCGTGGGCGACTCGCCCAACGAACGGCGCCCACGCAGCATCGACTACCTGGGCTTCATCCTGCTTGCCATCGGTGTCGGCAGCTTGCAGATCCTGCTGGAGCGTGGCGAGCACTGGGACTGGCTGGAGTCCGACCTGAGCCTGCTGTGCCTGGCCCTGGCGCTGCTCGGCCTGCTGGGGTTCTGCTACTGGGAGCGGCGGGTAGCCAACCCGATCGTCAACCTGGCGCTGTTCAACAACCGCGAGTTCCTGCTGGGTTCGGTCTGCGCCTTCTGCGTCGGCTTCGGCCTGTACAGCACGCTGTTCATGGTGCCCCTGCTGTTGCAGACGCTGCTTGAACAAAGCGCCTACCAGAGTGGCCTGGTGATCTTCCCCGGGGCCTTGGCCAGCGCGGTCAGCACCCTGGTGATCGGCAAACTGTCGCAAGAGAACCGTATCGACGAGCGCTACTTCATCTGCGTGGGCATCCTGGTCTACGGCTACGCCATGTACCTGCACACCCAGTTCACCCTGCAAAGCAACCCCGACACCCTGTACTGGCCGCTGATCATCCGTGGCTTTGGCCTGGGCATGATCTTCGTGCCGCTGACCAACCTGGCCATGCGCCAACTGCCGGCGCAGCTGATTTCGGTGGGCTCCGGCGTGCTCAACCTGATGCGCCAGCTAGGCGGCAGCGTCGGCATCGCCATTGCCGCCACGCTGCTGACGCGGTTTTCCTGGGCGCGCTACCGGCAGCTTTCCGAGCACGTCGACGAAAACACCCTGCTCGCCAGTGGCTGGGACCTGGCCGACCTCGACCCACGGCGGCTCTCCACCGACTTGCTGGGTGCCGACCAGGCCAATGCCGTACTGGCCTTTTTCCAGGCCCGGGAGCAGGCGCAGATGCTCGGTTTCAGCATGCTCTTCGGTCTGCTCGGCGCAGTGATGCTGATCGGCGTGCCAATGGTGCTGCTGATGCGCAACCCCCGCCAACCCAAGCCCTCACCTGCAAAGGAGTCCGTGACGTGTTCGGACAAAGCACACGAATCCGCCTAGGCGTGCTGGCCCTCACCCTGTTCGGCACAGGCCCCGTCCAGGCCCGCGACCTGTACCAGACCTACCAGCAGGCCCTGGGGCATGACATGGCCTATGCCGCGGCCCAGCAACGCCAGCTGGCGGCTGCGCAGAAGGCTCCGCAAGGGCTGGCCAGACTGTTGCCGCACCTGTCCCTGGAAAGCGGCGCAGCCTGGGTCGACCGCGAACACAGCGGAGCGGCCAGCCGCGACCGCGACAATTCCAACGCCTACGCGCTGGTACTGGTCCAGCCGCTGCTGCGCTGGCAGAACGTGATCGGCCATGAACAGGGCAAGGCCCTGGCAACGGCGGGCGAAATCGACTTGCTCGCTGCACGCCAGGACCTGATGCTGCGCGTGGCCGACGCCTACTTCGAGCTGCTGCTGGCCGAGGACCAGCTGGCCACCAGCCGCCAGCAGGTCCGAACCCTGGCTCAGCAACTGGACAAGGCACAGCGCTTCCGCCGCGAGGGCTCCGGGACCGAGAACGAGGTGCAGCGCATCCAGGCGCGCTACGACCTGGCGCAGGCCGAGCAGATCGCCGCCGGCAATGCCTTGCGCCTGAACCAGCAGGCGTTGGCCCGCCTGACTGGCAGCACGCCGGGCGAACTGGCCAGGCTTGACGACCAGGTGGCGTTCAGCGGCCCGCAGCCGGCCCGCCTGGATGCCTGGACCGAACAGGCACGTCAGCACAACCTGAAGGTGCAGGCCGCCGAAGTGCGCCAGCTGATCGCCGAACAGGAGGTGGACAAACAACAGGCCGGGCACCTGCCTACCCTCGACCTGGTGGCGGCGCATGGCCGTTTTGCCTCGGTCGGTGGCAGCCTGTACGACGTTACCGTGCCGGAAGAGAAGTACACCCAGACAGTGGTTGGCGTGCAACTCAGCGTGCCGCTGTATGCCGGTGGCGGTACCCGGAGCCTTACCCGCGAAGCCCGTGCCTTGCAGGGTGCCGCCGAGGATGAACTGGAGGATGCCAGGCGCGAGGCGGACTTCATGGCGCGCCAGGCCTACCTCAACCTGACGGGCGGCATCAGCCAGTACCAGGCCCTGCAGCAAGCCTTGCGCTCCAGCCAGAGTGACCTGCAGATCACCACGCATGCCTTCGAGGCCGGCGCGCGGATCAGCAACGATGTGCTGGATGCCGAGCAGCAGCTGACCCGCACCCGCCTGCAACTGGCCCGTCAGCGCTACGCCATCGTGCAGGCCCAGCTACGCCTGATGGCGGCCAGCGGCAGCCTCAGCGATGACAGCCTCAAGGCCATCAACGCCCTGCTGACCGCACCGCTTCAAGGATAGGCACCGTCGCGGTACTGCCCGGCCACTTCACGCAGCACCTCGCATACCCACTGCCCGGGAAGGCTCTGTGGCAAGGCCGCGTTGCGGCAGATGCCGACCGAGCCGCCCGGCTCGCGCACGCCCAGGTCGAGTTCGGCCAGCTCGCCACGGCGCAAGTCGAGCAGCACCGCATCGCGCGGCGCCACCCACAGCGCATCGCTGCCCAGCAGGTAACGCCGGCTCAGGGCCAGCGACAGGGTTTCCAGACGCTGTGCCGGCAGCTGGATGCCGCATTGCACGAACAGGCTGTCGGCATGCTGACGGATGGTGGTACCGGTCGGCGGCAACACCAGCGGGTAACGCCCGACCTGGGTCCTTTCAACCGGCGCGCTGGCCAGCAGCGGGTGGCCCGGGCGTACCACCAGGCTCATCGACTCGCTGTACAGGTGCTCGAAAGACAGCCCCTGAATCTGTGGGCTGTCGGTCATGCGCCCGACCACCAGCTCCAGCTCGCCCAGGCGCAACTGGCCGAGCAGCTGCGCGCTGGCCCCGGTGACGACACTGATCACCAGCGCTTCATGGCGCTGGTGCAGGCGGCACAACACCTCGGGCATGAGCAGCCCTTCCACCGTGGACAGCACGCCAATGCGTACCTGCGACGGCGCCCGCGCTTCGCCGCGCAGGCTGCTGACGCCATCGCGCAGGGCTTGCACGCTGGGGCCGGCATAACGCATGAAGCGCGTGCCGTCCGCGGTCAGCTCGACGCCCTGGCGGCTGCGCGCGAACAACCGCGTTTGCAGCAGGTCTTCGAGTTCCCTGAGGGTCTTGGAGATGGCCGGCTGACTGATTGCGAGCACGTCGGCAGCCCTGGCCAGGCTGCCCTGCCGGGCAATCTCCAGGAAGCACAGGAGGTGGCGGTACTTGATGCGGGTGTCGAGGTTCATGGGCGCAAGCTTAACGCATTGCACTCGTCGCGGTGTTTTCGCAGCCGACAACAACGCATCAATCCACCGCCAGCTCCACCGCACGCCCCCTCAAGCGCACCGGCCACACCCGCAAGCGCTGCGCCGAATCCTCCAGGCATTGCCCGCTGTGCAGGCTGAAATGCTGCTTGTACAACGGCGCCGCCACCACCAGTTCGCCTTGCAGCGTGCCCACCAGCCCACGGCCGATGACATTGGCCCCGGAACGCGGGTCACGGTTGTCCACCGCGTACAGCGGTTGGGCCTGCCCCGGCAGGTAGAACAGCGCCACCTGGGCGCCATCGAGCCACACCACTACCCCCGAATCGGCTACCAGATCCTCGGCCAGGCACACCGTTTGCCAGTTCACGCGGGTTTTCACAGCAGCATTGGACAGGTTCATCACACAGCCTCCTCGACGGTTGGGATCAGGTGCAGCGCTGCTGCAGGCCGGCGCTGCTCGCGTTCGCGCACGAAGTGCACGTCCGGGTCAGCGCGGCGGTCATTGACGAAGGTACGGAAGCGCTTGAGTTTTTCCGGGTCGTTCAGGGCGTTGGCCCACTCGCACTCATACTGCTCGACCACATGCTGCATCTGCGCTTCCAGCTCGCCCGCCAGGCCCAGGCTGTCGTCGATGACCACCTGCTTCAGGTAGTCCAACCCGCCCTCCAGGTTCTCGCGCCACACCGCGGTGCGCTGCAGCTTGTCGGCGGTACGGATGTAGAACATCAGCACCCGGTCGATCAGGCGTACCAGGCTTTCGTCGTCGAGGTCGGTGGCGAACAGTTCGGCGTGCCGCGGGCGCATGCCGCCGTTGCCGCACACATACAGGTTCCAGCCTTTCTCGGTAGCGATCACGCCAATGTCCTTGCTTTGCGCCTCGGCGCATTCACGGGTGCAGCCGGACACTGCGAACTTGAGCTTGTGCGGGCTGCGCAGGCCCTTGTAGCGGTCTTCCAGGCGCAGCGCCATGGCGACGCTGTCCTGCACCCCGTAGCGGCACCAGGTGCTGCCCACGCACGACTTCACCGTGCGGGTCGACTTGCCATAGGCGTGGCCGGTCTCGAAGCCGGCCTCGATCAGCTCGCCCCAGATCAACGGCAGCTCGTGCAGTTGGGCGCCAAACAGGTCGATACGCTGGCCACCGGTGATCTTGGTGTACAGGTCGTACTTCTTCGCCACCTGGCCGATCACGATGAGCTTGTCCGGGGTGATTTCCCCACCGGGAATGCGCGGCACCACCGAGTAGGTGCCGTTCTTCTGCATGTTGGCCATGAAAGTGTCGTTGGTGTCCTGCAGCGGCACCAGCGCCGGGTCCATGATCGGCTGGTTCCAGCACGAGGCGAGGATGTTGCCCACTGCGGGCTTGCAGATGTCGCAGCCAAGCTGCCCTTTGCCATGGCGCTGGAGCAGTTCGCTGAACGTACGGATCCCCTCCACCCGCACCAGCCCGTAGAGCTCCTGGCGGGTATAGGCAAAGTGCTCGCACAGGCTTTTGTCCACCGCCACGCCGCGGGCGCCAAGCTCATGCTCGACCACCTGCTTGAGCAGCGCTGCGCAACCACCACAGCCAGTCGCGGCCTTGGTGCAGCCCTTGACCGCGGCCAGGTCGCCACAGCCGCTGTCGATGGCGGCACAGACCGCGCCCTTGCTGACGTTGTGGCAGGAGCAGAGGGTGGCGCTGTCGGGCAGCGCATCGGCGCCCAAGGCTGGTGCTGCCCCCCCTTGCGGCAGGATCAGCATCGCCGGGTCGGCCGGCAGGGCGATGCCGTTCTGGGCGTATTGCAGCAGGGTATCGTAGTAACGGTTGTCGCCAACCAGCACCGCGCCGAGCACGCGCTTGCCGCTGGCGTCCACCACCAGCCGGCGGTAGGCGCTGTTGGCTTCGTCGATGAAGCGGTAGCTGCGCGCGCCTGGGGTGGCGCCGTGGGCATCGCCGATCGAGCCGACATCCACACCCAGCAGCTTGAGCTTGGTCGACATGTCGGCACCAGTGAATTCGCCAGCAGTTTCCCCCACCAGCAACGCGGCCAGGTTGCGTGCCATGCTGTAGCCCGGGGCGACCAGGCCGAATACGCTGCCGTTCCACGAGGCGCATTCGCCGATGGCAAAGATGCGTGGGTCGCTGCTGCGGCAGTGGTTATCGATCACCACCCCGCCACGCGCCGCGATCTCCAGGCCGCAGGCTCGGCCCAAGGCATCCTGCGGGCGGATACCGGCAGAAAACACGATCAGGTCGGTTTCCAGGTGCTCGCCGCCAGCGAAGTTCATGCGGTAGCGGTAATCTTCGCCGGCACTGATCGACTGGGTGGCGCGCGACAGGTGCACGCCTACCCCCAGGGCTTCGATCCGCGCCTTGAGCGCGGCACCGCCCTCACCGTCCAGTTGCACCGGCATCAGCCGTGGGGCAAATTCCACCACGTGGGCTTCCAGGCCCAGCGACTTGAGGGCGTTGGCCGCTTCCAGGCCGAGCAGGCCACCGCCCACCACCACGCCACGGCGGGCACTGGCGGCGGCAGCGCGAATGGCGTCGAGATCATCGAGGGTGCGGTAGACCAGACGAGCATCGCCGCTGGAGCCTTCGATCGGCGGCACGAAGGGGTACGAGCCGGTGGCCAGCACCAGCTGGTCATAGCCGTAGCGGCCCTCGGCGGTGACCACTTCGCTGCGCTCCCGGTCGATTTCCAGCACCGCTTCACCGAGGTGCAGGTGCACGCCGCTGGCGCTGTAGAAGTCCTGCCCGCACAGGGCGAGGGTTTCGGCGCAGCTGCCGCCGAAGTACTCGGACAGGTGCACACGGTCGTAGGCGCGTTGCCGCTCTTCGCCGAACACATGCAGCTCGAAGCGCTGCAGGGCGCCGCGGCTGACCAGTTGTTCGACACAGTGATGGCCGACCATGCCGTTGCCGACGATGATCAGTCGCTCTCGTTGCCCGCTGCTCGCTGTTGCCTTCATAAGCCGATCCTCGATCAAAAAAAAGGCGCCTGGAGCCGAAGCTCCAGGCGCCTTTGCCTGTATCCATCACGGTAGGGGGCCCGGTTGATCGCCGTTGATCAGTGGGCATTGTTGTAATGGGTGTGAAGCAGAGAGTGTGCCAACCGGGCGGCCCTGTACCGGCCTTGTCCCGAGTAAGCCCGCTGCTCAGGGCTTTCCGGCGTTTTCAGGCCTGCGCCCCACCTGTGCGAGCGGGTTTACCCACCAAGAGGCCGCAACAGGCCATGCCCACTCACAGTGCACACCACCCCATCGCGGTGCACTTCAATACACATCCCGCCGATATCGCCTGGCCTTGCCCAGCGCCTCGACATACGCCGCAGCTGCCGTCGCCTCCATGCCTCCATGCTCGGCCACGATCACCTGCAATGCCGCATCCACATCCCTGGCCATGCGCTGCGCATCACCGCACACATAGAAGTAAGCCCCTGCCTGTAACCACTGCCACAGCTCCGCCCCGCGCTCCAGCATGCGCTGCTGCACGTAGATTTTCTGCGCCTGGTCCCGCGAGAAGGCAGTGTCCAGACGCAAGTGGCCTGCGGCCTGCCACGCCTGCAACTGCTCCCGGTAGTAAAAATCGGTGGCCGCGTACTGCTCGCCGAAGAACAGCCAGTTGGCGCCTTTGGCCCCGCGTGCCTCACGCTCCTCGAGAAAGGCGCGGAAGGGTGCAATGCCGGTACCGGGGCCGACCATGATCAGTGGCACGTTGTCGTCCTCGGGCAGCCGGAAGTGCTTCGATACCTGCGGGAAAATCGCCACCTTCAAGGACTGCGCGCGATCGGCGAGGAAGCTTGAGCACACGCCTTTGCGCGCGCCATAGCGCAGCGTGGAAACGGTCAGGTGCACTTGCCCCGGGTGTGCCAGCAGGCTGGAGCTGATCGAGTACAGCCGCGGCTGCAACGGCTTGAGCAGCGCAAGCCAGCTGGCCAGCGACAGTTGCTGGGGGAAGGCGTGCAGCACATCGACCAGTTGCCGGCCCCACAGCCAGTGCTGCAACTCGGCCTTGCATTCGGGCTGCAGCAGGCGCTGCAGGTCCGGGGCATTGGCGGCAAACGCCTGCAGTTGCTGCGGGTTGACCCTGGCGATTTCCAGGTGCGCTTGCAGGGCCTCAACCAGCGGCATGGGCGGCTGGTTTTTCAGCTCGACCCTGGTCTGGCCATCCAGTTGCATCAGCACCAGCAGTTCATCGACCAGCGCCGGGCAGTTGCGCGGCCACACGCCAAGGGCATCACCGGGGGCATAGGTCAAACTGCTACCGCCCAGGTCGAAGACCAGCTGCCGGGTTTCCTTGCCGGCACCCGGCCCGTTCAGCAGGCGGTTCTCCAGCAGGCTGGCAGCCCAGGGTTGATGCTTGCTGCAGACAGCAGCCTCGCGACGCGGCTGCGGCGCAGCGGCACCGCCCAGGGTTGGCAGCAGCGCATCGAGCCAGGCAGTGAAGGCATCGTCGAAATCGGGCTCGCAATCAACCCGCTGCAGCAGGCGTCGCCCACCCAGCTCGGCCAGGCGCTGGTCGAGCTTGCGGCCAAAACCGCAGAACTGGGCGTAGCTGGAATCGCCCAGCGCCAGCACGGCATAGGGCAGTGCGGCACAATGGGCGCCCTCCGCACCTTGCAAGGCACGCCAGAATGCCGCTGCACCATCCGGCGCATCGCCATCGCCGAAGGTACTGGCAATCAGCACCACGCTGGCGGCGCCCTGCAGTTGATGCGGGCTGACCGCGTCCATGCAATCGAGCTGCACAGCGAGGCCAGCATCCCGCAGGCGCTCGGCACAGCGCTCGGCCAGACGCTCGCCGTTACCGGTCTGCGAGGCCCACAGCACCTGGTGCCGTGGGGCGGCGAGCGCCCTGCGGGCTGGTTGCGCAATGGCGCTGGTCAGTTCAAGGGCCTCAATGCGTTCACCGGCGACCCGCTCGATGGCCACGGCACACTGCTTGAACGCCGGTTGCAACGACAGCGGGTCGACCGCATCGCAGGTGACGGCATTGAGCGCCAGTTGCGGGCCGGCCAGGTCGTTCCAGTGGAAAGGCGCAAAGCAGTTGCCCGGCAGCACCCGGTCGCTGATGCGTGCGGGCAGCACGGCCTGCCCCCGGCGCGAGCGGATGGCCACCTGGTCTTTTTCCGCGATACCCAGCCGCGCGGCATCTTCGGGGTGGAGTTCGACGAAGGGGCCTGGCGCCAGCTTGTTCAGTGCCGGCACCTTGCCGGTCTTGGTCAGGGTGTGCCACTGGTGCTGCACACGGCCGGTATTCAGCAGCATGGGGTAATCAGTATCCGGCAGCTCGGCCGCCGGCAGCCAGGGCCGGGCGAAGAAGCGCGCCTTGCCGCTACTGGTGGCGAAGGCCAATGCCGGGCGCTCGCCGCGGGCATCGTGCAGCAGCGCCTGGCTGCTGCCATCGTTGTGGTAACGCAGCGGGCTGCGCGGGTTGTCGCGCCCTGGCGGGCAAGGCCACTGGCGCGGTTGCTGGCGCAGGTCGGCATAACCGATGCCACGCAGGTCGTAGCCGGTGGCGGGGTTGTGAAAGCGGCGAATCTCCTCGTACACCGCTTCGGCATCGGGGTAGTCGAAGGCATCGGCGTAGCCCAGGGCGCAGGCGACCCGGGCAATGATCTGCCAATCCGCCAGGCTCTGCCCGGGCGGCGCGACGGCGCGCGGCATCAGGGTCAGGTTGCGTTCACTGTTGACCATCACGCCCTCGCCTTCGGCCCACAGCGCGGCAGGCAGGAGAATGTCGGCGTAGCGATTGGTTTCAGTGTCGAGAAAGGCATCCTGGGCGATCACCAGCTCGGCCTGGCGCAGGCCATCCAGCACTTGCTGGCGATTGGCGACGCTGGCCACCGGGTTGCTGCAGATGATCCAGCAGGCTTTGACTTGACCCGCTTTCATCTGCTGGAACAGGGCAATGGTGCCCTCGCCTTCTTCTGCCCGCAGGCTGCCAGGCGGCAGGCCCCACTGCCGTTCGACGAAGGCGCGGTCCGCCGCCACCAGCGCCGAGCGCTGGCCCGGCAGACCGGCCCCCATGTAGCCCATCTCGCGGCCACCCATGGCATTGGGCTGGCCAGTCAGCGAGAACGGCCCGCTGCCGGGACGGCAGATGGCACCGGTGGCCAGGTGCAGGTTGCACAGCGCATTACTGTGCCAGGTGCCGTGGATACTCTGGTTCAGGCCCATGGTCCAGCAACTCATCCAGTTGCTGGCGGTGCCGATCCATTCGGCGGCCTTGATCAGGTCGGCCTCGGCCAGGCCGGTGATGGCGGCCACACATTCGGGCGTGTAATCGTCAAGAAAAGCCGGTAGTTCGTCCCAGCCCTCGGTATGACGGTTGATGAAGCCGGCGTTGGTATGACCGTTACGTTGCACCAAATGCAGCAGCCCGTTGAGCAAGGCCATGTCGGTACCAGGGCGCACCTGCAGGAACAGGTCGGCCTTGTCGGCGGTGGCACTGCGCCGCGGGTCGACGACGATCAGCTTGGCCCCCGCCTTGAGCCGGTCGAGCAGGCGCAGGAACAGGATCGGGTGGCAGTCGGCCATGTTGGCGCCGATCAGCAGGAACACATCAGCGTGGTCGAAGTCCTGATAGCTGCCGGGCGGGCCATCGGCACCGAGCGAGAGCTTGTAGCCACTGCTGGCGCTGGCCATGCACAGGCGCGAGTTGGACTCGATGTGACGGGTGCGAATGAAGCCCTTGGCCAGCTTGTTGGCCAGGTACTGGGCTTCCAGCGACATCTGCCCGGACACGTACAGCGCCACGGCGTCGGCGCCGTGCTGGTCGATGATGCAGCGCAGGCGTGCGGCGGCATCGGCAATGGCCTGGTCGATACCGGTGCGCGCCGGCTGCTGGCTGCGCTGCTGGCGTACGTAGGCGTCTGCCATGCGTCCGGGGGCACCCAGCGGCAGGTGCGCGGTGAGGCCTTTGGTGCACAGGCGGCCGAAGTTGCTGGGATGCTGCTTGTCGCCGCTGATCTTGCTGACCTTGCCATCGACGACGCTCATGACGATGCCGCAACCGACGCCGCAATAGGGGCAGACGCTGCGCACTTCGCTGTTGGCCATGGGGCGGGCTCCTGTGGGAACGCAAAAAGGCGCCGGCTGCCCGGCTTGCTTGGCAAGCGGGGCAACACGGCGCCTTTGTCGTGAAAGGATGCGGGCTGTCGACGTTGATAGCCCTCGATGGCGATAAGAGAGCAATTTGTGGGCCAGCTGTACCGGCCCTGCGCGGGCAAGCCGGCTCCCACAACGATTTCACAAGGTCTGAAGGCGGCACTGCACTGCGCGCACGGGCTCGACCGCGAACAAGCCGGCCCAGGTAGCGCACCATGCGATGGCACACGCGGGCATCCTGGCGCCACGCTGGGGCACATTTGCGACTCATGACGGCTGGAGCACTAGCGTTCCCGCAGGTGGAAGAGGTTTACTCAGCGCTCCCCGACGAGCCACTGCCTTGATCCGAGAGCTTGATGACCACCGAACCTACCGCTCAGGCATCACGCGCTGAATACACACGGCGCATGAATCGCGTACTCAACTACATCGATGCTCACCTGGAGCAACCTCTGGATGGCGCAGCATTGGCCGACATCGCCAATTTTTCGCGCTTTCATTTTCATCGGATCTTCGCTGCCTGGATGGGCGAGACCCTGGGCAACTACATCCGGCGCCGACGCCTGGAAAAAGCAGCACTGCGTCTTTCCGTCAGCCGCCACGCGACAGTGCTGGAGACCGCCCTGGCGACCGGCTTCAATTCGGCCGAGGCATTCGCACGGGCCTTCAAGCTCAGGTTTGGCTGTACGCCATCGGACTGGCGGGCCGCTGCTCCGCAGCGAGCGGCAGCACTGGTTGAAGCCATCCACCAGCGCCCCGCTGATGGAGAAAGCAATCCTGATCAGGTCTTGAGCAATGTGGATCAGGCACACGAACGCGCATTCGCTGATGCTGGCGTCTCCTGTCCATCGGCAAAGGATCCCGCCATGAATGTACGTATCACCGACTTGCCCGCAACGCGCGTTGCCTACCAGCGTCTGATCGGCCCCTATGGCCCCGCCATTGGCGAATTCTGGCGCAACAAGATGACGCCATGGATGTACTCGCACGGCTTCAGCGACGGCATTTGCTACGGTATCGGTCATGACGACCCGTCCATCACGCCCGCCGCCAAGTGCCGTTATGACGCTTGTGTCGAGGTGCCTGCCGATTTTGTCACCAGCGCTCAGGCAGACATCCAGACCCTGCCGGGAGGGCGCTATGCGCTGTTTGGCTTCAAAGGCAGGGTGGAGAACATTGCTGAGGCCTGGACGCGGCTGCTTCGCGAGTGGATGCCGTCCAACGGCCTGCAATGTGACGAGCGGCCGTGTTTTGAAAGGTTTCACGCCGCAACGGCCTTCAACCCGCAAACGGGGGAGTTCAGCTGCGACATCTGTATTCCGGTAAAGGCACTGTAGTCGTCGCAGAAACAAAAAAAGCGACCCTAGGGTCGCTTTCTCTGTGACTTCCGGGTGTTCAGTAGGCCCTGGAAGTGAAATATGGCGCAGCGGACGGGACTCGAACCCGCGACCCCCGGCGTGACAGGCCGGTATTCTAACCGACTGAACTACCGCTGCGCTAAACATCGAGTGGTGGGTGATGACGGGATCGAACCGCCGACCCTCTGCTTGTAAGGCAGATGCTCTCCCGGCTGAGCTAATCACCCATGTGTCTCGGTGTGGCGCGCATTCTACGGACGACTTCGCAAGCTGGCAAGCATTTCTCGAAGTTTTTGCAAATTCCGCGAAACACCAAAAAGCAGACACAAAAAAAGCGACCCTAAGGTCGCTTTCTCTGTTGCTTCCGGGTGTTCAGTGGGCCCTGGAAGCTGAATATGGCGCAGCGGACGGGACTCGAACCCGCGACCCCCGGCGTGACAGGCCGGTATTCTAACCGACTGAACTACCGCTGCGCTAAACATCGAGTGGTGGGTGATGACGGGATCGAACCGCCGACCCTCTGCTTGTAAGGCAGATGCTCTCCCGGCTGAGCTAATCACCCTTCGTCTCGGTGTGGCGCGCATTCTACGGACGGCCTGCTGCCCTGGCAAGCGTTTTTTCAACTTTTTCCAAAAAAAATTCCAGATCTTTCAAAGACCTAGCGCTGCCGGGCGTTTTCCTGGCATCCAGATGGCTGCTGGCCCTCTGACAGGGTTGGCCTCGGAGCACTGCTCGGAGAATAATGCCCGCCTTATGCATTAAGGAGAGATTGCCCCTCATGTGGTTCAAGAACCTGCTGACCTACCGCCTGACCCAGGAAGTCCCGTTCGAGCCTGAAGCGCTGGAAGCGGCCCTGGCCAGCAAGCCGGCCCGCCCCTGCGCCAGCCAGGAGCTGACCACCTATGGTTTCGTCGCGCCCTTCGGCAAGGGCGAAGACGCTCCCCTGGTGCACGTCAGCGGCGAGTACCTGCTGATTGCCGCGCGCAAGGAAGAACGCATCCTGCCCAGCAGCGTGGTCAACGACGCGGTCAAGGAAAAGGTCGAAGAGATCGAGACCGAGCAGATGCGCAAGGTCTATAAAAAGGAACGCGACCAGATCAAGGACGAGATCATCCAGGCCTTCCTGCCGCGCGCGTTCATCCGCCGCTCGATGATCTTCGCTGCCATCGCCCCGCGCCTTGGGGTGATCCTGGTCAACTCGGCCAGCGCCAAGCGTGCCGAAGACCTGCTTTCCACCTTGCGCGAAGTGATGGGCTCGCTGCCGGTGCGCCCGGCGACGGTGAAGATCGCGCCAACCGCCACCCTGACCGACTGGGTCAAGTCGCAGCAGGCCGCCGAAGGCTTCTACGTGCTGGACGAATGCGAACTGCGCGACACCGCCGAAGACGGTGGCATCGTGCGCTGCAAGCGCCAGGACCTGACCAGCGAGGAAATCCAGCTGCACCTGAGCACCGGCAAGGTGGTCACCCAGCTGGCCCTGGCCTGGCAGGACAAGCTGTCGTTCGTGCTGGACGACAAGATGGTGATCAAGCGCGTGAAATTCGAGGAGCTGCTGCAAGAGCAGGCCGAACAGGATGGCGGCGATGAAGCTGCGCAACAGTTCGACGCCAGCTTCCAGCTGATGATGATGACCTTTGCCGAGTTCCTGCCGGCGCTGTTCGAGGCGCTGGGTGGCGAGGAGATTCCGCAAGGGGTCTGACAGCCATGGAATGCCGGTGCTGGCATGGGAGATATTCTCGGACAGCGCCGGCGATCGGGCCCTTGATAATGACCCCGCCACAAGAAAAAGGACTTGCCCCATGCCTGCCCTCGCCGCCCTCAGCCGCTTTGTCGGCAACACCTTCGCCCTGTGGGTGCTGCTGTTCGCCGTGTTGGCCTTCCTGCAACCGCAATGGTTCATCGCCCTGAAGGTAGCCATCGTGCCGCTGCTGGGCCTGGTGATGTTCGGCATGGGCCTTACCCTCAAGCTCGACGACTTCGCCGCCCTCGCCCGCCAGCCGTGGCGGGTGATGCTGGGCGTGGTTGCGCACTTCGTGATCATGCCGGGCATGGCCTGGCTGCTCTGCCAGTTGTTCCAGCTGCCAGCGGAAATCGCCGTGGGCGTGATCCTGGTCGGCTGTTGCCCGAGCGGCACGGCATCGAACGTGATGGTCTGGCTGTCGCGCGGCGACCTGGCGCTGGCGGTGGCGATCGCCGCCGTGACCACCTTGCTCGCCCCGCTGCTGACCCCGGCGCTGATCTGGTTCCTCGCCTCGGCCTGGCTGCCGGTGTCCTTCATGGACATGTTCTGGTCGATCCTGCAGCTGGTGATGCTGCCGATCGTGCTTGGCGTATTGGCCCAGCGCCTGCTCGGCAGCAAGGTGCAGGCGGCGGTACAGGTGCTGCCGCTGGTGTCGGTGGTCAGCATCGTGATGATCGTCTGCGCAGTGGTGGCGGCCAGCCAGGCGAAAATCGCCGAGTCAGGGCTGCTGATCATGGCCGTGGTCGTGTTGCACAACAGCTTCGGCTATCTGCTCGGCTACCTGACCGGCAAGTTGTGCAAGCTGCCGCTGGCCCAACGCAAGTCGCTGGCGCTGGAGGTGGGCATGCAGAACTCTGGGCTGGGCGCGGCCCTGGCAGCGGCGCATTTCTCGCCGCTGGCGGCGGTGCCGAGTGCGCTGTTCAGCGTCTGGCACAATATTTCCGGGGCGTTACTGTCAACCTGGTTCCGGCGCTTGGGGGAACCTGTGGCAGAAGCTGCAGACGGGGAGCCGGCCAGCCATTGATGCTGCCCGCCAGGAGGCGGTACAGGCTTGCCCGGAGCGCTGCAAGTGTGCACCATGGGTTCACGGTGAGGACGACCTCACGACGCAGCGCGTGACCATTCCGGGGACGGCCCCATCATTTGCCACGATGGAGACGCACCATGTCCTGGATCATCCTGTTCTTCGCCGGCCTGTTCGAGGTCGGTTGGGCCGTCGGCCTGAAATACACCGACGGCTTCAGCAAGCCGCTGCCCACCGCACTGACCGTCGCCGCCATGGCCATCAGCCTGGGCCTGCTGGGCCTGGCCATGAAAGAGCTGCCGCTGGGCACCGCCTATGCCATCTGGACCGGGGTCGGCGCCGTTGGCACGGTGATCGCCGGCATCATTCTGTTCGGCGAATCCATGGCCCTGGTGCGCCTGGTCAGCGTGGCGCTGATCGTTACCGGCCTGGTCGGCCTGAAGGTCAGCGCCAGCTGACGTTTGCCCCTAGCGCAGGTCGCCGCGCAGGCGGCTGACCTGCTCACGCAGTGCTTCCGGCTGCGCGGCCTCCACCGGGATGGCGGCGCCTGCCACGATGGTTACCCGTGACCACAGGCGCTTGAAAAAGCCCTTGGCCGGGTCACGGCTGAAGAAACTGCCCCACAGCCCCTGCAAGGCCAGCGGAATCACCGGCACCGGGGTTTCCGCGAGGATGCGGTTGACGCCGCCCTTGAACACATCGATTTCACCATCCCCGGTCAGCTTGCCTTCCGGAAAGATGCACACCAGCTCGCCATCGGCCAGGTATTCGGCAATCCGGGTGAAAGCGCGCTCGTAGGTGGCCAGGTCTTCATTGCGCCCGGCAATCGGAATCGCACCCGCCGTGCGGAACACGAAATTGAGCACCGGCAGGTTGTAGATCTTGTAATACATGACAAAGCGGATCGGCCGGCGGATCGCCCCACCGAGCAGCAGCGCGTCGACGAACGACACGTGGTTGCACACCAGCAATGCCGCACCCTGATCGGGAATGCGCTCGAGGTCGCGGTGCTGCACGCGGTACATCGAATGGCTGAGCAGCCAGATCAGGAAGCGCATGGTGAACTCGGGCACGATCCTGAAGATATACACGTTCACCGCGATATTGAGCAGCGACACCACCAGGAACAGCTGCGGGATAGTCAGCTTGGCCAGGCCCAGCAGGACAATGGTGAGCAGCGCCGATACCACCATGAACAAGGCATTGAGAATATTGTTGGCGGCGATCACCCGGGCGCGCTGGTCTTCAGCCGTGCGTGCCTGGATCAGCGCATACAGTGGCACGATATAGAAGCCACCGAACACGCCAAGGCCGACGATCGACAGCAGGATCCACCAGGCCTGGCCCATGCCCAGCAGCGCCAGCCAGTCGTGCGGGGCGGCGGCAGCCGGCACATCGCCGGAGTGCCACCACCACAGCAGGCCGAACAGGCTCAGGCCGAAGGAGCCGAACGGCACCAGGCCGATTTCCACCTTGCGCCCGCTCAGCCGTTCGCACAGCAGCGAGCCCAGGGCGATACCGACCGAGAACAGGGTCAATACCAGGGTCACCACCGTACCGTCACCGTGCAGCCAGTCCTTAGCATAGGCCGGGATCTGCGTGAGGTAGATGGCCCCGACGAACCAGAACCACGAGTTGCCGACGATCGAACGCGACACCGCTGGCGGCTGGCCCAGGCCCATGCGCAGGATCGCCCAGGACTGCCTGAAGATATTCCAGTCCAGTGGCATGTGCGGCGACGCGGCGGCGGCGCGCGGGATCCAGCGACTGGCCAGGTAGCCCAGCAGCGCCGTGCCGACCACGCCGCCAGCGACCACCGTGGCATAGCTGTCGGCCGACATCATCACCCCGGCGCCGATAGTGCCGGCGAGGATGGCCAGGAAGGTGCCGGTTTCCACCAGCCCGTTGCCGCCGACCAGTTCTTCTTCGCGTAGCGCCTGCGGCAGGATGGAGTACTTCACCGGGCCGAACAGCGCCGAATGCGTGCCCATGCCGAACAGTGCCACCAGCATCAGCGCCAGGTGGTTGGTGACGAAGCCGAGCGCGCCGACTGCCATGATCGCGATCTCGGCCAGCTTGATCGCCCGGATCAACGCATCCTTGGCGAACTTCTCGCCAAACTGCCCGCCCAGCGCCGAGAACAGGAAGAACGGCAGGATGAACAGCAAGGCGCACAGGTTGACCCAGATCGAACGGTCACCGTCGCCCAGGCTGAGCTTGAACAGGATCGCCAGGATCAGCGACTGCTTGAACAGGTTGTCGTTGAACGCACCCAGCGACTGGGTGATGAAAAACGGCAGGAAACGCCGCTTGCCGAGCAAGGTGAATTGCGAGGAATGACTCATCGTCCTTGGTCCTGGGGGCTTTTAGCATTGGAGGCGCGCCGGGCGCGACAAGCCACAAATCTGCATGGTAAATGCGCGACCTGGCAAGCGCTGGCTTATGCTGGTGCCTGGCAACTCAAGACAACAAGGACGTGGCAATGCTCGCCGCCATCAAACGCTACCCACACACCGTTCGCCTGCTGCTGCTCACCACCTTCACGCTCACTGTCGCCCGCGCCCTTACCCTGCCCTACCTGGTGGTGTATCTGGCCGACAACTTCCAGCTGCCAATCAGCCAGATCGGCCTGCTGATCGGCGGTGCGCTGATTGTCGCCTCGCTGTTGAGCCTCTATGGCGGCCACCTGGTCGATACCTGGCGCAACCACACGCTGGTCAGCGCTTGCACGCTGCTGTTCGCGCTGGCATTCGTAGGTGCCGTTGCCAGCCGCGCAGCGATGCCGTTCTTCATCTGCCTGGTGCTGATCAACCTGGCCCTGGCAGTGGTCGACATCGCCGCCAAGGCGGGCTTCTGCGCGTTGCTGCCAGTGGAAGAACGGGCCGAGGTGTTCGCCATCAAGTACACCCTCAGCAACGTCGGCTATGCCGCCGGGCCGTTGCTGGGCGTGGCCATGCTGGAGCTGGACGGCCACCTGCCGTTCATCGCCTCTGCCCTGCTTGGGCTGGCCATGAGCCTGGCCTACTGGCGCCTTGGCGACCGCAGCCTGCGCGCCAGCGCGCCGAGCAAGCCCGCTGCCGGCTTTGGCCAGGTGGCGCTGGGGTTGGCCGCTGACCGTCGGCTGGTGTGCTTCACCCTCGGCGGGGTGCTGAGCGCGGTGGTGTTCGGCCAGTTCACCGCCTACCTGTCGCAGTACCTGGTGGTGACCAGCAGCCCGAGCGAGGCAGCGCGCCTGGTCGGCTACCTGGTGACCACCAACGCGGTGACGGTAATTGCCTTGCAGTACCTGATCGGCCGACGTATCAGCCGCCAGCGCCTGATGCCCTGGCTGCTGGCCGGAATGGGCCTGTTCATCGCCGGGCTGCTGGGCTTTGCCCTGGCCGGGTCGACGCTGCTGTGGTGCCTGGCAATGCTGGTATTCACCCTGGGCGAAATCATCGTCATCCCCGCCGAGTACATGTTCATCGACCTGATTGCACCGGAACACTTGCGCGGGGTGTATTACGGTGCGCAGAACCTGTCCAACCTGGGTGCGGCGCTGGGGCCGGTGATGGTGGGGTTTGCCCTGGCGCATCTGTGGCCGGAGGCGATCTTCTACCTGCTGGTGTTGTCGGTGATACTGGCAGGGGTGTTCTATCGGCTGGGTACCCACACAGGTTGAAATGCACCCTGCGACCACCTGCCACTGCGACCATGGTCTGCGCTGACGAAGCGACACCTGCGTGCCAGACTGATTGATCGGGACCGCGTTATCTTTTTTGCTTCGGAGTCTTCATGTCGTTGTCCAGCGGGCTGATCGCCGTGGTCGCCCTGGCCTATATGGCCATCATGTTCGCCATCGCCTTCTACGGCGACCGCCGCAGCACGCCGTTGCCGCCGAAGCTGCGCGCCTGGGTCTACAGCCTGTCGCTGGCGGTGTACTGCACCAGCTGGACCTTCTTCGGCGCGGTCGGCCAGGCCGCCGAACAGCTCTGGGCGTTCCTGCCGATCTACCTGGGCCCGGTGCTGCTGCTGATCTTCGCACCATGGGTGCTGCAGAAGATGGTGCTGATCAGCAAGCAGCAGAACATCACCTCGATCGCCGACTTCATCGCCGCACGCTACGGCAAGTCGCAGACCCTGGCAGTCGTGGTGGCATTGATCTGCCTGGTCGGGGTGCTGCCCTACATCGCCTTGCAACTGAAGGGCATCGTGCTCGGTGTCAACCTGCTGATCGGCGCCAGTGCCGACGCCACCGGCACGCGGGTGCAGGACACCGCGCTGGTGGTGTCGCTGGTGCTGGCACTGTTCGCCATCGTTTTCGGCACCCGCAGCCTGGACGTGACCGAACACCACCGTGGCATGGTCCTGGCAATCGCCTTCGAATCGCTGATCAAGCTGCTGGCCTTCCTGGCCGTGGGCATCTTCGTCGTCTTCAACCTGTATGACGGCTTCGACGACCTGTTCAGCCAGGCGCGCCAGTCGGTCCACTTGCAGGACTACTGGCAAGAGACCATCAACTGGCCGTCGATGGTGGTGCAGACCGCCGTGGCGATGATGGCAATCATCTGCCTGCCACGGCAGTTCCACGTCACCGTGGTGGAGAACATCGAACCCCAGGACATGCGCCTGGCGCGCTGGGTGTTCCCGATGTACCTGGCGCTGGCCGCGCTGTTCGTGGTGCCCATCGCCCTGGCCGGGCAGATGCTGCTGCCGGGCACGGTGATTTCCGACTCGTTCGTCATCAGCCTGCCACTGGCCGAGGCTCACCCGAGCCTGGCCCTGCTGGCGTTCATCGGCGGCGCCTCGGCGGCTACCGGCATGGTCATCGTCGAGGCCGTGGCGCTGTCGACCATGGTTTCCAACGACATGCTGCTGCCCTGGCTGCTGCGCCGGACCAACGCCGAGCGACCGTTCGAGGCGTTCCGCCACTGGATGCTGTCGGTACGCCGGGTGACCATCGTGGTGATCCTGCTGCTGGCCTACGTCAGCTACCGCCTGCTCGGCTCCACCGCCAGCCTGGCGACCATCGGCCAGATCGCCTTCGCCGCCGTGACCCAGCTGACCCCGGCCATGCTCGGCGCACTGTACTGGAAGCAGGCCAACCGCCGCGGCGTGTTCGCCGGCCTGGCGGCGGGCATCTTCCTCTGGTTCTACACCCTGGTGCTGCCGATTGCCGCGCACAGTGTTGGCTGGTCGCTGCAATTGTTTCCGGGGCTGGCGTGGCTGCACGGCAACCCGTTGCACCTGCCGATCAGCCCGCTGACCCAAGGCGTGGTGCTGTCGCTGGCGGGCAACTTCACCCTGTTCGCTTGGGTCTCGGTGCTGTCGCGCACGCGGGTTTCCGAGCATTGGCAGGCCGGCCGCTTCATCGGCCAGCAGACCAGTGCCCGCCCCAGCAGCAAACCGCTGCTGGCGGTGCAGATCGATGACCTGCTGACCCTGGCCTCGCGCTTTGTCGGCGAAGAGCGCGCGCGGCAAAGCTTCATCCGCTTCGCCTACCGCCAGGGCAAGGGCTTCAACCCTAACCAGAACGCCGACGGTGACTGGATCGAACACACCGAACGCCTGCTGGCCGGGGTGCTCGGCACCTCATCAACCCGCGCCGTGGTCAAGGCCGCCATCGAAGGCCGCGACATGCAGCTGGAAGACGTGGTGCGCATCGCCGACGAAGCCAGCGAGGTGCTGCAGTTCAACCGCGCCCTGCTGCAAGGCGCCATCGAGAACATCAACCAGGGCATCAGCGTGGTAGACCAGAACCTGCACCTGGTGGCCTGGAACCGTCGCTACCTGGAGCTGTTCAACTACCCCGACGGCTTGATCAGCGTCGGCCGGCCGATTGCCGATATCATCCGCTACAACGCCGAACGCGGCCTGTGCGGCCCGGGCGAAGCGCAAGTGCACGTGGCGCGCCGGCTGCACTGGATGCGCCAGGGCCGTGCGCATTCCTCGGAGCGTTTGTTCCCCAACGGCCGGGTGATCGAGCTGATCGGCAACCCGATGCCTGGCGGCGGTTTCGTCATGAGCTTCACCGACATCACACCGTTCCGCGAGGCCGAGCAGGCCCTGCGTGACGCCAACGAAAGCCTGGAACAACGGGTTGCCGAACGCACCCACGAACTGTCGCAACTGAACCAGGCATTGTCCGAAGCCAAGAGCCATGCCGAAGCCGTGAGCCAGTCGAAGACCCGCTTCCTGGCCGCGGTCAGCCATGACCTGATGCAACCGCTGAACGCGGCGCGGCTGTTCTCCGCGGCCCTGTCGCAGCAGGCCGAAGGCATGAATGAAGAGGCCCGACAGCTGGTGCAGCATATGGACAGCTCGCTGCGCTCGGCGGAAGAGCTGATCAGCGACCTGCTGGACATCTCGCGCCTGGAAAACGGCAAGATCACCCCGGACCCCAAGCCCTTCGCCCTCAACGAACTGTTCGACACCCTGGGCGCCGAGTTCAAGCTGCTGGCCGCCGAAAAAGGCCTGGAATTCCGCCTGCGCGGCAGTCGCCTGCGGGTGGAGAGCGACATGAAGCTGCTGCGCCGGGTGCTGCAGAATTTCCTGACCAACGCCCTGCGCTATGGCAAGAGCCCGATCCTGCTGGGGGTACGACGCCAGGGCGAGCGGCTGTGGCTGGAAGTGTGGGACCGTGGCCCAGGTATCGCTGACGACAAGTTGCAGGTGATCTTCCAGGAGTTCAAGCGCCTGGACAGCCACCAGACCCGAGCCGAGAAAGGCCTGGGCCTTGGCCTGGCGATCGCCGACGGGCTGTGCCGGGTGCTGGGCCACACGCTGGAAGTACGCTCGTGGCCGGGCCAGGGTACGGTGTTCCGCGTCAGCGTACCGATTGCCCGTCAGGCCGCGCCGGCGGCCAGCGCCCCGGTGGAACAGGCCGGTCAGCCATTGGCAGGGCTGCAGGTGCTGTGCGTGGACAACGAAGACAGCATCCTGATCGGCATGAACAGCCTGCTCAGCCGCTGGGGCTGCCAGGTGTGGACCGCGCGCAACCAGGCCGAATGCGAGGCCCTGCTGGCCAAGGGCATGCGCCCGCACCTGGCGCTGGTGGACTACCACCTGGACGACGGCGAGACCGGCATCGGACTGATGGGCTGGCTACGCGCGCGCCTGGGCGAGCCAGTGCCGGGCGTGGTGATCAGCGCCGACGGCAGCAAGGAAACCCTCGCCATGGTGCATGCTTCGGGCCTGGACTACCTGGCCAAGCCGGTCAAGCCGGCGGCCCTGCGCGCCATGCTCAATCGCCATCTGAGCCTGGTTCAGTAAGCACTTCCTCGGGCATCGCTTCGTCGGACAGCGCCCGCTCCAGCAAGTCGGCCGGCAGGCTCTTGCTGGCGCGGGCACCCAGCAACTTCAGCTGTTCGCTGCGGCTGACCAGGTTGCCGCGCCCTTCGCACAGTTTGTTGCGCGCGGCGGCATAGGCCTTGTCCACCTGCTGCAGGCGGCTACCCAGCTCGTCCAGGTCCTGAATGAACAACACGAACTTGTCGTACAGCCAGCCGGCGCGTTCGGCAATTTCGCGGGCGTTCTGGCCTTGGCGTTCCTGCTTCCACAGGCTGTCGATCACCCGCAGGGTGGCGAGCAAGGTGGTCGGGCTGACGATCACGATATGCCGGTCGAAGGCTTCCTGGAACAGGTTCGGCTCGGCCTGCAAGGCCGCCGAGAAGGCCGCCTCGATCGGCACGAACAGCAACACGAAATCCAGGCTGTGCAGGCCTTCGAGGCGCTTGTAATCCTTGCTCGACAGGCCTTTGACGTGGCTGCGCAGCGACTGCACATGCTGTTTGAGCGCAGCGTCGTCATTGCCGGCCACGTACTGCTGGTAGGCCGTGAGGCTGACCTTGGCATCCACCACCACCTGCTTGTCGCCGGGCAGCATGATCAGCACATCGGGCTGGAAGCGCTCGCCATCGGCGCTCTTCAGGCTGACCTGGGTCTGGTATTCGCGGCCCTTTTCCAGGCCGGCATGCTCCAGCACCCGCTCGAGAATGAGCTCACCCCAGTTGCCCTGGGTCTTCTGGCCCTTCAGCGCCTGGGTCAGGTTGGTGGCTTCATCGGACAGGCGCATGTTCAGCTGCTGCAGGCGCTCCAGCTCCTTGCCCAGCGAGAAGCGTTCGCGGGCTTCCTGCTGGTAGCTTTCCTCCACGCGTTTTTCGAAAGCCTGGATACGCTCCTTGAGTGGGTCGAGCAACTGGCCCAGGTGCTGCTGGCTGGTCTGGGCGAAGCGCTGCTCGCGCTCGTCGAAGATTTTGGTGGCCATGTCGGCGAACTGGGCACGCAAGGTGTCGCGTGCTTCCTGCAAGTCTTCCAGGCGCTGCTGGTGGCTTTCCTGCTGTTCGCGCAATTCGGCGTCCAGGCGCGCCGTCTGGGCCTCCAGACGGCGCAGTTCGGCTTCGCGGCTGGCGCGCTCGAGGCTCCACGCGTGGGCAGCATCGCGGGCGTTGTCGCGGTCGATCTGGAGCAATTCCAGCTCGCGACGCTGAGCGGCCAGCTGGGCCTGCTTGACCGAGTTGGCTTCACTCAGGTCGCTGATCTCGTCGCGGCTGGCTTCCAGCTGCGCCTGCAGGCCAGCCTGGGCCAACCGGGCGGCGCCGAGGCGTTCCTCGAGCAAGGCCTGCTCGGCCTGCCGCGCCGCCTGGCGGCGCTGTAGCTGCATGATCCACCCCAGACAGGGCAACGCCCCCGCCACCAAGCCCAGCAGAATGCTGGCCAGATCCACTGCCATGCTTACCCCGAATGATCCTGGATGATTGTCGCGCAGCTTATCAGCAAACGCTGAAGGCGCGGATTGTGGAGCAGCAGAGGGTCGCAGCGCCCTTTGCTGCGTCCCGGTGGGGCATTTTTTGCCAGACTGCAAAAAGTTTTCAGCGATCTTTTCTTGACGTTTTCAAGTGAATGGATCGAGGGCCCATTGGAGCCTGTCGATTGTCGAACAGTTCATTACGTTGCTGGCACGCCCGTCCTAGAGCAAGCGCTTCGGACAATCCACAGTTCCTGTGGATAACTCGGTGGACAACCCCCTCCCACACCCCGCAAACCCCCGTGAATCGTGGCTTTCGGTCAAACTGACGATTTTTTCACCAGCTGAAAATAGTGTTTTTTTTCATTGACTTAACCGCCCAGTCAAGGCATTGGCGAGTGCGTCGCAGCCTGTTGCCAAGTTGTTACAAGCGCGGCCTCGAGTGTGAACAAGTTCACCCTGGAACCCTCATTTGAGTGCTGTGTTACGGGACATCATGTCGGTTTCGGCTTATCTGTCCCCCTTCCCAGCACGGTAATTAAGCGCCATACTGCGCGGCTACCCTGAAGAAACCTATGGTGCTTGCCAAACGCATGTATTTCCGGTATGGTGCGCCTCGTTAGTACCAAGCTGAAAGTCAATTCTGGCCTCAAGCGTCCTTGCAGACCCACACCGCCCAAGTGTGACCTGCTGAAACCTGGACCGGCCCATTCGATGATTCACTCGCCAGCCCTGCGCTGCCCAAGCACGAATCACGTGACAGATTGATCAGGATCCCACCCCGACGGCCTAGAACCTTGGCCCCGGTGTGCTGCCTGCCCTCTGAAGTACCTACCAGTCAGCCCAAGCGCCCACCTTTTGATTGCGCCCCCTCTGGCTGCCCTGTTCCAGTCAGGTTCGTTCGTCCCTTAATAAAGGCGTCACTGGAACGTTTCTATCATGCACGGATCATAATCCCCGTGTTTAAAGCAGGAACCTCCAACAATATGCAAACTCATCATCAGATTCAGGCTGCCATTGGCACCCTTTCCCAGGCCTTCTCGCCGCTGAAGTGCCTGATCGTTGCCCCACGCAAGGGCAGCTTCAGCTTTACCTTGGTGGACGAACACGGCGTCGCCTGCCACACCGAGCGCCTGTACCCCGAGCAGTACAGCCGCAGTGAACCGCTGCAAGCGGTGATCGACCGCACGCGTCAGTCGCTCACCGCGTGAACGATGAATACGGCGGTATTCAAGCGCTGAATCATCCCATCGCAAGCCTGCCTGAACGATGCCGGCGTAATTGCCATAAGGCATATGGCCCGGTACGTCAGGCAGCAATCGATTTAAAAACAGCCTTTTACACGACCATTATCACACTACACTTCAACTCGAGCGGTGCTTGCCGCTTCCGGCGGGCCTGACCATTCACCAGCTGCCAAGCTCCAGCGCCCGTCCGGCCCTTAACTGCTCGAGGGCATCATGGGTATCGCGGCGAATGAATTGTGTCAGTATGTGATCCGACCCACCCTGGTCTACCTGAATCGTCACAGCGCCAGCGCCGAAGCGTTGTTGCTGGGCATCGCCGCCAGCCAGTCGGCCTTGGGCTCGGCCTTGCATGACCGGCGCGGGCATGGCCTGTATCGCATCGGCGAACATCGTCATCAAGCGCTCTGGGACGAATACCTGGCCCGCGATCCCGACCTGGCCAGCCTGGTCCGCGGCCTCGCCAGCCAGCACGCCTTCCTCGGCGGCCCGCACCTGGAACTTGCGGTCAACCTGCGTTACTCCACCGCCATTGCCTGGATGCTGGTCGAAGAGCAAGCCGCCCCCTTGCCCGCAGCCGATGACCTGCTGGCCCAGGCGCGAATCTGGCGCCAGGTTTTCAACCCGCAAGGCCGCCTGCGCGACTTCGCCCACGCCTGGCATACCTGCATAAACCAGAAATTGCCGCAGGCATCTTAAGACTCCTCCTACAAGACACCCGGAAAAAAAGGGATTTTGGTCGGATTGTCCTACAAAAGCTCCCTATCTCCGTCGATCGCGGCTATGGCGCGACGCGTGATTTGTTGGTAGCGTTTCGCCCCGGAGATCCCAAGGAGTTTTCTAATAATGAAAAAAGTAATGCTCAAAACCTCCCTCGGCATTGCCGTTGCTCTTGCTTCCAGCCAGTTGCTCGCCGCCGGGTTCGCGCTGAACGAACAAAGCATCAGCGGCATGGGAACCGGTTTCGCAGGGCGTTCTTCTTCTGCCGAAGATGCCAGCACGGTGTACGGCAACCCTGCCGGCATGTCGCGCCTGAAGCGCGAACAGGTCACCGTGGGTGGCGCAGCCGTCATTGCCAAGACTGATATTTCGGGCCGTGGGAGCAATTTCGGGGGGGAAACCGATGGCGACATGGTCCCGGTCGTGGGCGTACCCATGGGCTTCTACGTCAAGCCGCTTGATGATCACTGGAGCGTTGGCTTCGGCGTTTATGTGCCATATGGCTTGATCACCGACTACGGCAGCGATGACGCAGCACGTTACTGGGGCAAGAAGAGCAAGGTCGAGGTCGTCACTTTCCAGCCAACCATCAGCTACGCCTTCAACGACAAAGTGTCGATCGGTTTTGGCCCGACCATCAACCGCATCAAGGGTGAGCTCGGCTCGAACCTGAGCAGCAAAGCGCTCCTGGGGCCCGGTGGCCCGGATGGCGAAATCAAGATCAAGGGCGACGACACCGCCATCGGTTACAACGTCGGTGTTCTGGTACAAGCTACAGACCGTACTCGCCTGGGTCTGACCTATCACTCGATGGTCGACTACAAGCTTGAAGGCGATACGCGTGTTTCCTATCCGATCCCTCAGCTTGGCCTGAACGGCAAGTTCGACGCCAGCCTGAAGATCAAGACGCCGGAGTCGGTGGACTTCTCGATCACTCATGAGCTGGATGACCACTGGACACTGTACGCAGGCAGCACCTGGACGCGCTGGAGCCGCCTGGAAAGCATCGTTGTGAAGAACGAAGCACCGGCGGGTTACCCGCTGCAGACCATCACCGAAGAGCAGAACTGGCATGACACCTGGGCCCACGCCATTGGCGCGGCGTACAAGGTCAACAAGGAGTGGACCTTGCGTGCAGGCTTCTCGGTCGACCAGTCGCCCACCAACAACCACGATCGCTCGCCACGCATTCCGACTGGCGATCGTAAAGCGGTCAGCTTTGGTGCCGGTTGGAGCCCGAACGATGACATGACCATCGATGTGGCCTACTCGTACCTGTGGGAAGAGGATACCAAGGTCAACAACGTGTCGGGTTCGCCGTCCCAACAGCTGTTGAAAGGTACCTACCAGGCCAAGTACGAGAACAGCGCCCACGGTATTGGTGCTTCCCTCACCTACCGCTTCTGATTCATACGCGATGCATGAAAAACCGCCCGCGTGGCGGTTTTTTCATGCCTGCGATTGCCAGCTATCACCCAGGCATTCGCGCAGGTAGTCCATGAACACGCGGACTTTCGCGGTCACGGCAAACCGGTCGGCCAGGCACAGGTAGATATCCATCGGCTCGGTCTGGGCATAGGCCTGGCCGCCGTCGCGGTATTCGAACAACGGTACCAGCGCGCCAGAGGCCAGGTGCGGCCGTACGATGAACTCGGCCAAGCGGGTGATGCCACCGTCGTGCAGTGCCATCTGGGTCAGGGCATCGATGTCATCGCTGATCAATACGCTACCGAACTCAGCCTCGAAACGCAGCCCGTCACGCATGAAACCCCAGCGCAGGAATCGCCCGTCCACGGGGTAGCGGAACACCAGGCAACGGTGATCACGCAAGGCTTCGGGTGTGGCCGGCACGCCGGCGCTACGCAGGTAACCGGGCGAGGCACAACAAATGAACGGTATACGGGCAATGTGCCGGGCCAGCAGTTGGTCTTCCAGCTGTGGAGCAATGCGCAAGCTTACATCCACGTCTTCCCGCGCATGGTTGACTCGGCGATCAGTCGTTACCAGTTCTATCGACAGCAACGGATAACGGGCACTGAACGCGGGTATCAGCGGCGCCAGCACGTGGCGGCCGAAGGCAGAAGTCGAGGCAATGCACAAACGTCCCTGGGGCTCACTGTCGGGGGTAGTAATGGCTTGCTCGGCCAGGGCCAGATCGCGTTCGACGTGCCGGACACGCTCGTAATATTGAGCTCCGGCGGGGGTAAGCGCCATGCTACGGGTAGTACGGCTGAGCAGGCGCACCTGAAGGTGGCTTTCCAGGCGTGCCAGGTTCTGGCTGACCGCGGCCGGGCTCAGGCCCAGGTTGCGGGCGCCAGCGGCGATGCTGCCGGCTTCGACCACCTTGATGAAGCTGCGGATGGCGTTGAGCAGGTCCATGCTTGGCCCTTGGATTCGTAAGAATCTCTTTATAAAGAACTCACTACGGCTGGTCTACAGTCGCTGCCAGGTGCGTTGCTAACCTGCGCCTTTCCCCCAACCTTTCAGGAGTCCGCATGAGCAACCTGTCGCAGGCGCGCAGCCGACGCAAATTGCACCCAGGTGCCACGCCTTACGTTTTCGCCTTCTACATGTCGTCGATCATGGCGCTGTTGATGTGCTTCGTGATTACCGCGGCGAATGCCGGAATAACCCCGGATTACCTGAGTAACGTATTGAAGGCCTATCAATTGGCAATGCCGGTGGCGTTCGTTTGCGTATTGATGGTCAGGCCGTTGGTGGTGCGATTGGTGGCGATTACGGTGCATGCAAAGTGAAGCCCCCAAACCCACCACGGACCTTGCTCTTGCTCTTGATCTTGATCTTGATCTTGATCTTGATCTTCGCGACTTCAGGAGGCCGAACGCAGGTCTTGCGGAGGGAGGTGACGGGCATGGATGCCCGTCAAGCGCTGAGGCCCCATGGATGGGGCCTGCAGCGCGTCCTCCCGGGAGCAAGGCCGGAGTGAGGGAACCCCGGAGCGCAGCGTAGGGGCCGGATGATAGGAGCGCAGCGTTTTTTGGTTACTTTTTGTCGCGTCTGACAAAAAGTGACTCGCCGTAAGGGCGAAAAGGTGACTCAGCGTCGACATCGCCAATGGACTATGCACGCTATAAAAACCAGCGCTTTTGGCTTTTGGCTTTTGGCTTTTCGCTTTCAATCAGAGGCAAGCAAAAGCCCAAGTAATCGCTTACTGCTGCGAGGCGATCGCCTTCTCAATGGCCGCCCGGAATTCCGGATCATCCGGCTTGGTCAGGCTGGAGAAATTGCCGATCACCTTGCCCTTGCGGTCGACAACATACTTGTAGAAATTCCACTTCGGCGCACTGCTCTGGCTGGCCAGTTCGGCGAACAGCGGAATCGCATCCTTGCCCCGCACCGGCTGCGCCTTGGTCATGGTGAAGGTGACACCATAGTTGGCATAACAGACCTTGGCCGTCTTCTCGCTATCGGCATCTTCCTGCTTGAAGTCGTTGGAGGGCACGCCAAGCATTTCCAGGCCTTGCTGGTGATACGCCTTGTACGTCGCCTCCAGGCCTTCGAACTGCGGCGCGAAGCCGCAATAGCTGGCCGTATTGACCACTACCAGCGGCTTGCCGGCAAAACGCTGGCACAGGTCGACCTGCCCCTTGCCCCGCAGCTCTGGCAGGCTGCCCTGCAGCAACGCCGGGCAATCGGCAGCCCAACTCGAAGCGCTGCCAAGCAGGGCCAGTAACAGTACCGTCAAGCAACGTGCACGCATGGTTCGTTTCTCCTGCAAAACAGTCCTTGAGCTTGCAGGGTAGCGCTTAACAAACACTCATGCCCAGTTGCATCAACGCCATCCCGCCCTCGTGCCAGCCCCACCAGATCAACGCCAGCAGCAGCAACGCGGCAACGGCCAACAGCCCACGGGCCAAATAGCGGTTCATGCGGCCCGGGCCTGCAGGCGGGCGACCGGGCGCTCGCGCACGGGCCAGCTGAGGGCGGCGGCGAGCAGGCTGAGCAGGATGGAAATCTGCCAGACCAGGTCGTAGCTGCCGGTGCGGTCATACACCACCCCGCCCAGCCAGCCCCCGAGAAACGCACCCAGCTGGTGGAACAGGAAGACGATACCGCCAAGCATGGACAGGTTGCGTACACCGAAAAGCGTGGCCACGGTGCCGTTGGTAAGCGGCACCGTGGAAAGCCACAACAGGCCCATGGCGATGCCGAACAGATAGGCGCTGAACGCGCTTACCGGCGCCCACAGGAACAGCACGATGACCACCGCACGCAGCAGGTACAGCCCGGTCAGCAGGCGCGGTTTGGACATGCGCCCGCCGAGCCAGCCTGCGGTGAAAGTACCGACGATGTTGAACAGGCCGACCAGCGCCAGTACCGTGGTCCCGGTGCTTGCGGGCAGATGCTGGTCTACCAGGTAGGCCGGCAGGTGCACACCTATGAACACCACCTGGAAACCGCAGACGAAGAAGCCCAGGGCCAGCAGCCAGAAGCCGGTATGCGAACACGCTTCGTGCAAGGCCTGGCCCAGGGTCTGTTCGGTGCCATGGCTGGGCAACGGGCGGTCGCGCAGCAAGCCGACGAAGGGCACGATCAGTGCAACCAGCAGGCCCAGCACCAGCAGTGCCGCAGACCAGCCCAGCCACTGGATCAGGCCAAGGGTACCCGGCAGCATGGCGAACTGGCCGAACGAGCCGGCGGCACTGGCAATACCCATGGCCATGCTGCGCTTGTCTGCCGGCACGGCGCGCCCGACGACACCGAGAATGACCGAGAACGAGGTGCCGGACAGGCCGATGCCGATCAGCAGGCCGGCACTCAGCGACAGCGACCAGGCCGAGTCGGCCAGGCCCATCAGGATCAGGCCGGCGGCGTAGAGAATGCCACCGATGATCACCACCCGCGCCGCGCCGAGGCGGTCGGCCAGCGCACCGGCAAAGGGCTGTGCCAAGCCCCAGATCAGGTTCTGCAGAGCAATGGCAAAGGCGAACACCCCACGCCCCCAGCCGAAGTCGGCGCTCATCGGCCCCAGGAACAGGCCGAAGCCATGCCGCACACCCAGGGACAGCGCCAGGATCAACGCCGCACCCAACAACACCCACCCGCTGGTTCGCCACACCGAAGTCATTGTCGTAATCTCCAGCACATCGCAAGGTTTTTGCGGGTATATACCCGCTTATAGCCGCATCAATTCAAGCCAGCAGGCCCAGCAGCCGCACCAGTTCATCCCGCTGCCCTGCCCCCAGGCGCTCCACCAGTTCGGCCTGGGCCCGTTCCCAGGCCGGATGGGCCGCGTGTAGTAGTTGCTTGGCGGCATCGGTCAACAACACAACGCGGTTGCGCTGGTCATCGCCGTCAGCCAGGGCTACCAGCCCTTCGGCCTCCAGCACCCGCAGGTTGCGGCCCAGGGTACTGCGCTCCAGGCCCATGGCCTCGGCCAAGGTGGTGATACTGGGACGGTCGAGCCGTTGCAGGTGGCGCAACAGGGAAAACTGCGCAACATTGACGCCGAAGCCGGCGAGGGCTTCGTCGTAATGTCGGCTCACCCCGCGGGCGGCGCGACGCAGATGGGTACAGATACATTCACTGGTCAGCATGGATACGTGTATATACCCGCATAATGAGCGTTGCAAGATATTTCGTGGAGTACCGATGCACTCAATCCGGGTTCAAACGCTTGCGGATCGGTTCGAATTCTGCGGTGGCCTTGCGCGGCAGCGGGTCCGCTGCCCCCTGTTCGATCGCCTGCCAGTAGCGCCATGGCACCTTGGCTGAACCCAGTTCGTAGTCCATGCCATCCCAGTTGTCTTCCCGAAAACTGTAGAACGCCCAGTGCAAGCGGTTGCGCTCCAGCACGCCGAGCACGTCTTCCAGGTATTGCCGGCACCCCGGCAACCTGCGCATGCAGCCAAACTCAGCCACCACCAGGCGCTCGCGCGGCACCTTCATGGCTTCGGCCCAATCGAGCGGTTGGCGCAGGTAGCGTGCCACCCGCTGGCCATCCCACTGCTGGGTTCGCCCTGCGAACGGAGCCAGCCCGGGGTAAGCCAAGGGGAGCTTGCGCGTCATGTTCGGCGCACTGGTGACTGCGTAGGGCTCGTACATGTGCACGCTGTACAGCACCCGCTGGTCGTCCAACGGGGCTGGCCAGTAGGCAAAGGCGTCGGCGGCAGCAAACCAACCGGCATCGAGCATGACTGGCGTCTCGGCGTCTTCCTCACGAATGGCCGCTATCAATTGTCGATACAGCGCCGGCAAATCACGCGCGGTACCCTGCGCCCGCGCGTACCACTGCTGCATTTGCCCGGCGTCGGCATGCTCGGCCAGGCCACCGTGCTTCTCCGGCGCGGGTTCATTGATCAGGTTGTAGGCTGCGATGGCGGGATGGCCCTTCAGCTCGCGGGCCAGGTCCCGCCAGAAGGCGGCAGCCTGCAACCAGTAGCGCTTGTCCTGCCAGAGACGGTCGTCGAACCGGCCCTGGTTGTTTTGCGACCAGCGCATGCCGGGTAGCGAGAGCGGTGCGATGACCACCTTGAGCCCGGCCTGGTGGGCGCGGTCGAGCGTGGCGCGCAGGGTGGCCAGGTCAGCCGCCGGCAGGCCTTGATAGGCATCGGCATCGCCAAGCAGGAAGTCTCGTCTTGCCGGTTGCCACTTGTCGTAGGACAGCCGCACCCAGGTCGCACCATAGCCGCGCAAGGCATCGAAGTAAGCTTGGTCAGGGGGCAGCCGGTTGAAGCTGTTGCCACCGTGGCGCGGGGTGTTCCAGAACGCAATGAGATCCGCTGCGGGGGCAACAGACCCGGCGAGCAACAGCACAATCCCAAGAATGACGTGACGCATGCGACCACTCCTTGCATGGTTGGCGGAGGGTCGAGCATACGCCAGCGAACGATAGCGGCGTTTGCCAAGCTTTTTCAGGAGGTTACCGCCACATTCGCCGCAGAAATGGCCCTACGGAAAGGTCTTACAGGCTAACTAAAGGCCCAACGCCAGTCCCAGCACTACGGCCAGTTCGAGCAGCTCCAGCAGCGCCCCTGCGGTATCGCCGGTGGTTCCACCGAGGCGCCGACACATCAGTCGCCGCAACCAGCCGAACACGGCCAGCGCCAGCACCACGACCCACCCACCCAGGGCCAGGCAGAACAGCGCACAAGCCAGCAGCACCCAGCCGGCCGCAGCACGGGGCAGATGCTCGGCCAGCGCCTGTCCCAGACCGCCCGGGCGCACGTAGGGTGTACTCAGGAACAGCCCGAGCATCGCCGCCCGCCCGATCAGTGGTGCCAGCAGCAACTGCGCCCCGGCACCCTGCCCGACCAGCACCCACAAGGCACAGAACTTCAGCAACAGCACTAGGATCAAGGTGACCACGGCAATCGGCCCGCTGCGCGGATCTTTCATGATCTGCAGGGTGCGCTCGCGGTCGCCGAAACCGCCCAGCCAAGCGTCGGCACTGTCCGCCAGCCCATCCAGGTGCAAGGCACCGCTGAGCAGCACCCACAACGCCAGCAGCAACGCTGCATGCAGTGGCGCCGGGGTCCCCTGCAGGCAATGGCTGGCCAGCCATAGCAACAGGCCGAACAGCAACCCCACCAGCGGGTAGCACAGCAACGAGCGCCCCATCTCGCGTGGTGCCGGCATGCCCGGCAGGCGCACCGGCAAGCTGCTGAGAAACTGCAAGGCAATCCAGAACGGCAACATTTCAGCGCCCTTCGATCCAGTGGCCGTCATCACCCGGCAGCAGCCGCATCAATGCAGCGTGGCCAACCTCTACCTGCAGCAGCTGGGCCCTTGGCAAGCCACGGGCACGGGCCAGCAACAGCCGCATCACGCCGCCATGGGTGATGAGCAACACACGCTTGCTGGCATGCTGGTGGCTCAGCCGCTCGACAGCCGCCAAGACACGCTCGGCAAATGCCGCGACCGGCTCGCCATTGGGCGGGGTAAACCCGTACGGGTCTGCCCAGAAGCGCCCCAGTGCATCCGCCTGGTGTTCCATGATCTGCGCCGCGCTGCGGCCTTCCCAGTCACCGAAATGCAGCTCCTGCAGGGCCGGTTCAAGCTGCACCGGCAGGTTCAAGCGTGCACCCAGCTCATCGGCAAAACGCGCACAACGGTGCAGCGGCGAACTGACCAGCACCTGCCACGGGCCGGCTTCGGCCACGGCACTGCGCATCTGCGCCCAGCCCTTGTCGGTCAGGGCATCGTCGAGGCTGCCACGCAAGCCGCCGTGTTCTGTTTCACCATGGCGCAGCAGGTCGAGGATCATGCCGGGCGGTCTGCCACGGCGGCTTCGGCAAAGGTCGCCATCTGCCCGTGCAGGGCACAGGCCAGGCGCAACAACGGCACCGCCAGGGCCGCACCACTGCCTTCGCCCAGGCGCAGGCCCAGAGCCAGCAACGGTTCGGCCTGCAAGGCCGCCAGCACCGCCTTGTGCCCAGGCTCCGCACCCTGGTGGGCGAACAGCAGCCAGGCCCGGCACTGCGGGTTCAGGCGCACCGCCAGCAGCGCGGCGACGCTGCAGATGAAACCGTCCACCAGCACCGCGATACCCGCCTGCGCACAGCCCAGGTAGGCCCCCGCCAACGCGGCGATCTCGAAGCCGCCTACACAACCCAGCGCCTGCAATGGCGCTTCGGCGCGCAGGCCGTGCAGGCGCAGCGCCCGCTCGATGACCTCGGCCTTGTGCCGCACCCCGGCGTCATCCAGGCCGGTGCCCGGCCCGCTCAGCTCGATCGCCGGGCAGCCCAGCAGCACGCTGGCCAGGGCTGCGGCGGCGGTGGTGTTGCCAATGCCCATCTCGCCACCAATGAACAGTCGTGCGCCCTGTTCGGCAGCGCGCAGGGCGCTGTCGCGACCGGCCTGCAGTGCCGCGTGCAACTGCTCATCGGTCATCGCCGGCTGGCGGGCGAAGTTGGCCGTGCCGGCGCCCAGGCGCAGATGGCGCACGCCAGGCAGCTGCAGATGCGGGTCGATGGTACCCAGGTCGACCACCTCCAGGCTGGCCTGAAGCTGGCGCGCCAGCACGCTGATTGCCGCGCCGCCGTTGACGAAGTTGCGCAGCATCTGCCCGGTCACCGCTTGCGGGTAGGCCGAGATGCCCTCTTCGACTACGCCGTGGTCGCCGGCAAACAGGCTGATGGCAAGCTGGTCCAGGCTTGGCTTCTCACGCCCCTGCAGGCCAGCCAGCTGGATGGCCAGGCCTTCCAGCTGGCCGAGTGAACCGGCGGGTTTGGTCAACTGCTGCTGACGGGCGCGGGCCTGCTCCATGGCGGCATTGTCGAGGGGTTGGCAGGCGTCACGCCACCAGGCTTGAGTCATAGTGCAGGTCCTTTGAGCATTAGGGGCAGGCCGGCCACGGTCAGCACCACGCGCTGGCAGCGTTCGGCGACGGCCTGGTGCAACCCGCCGGCCAGGTCGACATAGCGCCGGGTCAGCTCGCCCATGGGCACGACGCCCAGGCCGGTCTCGTTACTGACCAGGATCACCGTACCCGGCAATTGCTCCAGGCAGGCCAGTAGCGCATCACGCTCCTCGGCCAGGCGCTGGTCGTCTTCGAGCAGCAGCAGGTTGGTCAGCCACAGCGTCAGGCAATCCACCAGCAGGCAGCGCCCTTCGGCCGCTTCAGCGCGCAGCACGGCGGCCAAAGCCAGGGGCTCTTCGATCAGGCCCCAGTCGGCCGGGCGACGCTGACGGTGCAACTGCACGCGGGCATTCATTTCACCGTCCAGCGGCTGGCTGGTGGCGATGTAGGTCACCGGCAGGCCACTGGCGCTGGCCAGCTGTTCGGCCAGGCGGCTCTTGCCGGAGCGGGCACCGCCGAGGATCAGGTTGTGCATGTCAGGCGACCCCACAAAGCTGGCGCAGGCGCGCGGTGTCCAGGTGCTTGTCCACCAGGTCGGCGAGGCGCTCGATGTCGCGTTCGCGCAGGGCCTGGTAATCGATGCTCTGCACGTCCTCCAGGCCAGCCCAGCGCAGCAGCGCAGCGCACGATTGACTGCTTTCGAACAGCCCGTGCAGGTAGGTGGCAAGCACTTGGCCATCGGCACTGAGTGCACCATCGCAACGGCCATCGGCAAGCGCCACGGCAGGCCGCTCCAGTGCCGGCCCGCTGGTGACGCCGGCGTGAATTTCATAACCGGCAACCGGGACGGCTTCAAGCGTCAGCGTGCCGGTAACGTTGCGCAGCTGCTTGTCGGCTTCGAGCACCGTGGCGTAGTCGAACAGGCCAAGCCCGGGGCTCGAGCCGGCAGCGCCTTCGAGACCGAGCGGGTCATGCACTTCGCGGCCAAGCATCTGCAGGCCGCCGCAGATTCCGATCAGCTTGCCTCCATAGCGCAGGTGCCGCGCGATGGCCTTGTCCCAGCCGCGTTCACGCAGCTGCGCCAGGTCGCCGCGCACGCTTTTCGAGCCCGGCAGGATGATCAGGTCGGCAGCCGGGATCGGCTGGCCCGGGCCGATGAACTGCAGGTCGACCTGCGGGTGCAGGCGCAGCGGGTCGAAGTCGGTGTGGTTGCTGATGCGTGGCAGTACCGGGACGATTACCTTGAGCACGCGCCCGGCCTTGGCTCCCTGGCGTGCATCGATGCCGTCCTCGGCTTCCAGGTGCAGGTCGCTGACATAGGGCAGTACACCCAACACCGGTTTGCCGGTGCGCTGTTCCAGCCAGTCCAGCCCGGGCTGCAGCAAGGCGATGTCGCCCCGGAAGCGGTTGATGACGAAGCCCTTGACCCGCGCCTGCTCGCTGGGCGACAGCAACTCCAGCGTGCCCACCAGGTGGGCGAACACGCCGCCGCGGTTGATGTCGGCGACCAGGATCACCGGGCAGTCCACCGCTTCGGCAAAGCCCATGTTGGCAATGTCGCCGGCACGCAGGTTGATTTCCGCCGGCGAACCCGCGCCCTCGACCATCACCACCGGCCAGGCAGCGCTCAGGCGTTGGTGCGACGCCAGCACCGCCTGCATGGCGATGGCCTTGTAGTCGTGATAGGCCACCGCGTTCATGCTGGTGACCGCGCGACCGTGAATGATCACCTGGGCGCCGGTATCGCTGTTGGGCTTGAGCAGCACCGGGTTCATGTCGGTGTGCGGTTCCAGCCGGCAGGCCTGGGCCTGTACCGCCTGGGCCCGGCCGATTTCGCCGCCATCGGCAGTCACCGCGCTGTTCAGCGCCATGTTCTGCGGCTTGAACGGCACCACGCCGACACCCTGGCGCAACAGCCAGCGGCACAGCGCAGTCACCAGCGTGCTCTTGCCCGCGTCGGAGGTGGTGCCTTGCACCATGAGGGTGGTCATGCCGTTTCCTTCTGATAGGCGGCCAGGGCCTGGGCCAGGCGCAGTTCATCTGCTTCACAGGCAGGCAGCCCCAGGCGTAGCGCCGGCGGCTGTTCGAACAGGCGTACCAGGATGCCACGGCGGGCGAGAAAATCATGCAGTTGCGCAGCATGCTCGCAGCGCACGTACTGGAACAGCTCGCAACCGCCGCTGGGCGTCAGGCCGGCGCGGTCCAGCAGCACGGCCAGCCGCTGGCTGGCAGCGGCGCAGCGCTCAGCCTGCATGCGTTGGCGGGCAGGGTCGGCCAGGCTGGCCTGGGCCAGTACCCGGGTCGGGCCGTTGACGGTCCACGGGCCGAGCAACTCGGCCAGGCGCAGCAGCAGGCTGCGCTCGGCAGCGACGAAGCCCAGGCGCACGCCGGCCAGGCCGAAGAACTTGCCGAACGAGCGCAGCACGACAAGGCCCGGGCGCTCGGCATGGCCGATCACGCTGTCGGCCGGGGTGTTGTCCATGAACGCTTCGTCGACCAGCAGCCAGCCACCGCGGGCGGCCAGGCGCGCGTGCCACGCCAGCAGGCGTTCAGGCGACACCCGGTGGCCGGTTGGGTTGTTCGGGTTGACCAGCAGCAGCACGTCGAGGCTGTCCAGCGTCGCCTCGACCATGGTTTCGTCCAGCTCCAGCAACTGGTGCCCAGCCCGCTGCCAGGCGTACGGGTGCTCGGCATAGCACGGTGCGAGCACGCCCACACGGCACGCTGTGCGGAGCAACGGCAGGGCCTGGATCGCGGCCTGCGAACCGGCCACCGGCAGCAATTGGCGGGCACCGTAATATGTGCGTGCAGCCTGCTCCAGGCCGTCCTCGGTTTCCGGCAGGCGAGCCCAGGCCTCCAGCGGAATCGGCGGAATCGGAAAAGACCACGGCGCAATGCCGCTGGACAGGTCCAGCCACTGTTCCCGGGCGATACCATATTGCTGCACCGCACGCAGCAGGCGGCCCCCATGTTCAAGCATCAATATAAGCCCCCAGGCAGATCACCAGCAGCCACAGCCACACACCGCGCTGCACCAGGCCCCAGCCACGCTCGATGGCCTCGGCATCGGCCATTGGCCCTTGCCCCAGGCGCGGTCGCTCATGCAGCTCACCGTGGTACACCGCCGCGCCCCCCAGTTCCACCCCCAGCGCGCCCGCACCGGCGGCCATCACCGGGCCGGCGTTGGGGCTGTCCCACAGCGGGCCTTGCTGGCGCCAGCAGGCCAGGGCCAGGCGGGTCTTGCCCAGCAATGCATAGGTCAGCGCCACCAGTCTGGCGGGGATATAGTTGAGCACGTCGTCGACACGCGCCGCGCACCAGCCGAAGCGTTCGAAACGTTCGTTGCGATAGCCCCACATGGCGTCGAGCGTGTTGCTCAGGCGATACAGCACCACGCCCGGCGCGCCGGCCACGACGAACCAGAACAGTGCGGCGAACACTGCATCACTGCCGTTTTCCAGCACCGATTCGGTGGCCGCGCGGGCCACGGCGGGCTCGTCCAGCTCGCGGGTCTCGCGGCTGACCAGGAAACCCACGCGACGTCGCGCTTCCTCCAGATCGCCCTGGCGCAAGGCATTGGCGACCGGCAGCACGTGCTCGCCCAGGCTGCGCAGGCCGACGGCGCAGTACAGCGCCAGCACGTCGACCAGCCAGCCGATGTACGGCAACCAGGACAGGACAAGGGCCACCAGGGTCAACGGGACCACCGCCAGGAACCACGCGCTTACACCGTGGCTGCGCCAGCCGCGCCCGCCGGCATTCAGGCGGCGCTCCAGGTTGCCGGCCATGTTGCCAAACGCCACCAGCGGGTGACGCCGCTGCGGTTCGCCCAGCAAGGCATCCAGGGCCACCCCGGCCACGGTCAGCAAGGCCACGCTCATTGGCGCTCTCCCCATTGGTTCTCGAACAGCATTTCGCTCAAGGGCCGTTCCTCAGCCCAGTTTTCCAGCACCAGCATCGGTGCCGGGTAGAACTCGGTCACCGGGCCCAGGCACAGTACCGCCACCGGCTTGGCTCCGGCCGGCATGCCCAGCAGCGTAGCCAAGGCCTGCGGGTCGAACAGCGACACCCAGCCCATGCCCAGCCCTTCGCCACGGGCCGCCAGCCACAGGTTCTGGATAGCGCAGGCCAGCGAGGCCAGGTCCATTTCCGGCAGGGTGCGGCGGCCGAAGATATGGGCTTCGCGGTTGTCCATCAGCGCGGCCACCAGCAATTCGGCGCAGTCGTTGATTCCTTCCACCTTCAGTTTCATGAAGGCATCGGAGCGTTCGCCCAGGGCCTCGGCGGTTCGCACCCGTTCGCTTTCCACCAACGCCTGGATTTGCGCGCGCAGGTCACGCCGGCTGATACGGATGAATCGCCAAGGTTGCATCAGGCCTACGCTGGGGGCCTGGTGCGCAGCGGCCAGCAGGCGGCCGAGCAGCTCCGGCGCCACCTCGCCAGCAGCGAAATGGCGCATGTCCCGGCGCTCGCCGATGGCGCGGTAGATCGCGGCGCGCTCGGCGTCGCTGTATGCATGTTCGCTCATGGTCGCAACAACGCCGCCACAGCATCCGGGTTGGAAGGAAAGTAGAAGTGCACGTAGGAAGCCGTCAGCCGCCCCAGGCGGTACACCGCTTCGTTGCCACGCCCGCCGTTGGGGCTCAGGCCCCGGGCGATCGGCTCCAGCGCGGTGGTGGTCAGCGAATGGTGATAGGTGTGCCCGCGCAAGGTACCTTCCGGCAACTCCACGGCCTGCAACGCCAGGGCTGCCAGGCGCTTTTGCATGGTCGCCTCGCCTGGCAGCAGGCCGAGCAGCTCGGCCCGCGCGCCCGCCACGTCGGTCAAGGCATCGAGCAGGTACAGCATGCCGCCGCACTCGGCCAGCAACGGCTTGCCCTGGGCGTAATGAGCCCGGATCGCTTCGTTCATCGGCGCATTGGCGGCGAGCGCGTGGTGGTGCAGCTCAGGATAGCCACCCGGCAGGTACAGGCTATCCACCGCTGGCAATGCGCGGTCGTGCAATGGCGAGAAGAACTCCAGGTGCGCACCAAGCGTGCGCAACAGGTCAAGGTTGGCGCCATAGATGAAGGCGAACGCCTCGTCCCGCGCCACGCCGATACGCACACCGGCCAGCGACGTGGCGCAGGTTTCCGGTACAGGCTCGGCAAACGCCACCGGCGGTGGCAAGGCAGCGTCGCAGCTCGCACCGAGTGCCTCGGCGGCGGCGTCCAGGCGTGCATCCAGGTCGTTCAGTTCGCTGGCCTGCACCAGCCCCAGGTGGCGGCTGGGCAGCTCGATGCCGCGCTCGCGGGACAAACCGCCATACCAGCGCAGGCCTTCGGTCAGGCTACCTTCCAGCAGTTGCGCATGGCGCAGGCTGCCCACCCGGTTGGCCAGCACGCCGGCGAACGGCAGGTCGGGCTGGTAGCGCGCCAGGCCCAGGGCCAGGGCACCGAAGGTCTGCGCCATGGCCGTGCCATCGATCACCGCCAGCACCGGTACGCCGAAATGGCGGGCCAGGTCGGCGCTGGACGGGGTACCGTCGAACAGCCCCATCACCCCTTCGATCAGGATCAGGTCGGCCTCGCCGGCAGCGTCCCAGAGCAACCGGCGGCTTTCCTCGGCGCCGATCATCCACAAGTCGAGCTGGTACACCGGCGCACCACTGGCCCGTTCGAGGATCATCGGGTCTAGAAAGTCAGGCCCGCACTTGAACACCCGCACTTTGCGCCCGAGGTTGCGGTGCAGGCGGGCCAGGGCGGCGGTAACGGTGGTCTTGCCCTGGCCGGAGGCCGGTGCCGCAATCAATACGGCAGGGCAATGACGCGGCTGGCTCACAGTTCGACGCCCTTCTGTGCACGGATACCGGCCTGGAACGCATGCTTGAGCATGCCCATCTCGGTCACGGTGTCGGCCAGCTCGATCATTTCAGGCTTGGCGGCGCGGCCAGTGACGATCACATGCTGCATCGGCGGGCGCGCCTGGATATCGGCCAGCACCTGGTCAAGGTCGAGGTAGCCATGCTTGAGGGCGATGTTCAGCTCATCCAGGACCACGAACTGTACGCCAGGGTCCTGCAGCAACTGGCGCGACACGGCCCAGGCCGCTTCGGCGGCGGCAATGTCGCGCTGGCGGTCCTGGGTTTCCCAGGTAAAGCCCTCGCCCATCACGTGGTAGCGCACCTGCTCCGGGAAGCGACGGAAGAACAGCTCTTCGCCGGTACTGTTGCGGCCCTTGATGAACTGCACCACACCGCACTGCATGCCATGCCCCAGGGCGCGCGCGAGCATGCCAAAGGCCGAGCTGCTCTTGCCCTTGCCATTGCCGGTCAGCACCAGCAGCAGGCCGCACTCGTTGGGGGAATTGGCGATACGTTCGTCGATGATCGCTTTCTTGCGCTGCATGCGCGCCAGGTGGCGTTCGTCGCGTTCGGTGGACTCGCTCATCAGGGTTCTCCGCTGGCTGGCGCCGCGGCAACGCGCGACGCCAGGTAATAGGCAGGCAAACGGAGAACGCGCAGGGGCCATGGCCGCGAGCCACGGTGCACCGCGCATCACCCTCCGTGATGCCGTTGGCAGTATCAGGCCGGTCTCCGGGCTTGTGAGCGGGCCTTTGCCCGAGCCTGCGCGCCTTCCCGGGTGCCGGCACCCAGTGGCCCTGCGCGGCCGCGTCTCACCTACCGTTGCGGGGGCAGCGCCGGAATCGCACCTTGCTGGCGCCCACCGGCTTCCCAGTTTCACCCTGCCCAGACAGCGCTGGCAGGACACCTGAAACACGCGCGAAGGTTAGAGGGTTGCACCGGGAGCGTCAATCGAAGCGGGGCGCTTTGCCGCCGCACAGGCTGGACATGGCGGCCGCCCTGCAGCAAACAACCGCCCTCGCCCATCAGGTGGCCTACCCCAGCCAGCTGAAGGCCGGGGCGCTGCTCATCAGCTCATGGAAGGCCGGTCAGCACCCCAGCTCCAAAGAACTGCAATCGGACCGGCCTGCCGTCAAGCTGGGAAGAAACGTTCGACCAACGCAGGCGTACGAAACTGCGTCCGGTAGGCAACCTCATTGAACGGCAGCCCCGTGCGCAGGTCGTACACCGCCCCGGAGGCAGGCTTGCTGGTCTGCCCAAGCATCACCTTGATAAAGCGGTAATGCTCGCCATACACCTGCTCCACCCCTTCGATACGAAAATAGTTGCCCGGCAGGAACAGCGTCTCCCCCTCCTTCCAATAAATGGAAAACGCGCTGATCGGCGTTGCCCCTTGATAACGCCCAGCCGTCAACTCGAACACCACCGAACTGTCATCGAACAGCCCAGGCAAACCGCCCGGCGCCTGGGCGAAAGGCAGGCAGGCAAACTCGGTGACTTTGTAGGGGTTCTCGGTAAACGAAGTGAGGTCAGTATTGACCAACACATCACCGACTCGCACGTGGCCGTTTCGGTAGTATTCGCCACCCGTGCCACGCGAGCGATGCCCGCCGCGGTACAAGGTGACCTCGTTACTTTTCGGCAAAAGGCCCAGGCTATCGGCCAGATCGTTGAGATAGTTGTCTTCATCGCCGTATTCATAACGCCCGGCACGAAATACATCATTTACAGTCGACTCGTTGCTGGTGTACCACTCGACCAGCGCATTGAAGTACTCGTGGCCGTAGCGATAGGAATAATGAGTCCGGTCGCCAACCTTAACGCAATCGAGCCCGCGTTCGTCCACCTCCGGCGCCGTCCCGCGCGGCAGCTCGGCCACCGGCCATTTCTCCAGCAATGCTTTCTGGCGTTCCAGGGCTCGCTCGGCCAGCTGTGTACTGGACCTGTCATCCAAGGCCGTGTAAGTATCCCAGAACGGCGAGGAGGTAGTGGCCATTCCCTCCACGGCCGGCGGACTTCCGCCGAGCAACTGCGGAGGCACCAACAGTTCCCATTCGCCAGCCGCGCTCAAACGCACGGGACTGAGGGGGCCGAACGCATAGGGGTTTTCAGCGGGCACCACCAGCCACACAGCGAGCTCATTGCTGTAACGGACCCGGTAGTTGAGGCCGTTCATGGTAATCCAGTATTTGCCATCATCTGTGATGCGTATGCCACGCAGGCGCCCATTCAAGCCCACCTCACCGTCAAGCAGCGCGTTGGTCTCCCGCCCTTCCACAGAAAGCATGGCACTGGCACTCACCTGCCAATCCTGCAGTGCCACGTCCGCCTCATGGGGCAGCGCCTGGCGTGTCATGGACACCAGGTTGGACTGGATAGCCACATCCAACAAGTTGAGGCTTGCAAACAGGCTCTCCAGAACCGCGGAGCGCAATGCGCTCTTGCGCGTTCGCTCATCGGTCGCATGCAGCGCCACATCGACATCCAGTGCCACCTTGGCAACACTTGCTCCCAGCATCATCAGCGACAGCGGCCAACCCAGAACGACTAAACCTCCGAAGCCCCCCAGAAAGGCCGATAGATAGCCGCTGAGCATGCCTTTGCGCAGGCTGGCATTGTCACGCATCAGTTGCGCATTGCGGTGCATCTCGGCACGCGCCTGCTCGGTCAGGTGGGTAACGAGGTCGACATTGAGCCGGCGTTCAAACAATTTGAGCGCGACCAGTGCCGCATCATCCGAGCGGCTGTCGGCAATACCTTTCAGATGCACCCTGGCAAGACGATGTCCGGCAACATCGTGCGGGTTGCTGTGTGCCGCGGTAACGAAGCTGTCCAGCGCCTGTGGCGTTTGCAATTGTGCGACGAACCAGCGGGCCATGGCCAACTCGGAGTCGAATGCCCTGAGCGCCTCACTGTACCAAGGCAGGTAGGCCAATACTCGACCTCCCTGCGCTTGCAGCGTGAACAGGCAGCCACTGCCTCCTGCGCCGAAGGCGTAGCGGTTGACCGTGAATGGATGGCTGCCACTATCCTGACGAAACCTGTCGAGTGAGAGCAGGACATCATCCGCCACGGCACCGACAATCAGGTCGCGCAAGCGTTGCCAATCAGCATGCGAGATACGCCCTTCGTCCAGGGCGCGCCTTCCTTCACCAAGCAGGCTGGCTTTGGACAGTACGCGAAAGTTTGCTGCATGGGCCTGCCAGAAGCGCTCTACCTCTTCGCGATAGAGCGTGGCGAAATTCAACTCCCACAAGTCCTGCTGCACTGCGCTGCCAAGCATGCGAATTTCATTGTGCTCGTCGTAGACAGGGGCGTGCGGACCTTGCCAATAAAAACCGCCGCGCATGTCCAGTTCGTCAACGGCATCCTGATAGTAGGCATCGAAGCGCTCGACAACCAGTTCGGTAAGCAACAGCGACTTCTGTGGCGGCCCGCTGTGCTGCCAGCCCGTAAAACTGCGGTGGCTGGTGCTCTCGCTGTTGAACTGATGCCACCAGACGAACCTCGGGTCGATACGTCTGCCGGTGTGCTTGAAAACGATTTGCTCGGCGTGTCTGCTTGCCAGCAGATACGGATCAGGGTAATCGCGCAGCACTTCATCGGCCAGTCGCACCAGGGGAGTTGCGGTGCTCACTACCTCGAGGCTGTGACGGGCTTTAGCTTCGATTTCGTTCATAGTCCACTCCAGACGGCATTCCAATGGCCGGCATTCTGGCTTGGCAATGGCTTCGGACAGTGGTACATGAGTAAGCCACCGGATGAACAATCCCGGCAAAACCACAGGTGCCTTGTCGCATGCGCAATTGGGCTATCCACGCTGCCTGGACCAGCGCGCTCAGAAATAATGCATGGCAATAGCTGCTAGAAGGGTGCCGGAAACCCGGCGAGCTTCATTGACCTCTCGAGGCTGGCGTGAAAACGCCAAGCCCAAGGCAGCAACCGGCACTCAGGTGAACGAATTCACCAGCGGGCTGGACCATCCTCGCTGGCTGTATCTATGATCTGGCGGATAAGCCCGATGAGCCCTGCCAGGTGTGAACCAGCGCCGGCACCTGGCGCGCCCCCACAGGGTCCGCGCCAGGCTGGCATTCACGGATTCTGCGCCAGGTGCCCTGAAGGGATCACCCGCTTGGCCTGCAGGTAGGCCTTGGCCCAGTAGCTGTTGGACAGGTAGTCCAGGCGCACCGTGCCGCCTGTGGAAGGTGCATGCACGAAGCGCCCTTCCCCGACATAGATGCCGGCATGGCTGACCTGCGAACCACCGCCGGTGGCAAAGAACACCAGGTCACCGGACTGCAGCGACCCGGCATCGACGGTCGGCGCCCGCATGACAATCATCTCCCGCGTCGAACGCGGCAAGCTGATGCCAGCCGCATCCCGGTAGACATACTTGATCAAGCCACTGCAGTCGAAGCCGGAATCCGGGGTATTGCCGCCCCAGCGATAAGGCGTGCCCACCAGGCCGATGGCACGCATCAACACGTCGTCGGCGATTGGCGATGGGCTGGGCTGGCTGTAGGTGACCTGTGGCTGTACCACAGGGGCCGGCGCAGGCGCGCGGCTGGAGCAGGCAGCCAGCAAGGCTGCCAGGGAGATCAATGCGAAGCGCGCCATTCTTACCATGGCCAGAACATCCTGTCTGAGGTCGCGGGGCCGCAGCCGAAAAGAGTTGAGAATTTAGATTAGACGCTTTCTATAAATGCGCACGGCGGCGAGCTTTTTTCAAAGCATCGCCGCCGCGGCAGGGTACATCATTTTGCCATCAGTTGCGCGCGATATTGGTCGGCGCCATGGCCAAGGCACGCTTGGCTTCGATGAAGGTCTTGCTCCAGTAGCTGTCACCGAGGCTGTCGATGCGCACGCCACCGCTGCGGCGGCTGCTGGAGTGGATGAACTGGTTGTCACCCAGGTAGATGCCGGCGTGGCTGACGCGGCCGCGGCCGTTGGTGCTGAAGAACAGCAGGTCGCCCGGCTTGAGCTTGTTGCGGGCCACTTTCGGGGCATCGACGTTGATCATTTCACGCGTCGAACGCGGCAGGGTCACGCCCGCCTCTTCGCGGAACAGGTAGCCGATGAAACCACTGCAGTCGAAGCCGGACTTCTCCGAGGTGCCGCCGAAGCGGTAGCGGGTGCCGATCAGCGACATGCCACGCTCGAGAATGCTGTCAGCCAAGGCTGGCAACTGGTAAGGCTTGCTGCTGGAGAAAGCAGCCAGGTCATCTTCTGTGGCCAGTTCTTCCGGCTCGCCGAATACCGACGAGGATGAGGCTTTGGCCTTGAACGCCGATTCTGCGGCGATCGGGCTGTGATCCTGGGGCTGTTGCTCGGAATGGGAAGCCGGGCCATGGGCCGCGCAGCCAATCAGCAGGGTCACGAGTGCGAGTGGCACGAGGGGTGCGAAGCGCTTCAGCATGGGCACGACCGTGTCTGTAATCCTTTAGAAGGGTGAAACTATGCCCTCTATCATGGCCATTTGCAAATTTTATCGAAAAAGATGTGACTTTTTTGTTTTGCCGCTCTGGCCCAGCGTTTTCGGCACTTACCAGCCGAGGGTTTCCTTGAGGAACGGGATGGTCAGCTTGCGCTGTGCCTGCAACGAGGCCTGGTCGAGGCGTTCGAGCAAGTCGAACAGGGCACTCATGCTGCGTGCACCGCGGGTAAGGATGAAATGACCGACTTCGTCAGTCAGATGCAGACCACGGCGCGAAGCACGCAATTGCAGGGCGCGCAGCTTGTCTTCGTCGGACAGGCCACGCATCTGGAACACCAGGGCCAGGGTCAGCCGCGATTTCAGGTCCGGCAGCTTGATCGGCAGCTCGCGCGGCGACGCCGAGGCCGCCAGCAACAGCCGCCGGCCACTGTCACGCAGGCGGTTGAACAGGTGGAACATGGCCTCTTCCCAGTCGGCCTTGCCGGCAATCACGTGCAGGTCGTCGATGCACACCAGCTCGTACTGGGCCAGGTAATCCAGCAGTTCGACGCCACGGTCGAGCAATTGCGCCAGCGGCAGGTACACGGCAGGCTCGCCGCGCTGCTGGAAACGGTGGGTGGCAGCCTGCAGCAAGTGGCTACGGCCAACACCCTGCTTGCCCCACAGGTAGATAAGGCTTTCGGTCCAGCCGGCGTCGGCTTCGCATAGCCGCTCGACGTAGCCCAATGCCGCAGCATTGGCGCCCGGATAGTAGTTGATGAAGGTGGCGTCATCGCGCAGGCGCACACCCAGGGGCAACTGGATCGGTGGTTTCATGCTCGCGGGCGGTCGCAGGACCGCAGGGGGGCCTTTGGTGAACAATCTGCAAAGTCTATACCCGCAGCGCGGGGCGCACAATCACGGCTGCGGATAGCACAAGCAAAATCAATGAGTTGCGTGCAAGCAAGGCGTGCACGCCGTGCAGCAGCGGCCTGCATCAAAGCTCCGGGTCGACGCCCCCGGCATACATGTCCGATTCCTTGTACAGGTCGTGCACATGCCGCAGCAGCACCATGATCACCGCCGCCACCGGCAGCGCCAGCAACACGCCGGTAAAGCCGAACAGCTCGCCGCCGGCCAGGATGGCGAAGATCACCGCCACCGGGTGCAGGCCGATGCGGTCCCCCACCAGCAACGGCGTCAGCACCATGCCTTCCAGCGCCTGGCCGACCATGAACACCGCAACGATGCCCAGCATCGGGTACAAGTCGCCACCGAACTGGAACAGGCCAGCCACCAGGGCCGCACCGATACCGATGACAAACCCCATGTACGGCACGATGGCCGCCAGCCCGGCGAGCATGCCGATCAGCAGCCCCAGCTCCAGCCCCACCAGCATCAGCCCGGCCGAATAGATGACGCCCAGGGCGACCATCACCATCAACTGCCCGCGGACGAAAGCACCCAGCACTTCGTGGCATTCCCCGGCCAGGCCCATCACTTGCGGCTCGCGCTGGCGCGGCAGCAGGCTACGCAGCTTGGCCATCATCAGGTCCCAGTCACGCAACAGATAGAAGCCCACCACCGGGATCAGCACCATGTTGGCCAACCAGGCCATCAGCGCCAGGCCCGAGGCGGTGGCATGCGACAGCAGCATGCCGACCATGTCGGTGGTCTGGCCCATGTGGCTGCCGATGGCGGCCTTGATCCGGTCGAATTTCCAGAAGCCGTCAGCCAGGCCCAGGCGGCTCTGCACCCAGGGCAACGCCACGTGCTCAAGCCAGTCGAGCATCTGTGGCGCCAGCTCGTAGAGGCGCAACAGCTGCTTGGCCAGCAGCGGCACCAGCACCAGCAGCAGGGCCAGCAGCAGCAGGGTGAACAAGCCGAACACCACGACCACGCCCCAGGTGCGCGACAGCCCCAGGCGCTCGAGGCGATCGACCAGCGGGTCGGCCAGGTAAGCCAGCAGAATGCCGACCAGAAACGGGGTGAGAATGTTGTGCAGGCTATAAAGCAGCACGGCGACCAGCAAGGCAGCGCCCAGCCAGATCCAACGGCGTACGTCGGTCATGCGGTGTGCCTCCCCTTACCAGCGAAAACGCAGGCCGTCGAACGGCGTGGCCGCAGGCTGGGCCGGCGTGGCCGGCGGCCCGCCCGCTGCCCCGGCCGCAACTGGCGGAGGCGGCAACGCCGGCGCCTGCTCGGCCGGTACTTCCTGCAGCCTGGCCAGGCCAAGCTGGGCCCGCAGCTGTTCACGGCTGCCAGTCACCGCGTAGGTCAGGGTGCTGCCCTCGACCATCTGCAGGCGCGGGCCGTAAGGTTCGAGCACGCGGGCCAGTTCGGCGTAGCGCTGCAGGTTCATGCCCTGCACTTGCACCTGCAACTGGCTGCTGGCGCCTGGGCGGGTGACGTAGCGCGGCGCCAGACGGACGCTGACCGCCTGCATCACGGCGTCAGCCAAGGCCGCCGGGTCGCTCCCCTCGGCAGTGCCTTGCTCACGCTGGTCACCCAGCCACAGCTGCCACTTGCCTTGCCACTTGCCGTCGGCTTCGCGGGCGTGCACGGCCAGCAGCGCATCGGCACCGTAGCGTTCGGAGGCTTCACGCAACGGCGCCGGGTCGCTGCCTTCGATCTGCCCGGCGTTGGCCACCAGTTGCTCCTGCAGGTCGGCCAGCGGCAGGCGCAGCGGCAGCCCACGGTGCTGGGCGGCGCGGCGCAGCGGTTGGGCGCTGGCCTGGCCGTCACCGACCAGGCTGCTGCCTTCGGCGCTGTCGTTCAGCCACCAGCCGAGGATCGACGGGCGGTTGCTGCCCCACAAGGCCAGGCCGGCCTTGCGCAGGGCCCGCTCGGTGCTGCCGGGGTCGAATTCGACCAGCACCGACTCGGGTGGCCCGGCTTCGCTGCCCACCTGGTTGATGATTTGCTGCGGGTCCTTGCGCAGCTCGGCCAGTGCCGGGTTCTGCGCCGCCTTGGGGTCGCCGGTCAGGCGCAACACCAGGGTATCGAGGGCCTTGGCGGTAGCCGCTGCGCGGGCTTCGGCGCCCGGCCCGGTCACCGCTTCGCGTACCTGGTAAAGGCCGGAGACATTTTCAGCCTGGACGGTGGCCGAGATCAGGGCCAGGCAACCGGCCGCCAGAATATTCAACAAACGCATGGAGGATTCCTGTCCAGTCGAGCTTCAAGCCGTAAGCTTCAAGCGGCAAGAAAAAGCAGGCCGAGCGCCAGGCTGCCTTGCGAAGCAGCTTGCAACTCGTTGCTTGCAGCTTATACACATGCAACCGCATCAACCACCCTAAGGCTTTTTTCAACAATTACCGCCCTGCCCGTCGACCTGAGGATGGCCGCTGCACGGCAACCCTGATAAAATCGCGCGCCTTCACAGACCACTGACGTTTCAGGCAGCCGCCGCTTACCCGCCGGCCTTGGCCGTCATGGTCGTTTTTTTAGAATCCCTCCCTCCTAAAGGCCTGGATCAATGAGCAAGCAACCCTCCCTGAGCTACAAGGACGCCGGTGTAGACATCGACGCCGGCGAAGCACTGGTCGAACGCATCAAGGGCGTGGCAAAACGCACCGCACGCCCTGAAGTCATGGGTGGCCTGGGCGGCTTCGGCGCCCTCTGCGAGATCCCGGCCGGCTACAAGCAACCGGTGCTGGTCTCCGGCACCGACGGCGTCGGCACCAAGCTGCGCCTGGCGCTGAACCTGAACAAGCACGACAGCATCGGCCAGGACCTGGTCGCCATGTGCGTCAATGACCTGGTGGTGTGCGGCGCCGAGCCGCTGTTCTTCCTCGACTACTACGCCACCGGCAAGCTCAACGTCGATGTGGCGGCCACCGTGGTCACCGGCATCGGCGCCGGTTGCGAACTGGCCGGCTGCTCGCTGGTCGGTGGTGAAACCGCCGAGATGCCAGGCATGTACGAAGGCGAAGACTACGACCTGGCCGGCTTCTGCGTCGGCGTGGTGGAAAAGGCCGAGATCATCGACGGTTCCAAGGTCGCCACCGGCGACGCGCTGATCGCCCTGCCCTCCTCGGGCCCGCATTCCAACGGCTATTCGCTGATCCGCAAGATCCTCGAAGTGTCGGCTACCGACATCGAAAACACCCAGCTGGACGGCAAGCCGCTGGCTGACCTGCTGATGGCGCCGACCCGCATCTACGTCAAGCCGCTGCTGCAACTGATCAAGAACACCGGCGCGGTCAAGGCCATGGCGCACATCACCGGTGGCGGCCTGCTGGACAACATTCCGCGCGTACTGCCGGCCAACGCCCAGGCGGTGATCGACGTGGCCAGCTGGCAGCGCCCGGCGGTGTTCGACTTCCTCCAGGAAAAAGGCAACGTCGACGAGCATGAAATGCACCGCGTGCTGAACTGCGGCGTCGGCATGGTCATCTGCGTGGCCCAGGACCAGGTAGAAGCCGCCCTGAACGAACTGCGCGCCGCCGGTGAGCAGCCATGGGTGATCGGCCACATCGCCGAAGCCGCCGAGGGCGCTGCCCAGGTCGAGCTGCAGAACCTCAAGGCACACTGATGCCAAGCAAGACCTGCAATGTAGTGGTACTGCTGTCGGGCTCCGGCAGCAACCTGCAAGCGCTGATCGACAGCTGTCAAGGCGCGGACAGCCCGGTGTGCATCCGCGCAGTGGTTTCCAACCGCGCCGACGCCTACGGCCTGCAACGCGCCGCGGCGGCCGGCATCGACAGCGTGGTGCTCGAGCACACCCAGTTCGACAGCCGTGAAGCCTTCGATGCCGCGCTGATGGCGCGCATCGACGGTTTTGCCCCGGACCTGGTGGTGCTGGCCGGCTTCATGCGTATCCTCAGTGGCGACTTCGTACGCCACTACCAGGGCCGCCTGCTCAACATCCACCCGTCGCTGCTGCCCAAGTACAAAGGCCTGCATACCCACCGACGGGCACTGGAGGCAGGCGACGCCGAGCATGGCTGCAGCGTACACTTCGTGACTGAGGAACTCGATGGCGGCCCATTGGTCGTACAGGCTGTAGTGCCGGTGGCGTCTGACGACACCGTCGAAAGCCTGGCCCAGCGGGTACACCGTCAGGAACACCTGATCTACCCGCTGGCGGTGCGCTGGTACGCTGAGGGGCGCTTGCGCCTCGGCGAACAGGGCGCATTACTGGATGGCCAACCCCTGGCGGCCAGCGGTCACCTGATTCGATCCTAGGAGAATTTATGCGTCGCGCCCTGCTCTTGGCTCTCGCCGTGCTCGCCCTGCCCCTCCAGGCAGCTGATCTGAAGCCTTTCTCGGCCAGCTACACCGCCGACTGGAAGCAGCTGCCCATGAGCGGCACCGCCGAGCGCAGCCTGGTCAAGAATGCCAACGGTACCTGGGACCTTAACTTCAAGGCCTCCATGATGATCGCCAGCCTGACCGAGCAAAGCACCCTGCGCATGGACAACGATACCCTGCTGCCGCAGCAGTATCACTTCGAGCGCGGTGGCCTGGGCAAGGCCAAGAAAGTCGACCTGAACTTCGACTGGAACGCCAAGAAAGTCACCGGCAGCGACCGTGGCGATGCCATCAACCTGCCGCTGAACCGTGGTGTGCTGGACAAGTCATCCTACCAGCTGGCCCTGCAGCATGACGTGGCCGCCGGCAAGAAGAGCATGACCTACCAGGTGGTCGACGGCGACGAGATCGACACCTACGACTTCCGCGTGCTGGGTACCGAAAAGGTCACCACCAAGACCGGCCAGGTGGATGCGGTGAAGGTCGAGCGTGTGCGTGACCCTAGCCAGAGCAAGCGCATCACCGAGCTGTGGTTTGCCAAGAACTGGGATTACCTGCTGGTGCAACTGCGCCAGGTCGAGACCGACGGCAAGGAGTACGTGATCGTGCTGCAGGATGGCACGGTCGATGGCAAGCCGGTGAAGGGCAACTGATCCGCGCTGCCCGCAGTACCCGAAGCCCCGCCTTGTGCGGGGCTTTTTTTTGCGTGCTTTTCACCGACTTCTACAGGAGCGGCCTTGTGTCGCGATGGGCCGCAGAGCGGCCCCGGCAATCTTGCGTCAAGGCAAAGATCCTGGGGCCGCTGCGCGCCCCATCGCGACACAAGGCCGCTCCTACAAAAGCGCACCAATAGGCCCAGGGGCTGTTGATGAAACTTGTTTCATGGCTATTTTATTTACTTAGCCTGCTAACAAACTCTATAAAGAGGGCGTGCGACAGAGTGTCGCAGCCAACTCAAGCAGTGGAGTTTAGCGATGACAGTCCAAGTAACCGAACGCGACGAATCGAAAATGTCCCACGAAGGCCTGGCCGCTGGCGTGCGGATCTGGGATGTGCACCAACAAGGCCAACTGGTAGGCATGTTCCACAATGAACACGAAGCACACCAGTACCGGGCCGAGCTGGAAGACCTGGAAAACCAGCGCGCCACACAGTGAATCCGCTACCCATGAAAAACCCCGCCAAGGCGGGGTTTTTGCTGTTTACCACATCAGGTCGTCCGGGATCTTGTACGCCGCATACGGGTCATCCTCGTCCGCTTCCTCGACATGGGTGTTGAGCAGCAGGACACGGCTGGGGTCGCGCTCCTGGATCTTCACCGCCGCTTCGCGGGGGATGACCTCGTAGCCACCGGCAAACGACACCACGGCCAGCGCACCGTTGCTCAGCTTGGTACGCATCAGGGCGTTGACGGCAATACGCTTGACCTTCTTGTCGTCGACGAAGTTGTAGTAGTCCTCGGTGTTCAGCTTGGGCAGGCGGGTGGCTTCGATCAGTTGCTTGATCTGCGCGGCCCGGGCCTTCTGCTCGGCTTTTTCCTGCTGCTGGCGGTTCAGTTCCTGGTCACGCTTGGCCTTCTCGGCCATGGCTTCCTTGGCCAAGCGCTGCTGGCTGTCGTCCACCTCGACCTGGCCTTTGTGCTCCAGGCGTTTCTGTTTCTTCTCGGCCTTGTTGGCCTGGGAAACCTGTTTCTGGTTGACCAGACCGGCTTTGAGCAATTGGTCGCGAAGGGAAAGGCTCATGAATGTTCACTCACTTATGCAACAGCTCAGCCGCAGCTGGGCAGGTTCTTTTCCTGACGTTTGGCCTCGCCCCAAAGGGCGTCCAGTTCGTCAAGGCTACAATCTTCGATGGGGCGCCCACTGTCGCGCAATGCCTGTTCGATGAAGCGAAAACGCCGCTCGAACTTGCGGTTGGCGCGACGCAGGGCATGTTCCGGGTCGTGCTTGAGGTGGCGGGCCAGGTTGACGGTGGCGAACAGCAGGTCGCCGATTTCATCCTCGAGCGCATCGCTATCGCCGTCGGCCATGGCCTGCAGCACTTCGTCCAGTTCCTCGCGGACCTTGTCCAGCACGGGCAGTGCCGCGGGCCAGTCGAAACCGACGGTGGCCGCGCGCTTTTGCAGTTTGGCGGCACGCGACAAGGCCGGCAATGCCGCCGGTACGTCATCAAGCAGCGACAACTGCTCGGGCTGGCTCTTTTCCGCGCGCTCCTCGGCCTTGATTTCTTCCCAGCGTGACTTGACCTGGGCCTCGCTCAGGCTTGGGGTGTCTACCGGCGCATACAACTCACCCGTGGGGAACACATGCGGGTGGCGGCGAATGAGCTTGCGGGTGATGCTGTCGACCACGCCATCGAACTCGAAGCGCCCTTCCTCGCGGGCCAGCTGGCTGTAGTAGACCACCTGGAACAGCAGGTCGCCCAGTTCGCCTTGCAGGTGCTCGAAATCGCCGCGCTCGATGGTGTCGGCGACCTCGTAGGCCTCCTCGATGGTGTGCGGGACGATACTCGCGTAGTTCTGCTGCAGGTCCCATGGGCAGCCGTATTGCGGGTCGCGCAGGCGGGCCATGAGGTGCAGCAGGTCGTCAAGGGTATAGGTCATCCAGGCAAGTCCTTCGGGGGTGGCTGCTTCGCGGATCAACCGCCCCGCGAAGCAGGCGCCGCGGTATCAAGGCGTCCGATTACGCCGCGTCTCGATGATGTTCGGCAACTGCGAGATCCGCCCCAGCAGACGCCCCAGTGCGTCCAGGCCAGGAATCTCGATGGTCAAGGACATCAAAGCGGTGTTGTCTTCCTTGTTCGAGCGGGTATTCACCGCCAGCACGTTGATTTTCTCGTTCAGCAGCACCTGCGACACGTCGCGCAACAGGCCCGGGCGGTCGTAGGCACGGATGACGATGTCGACCGGGTAGGTCTGCACCGGGATCGGCCCCCAGCTGACCTGGATCATGCGCTCGGGCTCCTTGCCTGCCAGCTGCAGCACCGAGGCGCAGTCCTGGCGGTGGATGCTCACGCCACGACCCTGGGTGATGTAGCCGACGATGGCGTCGCCCGGCAACGGCTGGCAGCAGCCGGCCATCTGCGTCAGCAGGTTGCCGACACCCTGGATCTGAATGTCGCCACGCTTGCCGCTCCGCGGCCCGGTTGGCTTGCGCGGCACCAGTTCGATCTGTTCGATGCGCTCGGGCTCCAGCAGTTGCTGGGCCGCGTTGACCAGATGAGCCAGGCGCAGGTCGCCGGCGCCAAGCGAGGCGAACATGTCCTCGGCGGTCTTGACGTTGGTCTTCTCGGCCAGGCGCTCGAAGTCCACCTGAGGCAGGCCCAGGCGGCTGAGCTCGCGCTCGAGCAAGGTCTTGCCGGCAGCGACGTTCTGGTCGCGTGCCTGCAGCTTGAACCAGTGCACGATCTTGGCCCGGGCGCGCGAGGTGGTGACATAGCCCAGGTTGGAGTTCAACCAGTCACGGCTGGGGTTGCCGTGCTTGCTGGTGATGATCTCGACCTGCTCGCCGGTCTGCAGGCTGTAGTTGAGCGGTACGATGCGCCCGTTGATCTTGGCGCCGCGGCAGTTGTGACCGATTTCGGTGTGCACGCGGTAGGCGAAGTCCAGCGGGGTGGCGCCCTTGGGCAGGTCGATGGCGTGGCCGTCCGGGGTGAACACATAGACCCGGTCCGGCTCGATATCGACCCGCAACTGCTCGGCCAGGCCACCGATGTCGCCCAGTTCTTCGTGCCATTCCAGCACCTGGCGCAGCCAGGAGATCTTTTCTTCGTAGTGGTTGGAGCTGGACTTGACGTCGGTGCCCTTGTAGCGCCAGTGGGCGCAGACCCCGAGTTCGGCTTCCTCGTGCATGCCGTGGGTACGGATCTGCACCTCCAGCACCTTGCCCTCGGGGCCGATCACCGCGGTGTGCAGCGAGCGGTAGCCGTTTTCCTTGGGGTTGGCGATGTAGTCGTCGAACTCCTTGGGAATGTGCCGCCACAACGTGTGCACGATACCCAGTGCGGTGTAGCAGTCGCGGATTTCCGGCACCAGCACGCGCACCGCGCGCACGTCGTAGATCTGGCTGAACTCCAGGCCCTTGCGCTGCATCTTGCGCCAGATCGAATAGATATGTTTTGCCCGGCCGCTGATGTCGGCCTTGACGCCGGTGGCCAGCAGTTCGTTCTGCAACTGGTTCATCACGTCGCTGATGAAGCGCTCGCGGTCCAGCCGCCGCTCGTGCAGCAGCTTGGCAATCTGCTTGTACTGGTCGGGTTCAAGGTAGCGGAAGGACAGGTCTTCCAGCTCCCACTTGATGTGGCCGATGCCCAGGCGGTGGGCCAGCGGCGCATAGATATCGAACACCTCGCGGGCGACACGCAGGCGTTTCTCGTCATCGGCGGCCTTGACCGCACGGATCGCGCAGGTGCGCTCGGCCAGCTTGATCAGCGCCACGCGCACGTCATCGACCATGGCCACGAGCATCTTGCGCAGGTTCTCGACCTGCGCCTGCGAACCCAGCACCAGCGATTGCCGCGGGCTGAGGCTGGCGCTGATCGCCGCCATGCGCAGCACGCCGTCGATCAGCTTGGCCACCACCGGGCCGAAACGCTGGCTGACCTCGGCCAGGGTCACCTTGCCCTCACGCACCGAGCGGTAGATGACGGCTGCTACCAGGGAATCCTGGTCGAGCTTGAGGTCTGCGAGGATCTCGGCGATTTCCAGGCCCGCCTGGAAGCTGGACGTCCCGTCCGCCCAGGAATGCTTGGCCGGGTTGCCTTTTTTCTCGACCTCATGGGCGAACTCGCAGGCCTCCTTCAGCGCTGCGCGATCCAGTGCCGAATCGACGCTCACCACATGGTCCAACCATGCATCGAGATTGATACTGCCGTCAGTGTTGACCGGCTGGTGCACTCTCACCTGTACCATCTTTGTTTTACCTTTCCATACAGCGCACCACGCGGGTGCGCTGGCGATCACCGTGCGGCTGCCATTCCGTGAAAGCCGCACCAAGGGGCCAGTCAGCTAGCCCGCTTCGAATAACGCCATGGCCTCGACATGCGCCGTCTGAGGAAACATGTCGAGAATCCCGGCCCTTTTTAACCGGTACCCCTGGCCGACCAGCACCTGGGCGTCTCGCGCCAGCGTGGCCGGGTTGCACGATACATAGACCAGCCTTCTGGCCTTGAGGCGGGCGATGCCTTGCACCACCTCGAAAGCACCGTCGCGCGGTGGATCCAAGAGTACCGCAGAAAAGCCCTCGGCGGCCCATCCGGTGCCTGCCAAAGGCTGCGATAAATCGGCCTGAAAAAACCGTGCGTTATGCACATTGTTGTTCCGGGCATTGGCTGCGGCCCGGTCGACCATGGCCTGCACGCCTTCCACTGCCACCACCTCGCGCGCCTGGCGTGCCAGCGGCAGGGCGAAGTTGCCCAGGCCGCAGAACAGGTCCAGCACACGCTCGTCGGCCTGCGGTGCAAGCCAGGCCAGGGCCTGCTCGATCATTGCCGTGTTGACCTGGGCATTCACCTGCACGAAGTCCCCCGGGCGCCAGGCCAGCTCCAGTTGCCAGGGCGCCAGGGCGAAGCCCAGTTGCGCTGTCGGCTCCACCGCTGCCGGCTCGCCTTCGCCTTGCAGCCACAATTGCGCCCTGGCCTGCACGCAGAACGCCTGCAGCCTGGCCAGGTCTTCTGCCGGCAGCGGCGCGACATGACGCACCAGCAGCGCCTCAGCGCTGCCGCTGAACAATTCGACATGGCCCAGCGCCTGCGGCTTGCTCAATGAACGCAGCACGGTCGGCAAGTGGCGCAGGATCGCCTGCAAGGGCTGTACCAGCACTGCGCAATCATCGATGGCAATGATGTCCTGGCTGGCTTCGGCGCGGAAGCCTACCTGCAGTTGGCGTGCCTTGGCATCCCAACGCACCGCCACGCGGGCCCGGCGCCGGTAGCCGAATTCAGGCCCGCTCAGCGGCGCAGCCCATTCCTCGGGCTGCACGCCGGCCACCCGCTGCAACTGCTCGGCCAGGGTACGCTGCTTGAGCGCCAGCTGTGCCTCGAGGGGCAGGTGCTGCAGGTTGCAGCCACCGCAACGGCCGTAATACCGGCAGGGCGCCTCGCGGCGCTCGGGGCTGGCCTGCAGCAGCCGCTCCAGGCGGGCCTCGACCACTTTGCCACGAGCGTTGAGCACCCGCGCCTCCACGGCCTCACCGGCCAGGGCGCCGCTGACGAACCAGGTGCGCCCCTCGAAGAAGGCGATACCGCGGCCGTCACCGGCCAGGCGCTCGATATCCAGCCGCTGTTTCTTGCCCACGGGCACCTGGGCGGTACGGTTGCCGCCGGCCGGCTGGAAACGCAGGCCGCTGTTGCTTTTCTTCTTGGACATTTAGCTCAGGTCGAACAGGCCGGTGGACAGGTAACGGTCGCCACGGTCGCAGATGATCGCGACCATCGTGGCGTTTTCCACCTCGCGGGACAGGCGCAGCATGGCCGCGACCGCACCACCGGAAGACACGCCGCAGAAAATACCCTCTTCACGGGCAAGACGGCGCGTGGTGTCTTCGGCTTCCTGCTGCGACATGTCGACCACGCGGTCGACGCGGGTGGCGTCGAAGATCTTCGGCAGGTACTCCTCGGGCCAGCGGCGGATGCCGGGGATGGCCGAGCCTTCCATCGGTTGCAGGCCGATGATCTGCACCGCCGGGTTCTGTTCCTTGAGGTACTGCGAGCAGCCCATGATGGTACCGGTGGTGCCCATGGAGCTGATGAAATGGGTGATGGTGCCCTGGGTCTGCTGCCAGATCTCCGGGCCGGTGCTGGTGTAATGGGCGATCGGGTTGTCGCCGTTGGCGAACTGGTCCAGCACCAGGCCACGGCCTTCGGCTTGCAGCTTCTCGGCCAGGTCACGGGCACCTTCCATGCCCTCTTCCTTGGTCACCAGGATCAGCTCGGCACCGTAGGCGGTCATGGCGGCCTTGCGTTCGGCGGTAGAGTTGTCGGGCATGATCAGGATCATCTTGTAGCCCTTGATCGCCGCCGCCATCGCCAGGGCGATGCCGGTGTTGCCGGAGGTGGCTTCGATCAGGGTGTCGCCGGGCTTGATCTGGCCGCGCAGTTCGGCGCGGGTGATCATCGACAGTGCCGGGCGGTCCTTCACCGAGCCGGCAGGATTGTTACCTTCGAGCTTGAGCAGGAGGGTATTGCTGGTTTCGCCAGCGATGCGCTGCAGGCGAACCAGAGGCGTATTGCCGACGCAATCGGCGATGGTTGGGTACTGCAAGGTCATGGCGTATTTCACAATCCGGACGGCAGGGGCGCCTATCATACCGGCAAACCCTTCGCGGCCATATCACGCAATCTGTGATGGATATAGCTACAAGCTATATGTACCTGTTGTGCTTGCCCTGAGGGGCCGCGCTGGCTGCTGGGTGACCGGCGCATGTAACGGCAAGCGCAGCCACAACCGCAACCCGCGTTTGCCGTTTTCCGCCCACAGGGTCCCGCCCTGGCGCTGGATGGCACTGCGGGCGATGCTCAACCCCAGGCCGAAGCCCCCGTCCCCGGGCCGTGAGCCGTCCAGCCGCGAGAACGGCGCAAAAATCCGCTCCAGGTCCGCGTCACCTACGCCGCCACCTTCATCCTCCAGCCACAGCCGCCAATAGCTGCCGTCACGCTGCCCGCCCAAGCGCACCACACCCTCGGCCGGTGAATGCCGAATGGCATTGCGCAACAGGTTCTCCAGCGCCTGGGCAAGATGATTGAGGTTGCCCTGCACCCAGCAGTCGGCCGGCACTTCACAGCGCAACCGCGCCAGCGGCCAGCCGCTCTCGTAGCTGGCGTTCTCGGCCAGCAACTCCCACAAGGCGTGGATTTCGATCGGTTCCAGGTTCATCGGCCCACGTTCGGCGTCTTGCCAGGCCAGTTGCAAGGTGTCCTCGACCAGTTGCTGCATGCAGGCCAATTCTCGCGACAGGCGTTCGCGCAGGCGCGGCAGGTCGGTTTCACCATCGCAGGCCACGCGCAGCCGGCTGAGCGGCGTGCGCATTTCATGGGACAGGTCGCGCAGCAATTGCTGCTGCATGGCCACGGTGCCCTGCAAGCGCTCGGCCATCTGGTCGAAGGCGCGGGCCAGTTCGCCCAGTTCGTCGTGGCGGGCGATGGTACGTGAGTCGAGTCGCGCCGACAGCTGGTCGGCGCGCCAGGCGTTGGCCTGCTCGCGCAACTGGTTCAACGGCACGATCAGCATGCGGTAGAGACCCACGCACAGCAGCAGGGTGAACAGCCCAGGGATGATGCCGTTGGTGACGACCCGCCATAACAGGCGGTGCTGGCCAGGGTTGAAGCGCTGCGGCAGTTCGATCACCAGCAGGCCCTGCTCCGCTGCCCCCGGAAACGGTATGCGCAGCCATGGCTGACCCACGGTGCGCTGACTCATCGGCCAGTCGACACCGCGCAGGCGGGTCAGGCGTTGCATGGTCTGCGGGTCGAGGCTGGCGCTGTCGAGTGGCCGCAGGTTGAGGTCGAAAACACCAACCCAGCCGCGTTCGCGCTGGCGCATGCTTGCTACCCAGCGGTCCAGCCCCGCACGCCCGCCGCTGCGCCAGGCCTGCTCGGCCTCGCTGGCATAACCACGCAACACCTGCTGTGCCCGTGCCGAAAGAAAGGCGTCCTGGGTTTCCATGTGCCGCCCCCAGGTGTAGCTGAGGCCGATCATCAGCAGGCAGAAGCCCACCAGCAGGATGGCCAGTTTCCAGAACAACGAGTGGCGGTCGAGCATGGGTCACTCCACCTCGCTGGCGCTGAGCACGTAGCCCTTGCCCCACACGGTACGGACCTGGCGTGCGTGATAACCGAGGGCCTTGAGCTTGCGGCGGATCTGGCTGACATGCATGTCCAGGCTGCGATCATGCCGCGAATAGCTTCGTTGCAGTACCTGCTGGTACAGGAACGGCTTGCTCAACACCTCGTCGGGGTTGCGGTTGAGGATATCGAGCAGACGATATTCGCTGGGGGTGAGGCCGGCCAGGCGGCCGTCCAGGCGTACATCGCACAAGCCCTCGTCGTAGTGCAATTCACCACTGGCGGGCTGCGCCTGCGGGGCGCGGTGGCGACGTTCGAGGGCGACCCGGCGCAGGATTGCCTCGATGCGCACCTGCAGTTCGGCCATGCTGAACGGCTTGGGCAGGTAGTCATCGGCGCCGCGCTGGAAACCGTTGATGCGGTCGGCCTCGGCACCCAGTGCCGACATCAGGATTACCGGCGTGGCGCTGCGTTTGCGCAATTGCGCCAGGGCCTCCAGGCCATTGAGCCCGGGCAGCAGGATGTCCAGCAGCACCACATCGAAGGCGTGACGCCCTGCTGTTTCCAGCCCCTCCAGGCCATTGCGGCACCAGGTCACGTGGAAACCGCCGCGTTGCAGCATTTCGTGCAGGTAGGCGCCCAGCACCGGGTCATCCTCGATCGCGAGGATATTGCAGTTGTGAACAGCTTCGGGATTCATTGGCAACTGCCATGCATTCTCAATTGCGCGATTATCGAGTATCCACCGCCCGCCGGGCAACCGCGCTGCGACCAATGCACGGCAACCGGCATGAAACACCGACTAAACAGGTGCAATGCTGCCGCAGGCGGAGTAACTTCCCGCCTTGGCCGTCATCGCTTGACGGCGTCCAGGCACATGACAGGAGGCGAGTGTGCTCGATCGCTTGGGAATACGCAGCCGGGTCCTGCTGCTGGCCCTGCTGCCGGCCGGCCTGATGGCGCTGGTGCTGGGCGGCTACTTCACCTGGCTGCAGCAAAACGACCTGCGCACCCAGTTGCTGCAACGCGGCAAGATGATTGCCGAACAACTGGCACCGCTGGCCGCACCCGCCATGGCCAGGCTGGCACCGGCGCAGCTGGAGCGCATCGCCGCACAGACCCTGGAACAGGCCGATGTGCGCGCCGTCGCCTTCCTGGCCCCGGACCGCACACGCCTGGCCCACGCCGGCCCGAGCATGCTCAACCAGCCGCCAAGCGGCGGCACCGGCATGCAATTACTGCAGCGCAGCGGCAATGATGCCACGCGCTACCTGATGCCGGTGTTCGGCCACCACCGCGACCTGGCCACCGATGCCGTGCCGGCCGAAGCCGAACGCCTGCTGGGCTGGGTCGAGATCGAACTGTCCCACGACGGCACGCTGCTGCGCGGCTACCGCAACCTGTTCACCAGCCTGTTGCTGATCCTCGCCTGCCTGGTGCTCAGCGGCCTGCTGGCGCTGCGCATGAGCCGTACCATCAACGACCCCATCGAGCGCATCAAGCACGCGGTCAACCAGCTCAAGGACGGCCATCTGGAAGAACGCCTGCCGACCATGGGCAGCCATGAACTGGACGAACTGGCGCGCGGCATCAACCGCATGGCCGAAACCCTGCACAACGCCCATGAGGAACTGCAGCACAGCATCGACCAGGCCACCGAGGACGTGCGCCAGAACCTCGAAACCATCGAGATCCAGAACATCGAGCTGGACATGGCGCGCAAGGAAGCGCTGGAGGCCAGCCGCATCAAGTCGGAATTCCTGGCCAACATGAGCCATGAAATCCGCACCCCGCTCAACGGCATCCTCGGCTTCACCCACCTGCTGCAGAAAAGCGAACTGACCCCGCGGCAGCTGGACTACCTGGGCACCATCGAGAAATCCGCCGACAACCTGCTGGGAATCATCAACGAGATCCTCGACTTCTCCAAGATCGAGGCCGGCAAGCTGGTGCTCGACAGTATTCCGTTCAACCTGCGGGACCTGGTCCAGGATACCCTGACCATCCTCGCCCCGGCTGCCCATGCCAAGCAACTGGAGCTGCTCAGCCTGATCTACCGCGACACCCCGTCGTCGCTGATCGGCGACCCGCTGCGGCTCAAGCAGATCCTCACCAACCTGGTCAGCAACGCCATCAAGTTCACCCGCGAGGGCACCATCGTCGTGCGCGCCATGCTCGAAGACGAGCACGAAGACAGCGCACAGTTGCGCATCAGCGTGCAGGATACGGGTATCGGCCTGTCGCCCCAGGATGTGCGCACGCTGTTCCAGGCGTTCAGCCAGGCCGACAACTCGTTGGCACGCCAGCCCGGCGGTACCGGCCTGGGCCTGGTGATCTCCAAGCGTCTGATCGAGCAGATGGGCGGCGAGATCGGCGTCGACAGCACCCCGGGCGAAGGTTCGCAGTTCTGGATCAGCCTCAACCTGCCCAAGGCCCACGACGATCTCCAGGAGCCACCACTGCAACCGCTGCTGGGCCGCCGCGCGGCCATTGTCGATGGTCACGAACTGGCCCGCCAGGCGCTGGAACACCAGCTGGAAGATTGCGGGCTCAGCGTCAGCCTGTTCACCTCCTATGCCCAGTTGCTGCAGGGTGTACAGGCCGCCAGCCAGGCCGGCCAGCCATTCGAGTTCGCCGTGCTCGGGGCCAACCTGGGCAACCTGTCGCCCGAACAGCTGGGCCATTACCACCAGCAGCTGGAACGTTACCATTGCCAGTGCGTGGTGCTGTGCCCGACTACCGAGCAGGCGCTGTATCATCCCTACCTGCCCAATGGCCATGGCCAACTGCTGTCCAAGCCGACTTGCACCCGCAAACTGCGGCGCCTGTTGCTGGAGCTGGTGCAACCGCGCCGTCCCCAGGGCGAGGCGAACAGTGCCAACGGCCAACGCCAGCCGAAGATCCTCTGTGTCGACGACAATGCCGCCAACCTGCTGCTAGTGCAGACCCTGCTTGAAGACCTGGGGGCCGAGGTGCTCGCCGTCGACAACGGCTATGCTGCGGTGCACGCGGTGCAGAACGAGCCCTTCGACCTGGTGCTGATGGACGTGCAGATGCCCGGCATGGACGGCCGTGCCTGCACCGAGCAGATCCGCCTGTGGGAAAACACCCAGAGCGGCAACCCGCTGCCGATCGTCGCCCTCACCGCCCACGCCATGGCCAACGAGAAACGTGCGTTGCTGCACGGCGGCATGGACGACTACCTGACCAAACCGATCAGCGAACGGCAACTGGCCCAGGTGGTGATGAAATGGACCGGGCTCAGCCTGGGCACGCCACAGCAGGAGCGCCTGGCCGAACAACAGGCCAGCGGCGATGAACTGCAGGTACTCGACCCCGAAGAAGGCCTGCGCCTGGCTGCCGGCAAGGCGGACCTGGCGGCCGACATGCTGAACATGCTGCTGGCCTCGCTGGAGGCCGACCGCGAAGCCATACGCGCCGCCCGCGAGGCCGACGACCGCACCACGCTGATCGAGCAGGTGCACCGCCTGAACGGCGCCTCGCGCTACTGCGGTGTCCCGCAGCTGCGCGCCGCGTGCCAACGCAGCGAGACCTTGCTCAAGCAGGAACACCCGCAGGCGCAACAGGCGCTGGATGAGCTGGATGCTGCCATCGACCGCCTGGCTGTCCAGGCCAGGTTGAGCGCCTGAGCAGAGCGGCCTTTGCAACAGCGGCTTGGTGCCGCAGCCCAGTGAATCTTGAGGAGCATTAGCATGCGCGCCCTGTTGTTCAGCAGCCAGCACTACGACCAGGAAAGCTTCAGCCAGGCCGCCAGCGGCAGCAGCGTGGACCTGCATTTCCAGCCTGCCCGCCTGACCCTCGACACCGCTGCCCTGGCCTACGGCTACGAGGTGGTCTGCGCCTTCATCAATGACGAACTCGACGCCCCGGTGCTGCAGCGCCTGGCCGCCGGCGGCACGCGCCTGATCGCCTTGCGCTCGGCCGGCTACAACCATGTCGACCTGGCCACCGCCCGGCGTCTGGGCCTGACCGTGGTGCGCGTGCCCGCCTACTCGCCGCATGCCGTGGCGGAACATGCCGTTGCGCTGATCCTGGCCCTCAACCGGCGCCTGCACCGGGCCTACAACCGCACCCGCGAAGGTGATTTCACCTTGCACGGGCTGACCGGCTTCGACCTGCACGGCAAGACCGTCGGCGTGGTCGGCACCGGCCAGATCGGCGCCGCCTTCGCCCGCATCATGGCCGGTTTCGGCTGCCAGCTGCTGGCCTACGACCCCCACCCCAACCCAGAGCTGCTAGCGCTGGGCGCGCGCTACCTGCCGTTGCCCGAGCTGCTGCGCGAAGCCGGTATCATCAGCCTGCACTGCCCGCTGAACGAGCACACCCGCCACCTGATCAATGCGCAAAGCCTGGCCCGGCTGCAACCCGGCGCCATGCTGATCAACACCGGCCGCGGCGCGCTGGTCGACACCCCGGCACTGATCGACGCACTCAAGAGCGGCCAGCTCGGCTACCTGGGCCTGGACGTCTATGAGGAAGAAGCCCAGCTGTTCTTCGAGGACCGCTCCGACCTGCCACTGCAGGACGACGTACTGGCCCGCCTGCTGACCTTCCCCAACGTGATCGTCACGGCTCACCAGGCCTTCCTGACCCGTGAAGCCCTGGCTGCCATCGCTGCGACCACACTGGACAACATCAACCGCTGGGCGGCAGGCAAACCACAGAATCTGGTGATGGGTTAGTGCTAGGATACGCGGCATTTCTGGAGGACCCATGGTCGAGCACGATTTCCGTTACACCCTTTTCAACCCGCAACACACCCTGATCGAGTGCCGCGCCCTGGTACCGGGCCGTTACCAGGTCACCGGCAACGGTGGTTCGATGCACAAAGGCGATACCCTGCTGGTCACCCTCAAGGGCAGCAAGGACCTGTCGATGCGACTCACCGTGGACAGCGTGCGCCACCTGATCAACCCGCGCGGCCAGTGGGTCGCCGTGGCCAGTGGCCCGGTATTCAACGAGCTGGAAATCCTCGCCTGGCAGGTCGCCTGCGACAGCTGCGACGCCGTGCTCGACTTCGAGTTTGCAGTGGATGCCAAGCTGGGCAAGAAAGCCCGCCAACCTGCCGCCAGCGCACGGATTGCCGAGCTGGGTTGGGCCAGCCGTGGCGAGAAACACCTGTGCCCGCGTTGCCAGGAGAGCGCCGAGTGAAGAATCTGCTGACCGGCGTGCTGATTGCCTCCGGCCTGCTGGGCTGCGCCGCCGAACCTGCCAGGCTGCAGCAGGAGCGCAGCTATATCCTGGAGTGGATTGGCGAACGGCCGCTGATCGATTACAGCCACCTGACCCTGACCCTGGCCAGCGATGGCCGCGCCTATGGCAACGCGGGCTGCAACCATTGGTTTGCGCCATACACGCTGGAGGGCGAACACCTGAGCTTCGGCAAGGTCGGCAAGACCCGCAAACTGTGCGCGCCGGCCTTGATGGAGCAGGAACGACGCTTCCTGCAGGCGCTGGAAACCGTGCAACGCTGGGACGTGTCGCCGATCGAGCAGATGCGTTTCTGGCCGGCCGAGGGCAAGCCGTTGCGCTTCTGGCCTGAGGAAGGCTGAATATTGCCGGGGCCGCTTTGCGGCCCCGGGTACATCAGGCGCCCTTCAGGGCCTTGATCCTGGCCAGCAGCCCTTCAAGCGTCTGCTCACCCAACAACTGCTCACGCACCTTGCCCTTGTCATCGATGATGTAGGTGACCGGCAGCGCCTCGCTGCGCGGCAGGTCATAGCGCTCGGCCGGGTCCTGGGCCAGTACGGTGAAATCGATGCCCAGGGTTTCGCTCGCCTGCTTCAGGTCCTGCCCCTGCAAGCCGTCGAAATTCACCCCCACCACCTTGATGCCGTCGCCCGCCCATTGCTTGGCCGCCGCATTCAGTTGCGGGATTTCGGTACGGCACGGCCCGCACCATTCGGCCCAGTAGTTGAGCACCAGCCAGTGCCCGTCGATCTGTTCGGCCTTAACCGTATTACCGTGCTGGTCCACGCCATAATCGGCACCGCAACCACCGAGCAACAGGCTCGCGGTGATGGCCAGTACTGCTGCCAGACGCCTTGCCATGGGTCAATCCTTCTCGAGTTTTCAAGCAAAATGGTCAGTCGCTGCGGTTAGAATAGCCGCCACACCCTGCTGGAAGCGACCCGACATGACCGACCTGACGCTCTATCATAACCCGCGCTGCTCGAAATCCCGCGGCGCGCTGGAACTGCTCGAAGCCCGCGGCCTGGCACCGACCATCGTGCGCTACCTCGACACCCCGCCCGACGTCGCCACCCTCGCCGCCCTGCTCGGCAAGCTGGGCATCGGCCCGCGCCAGTTGCTGCGTAGCGGCGAAGACGAATACAAGGAGCTGAACCTGGCCGACCCGGCGCTGACCGACGCGCAACTGATCGAGGCCATGGCCCGCCACCCCAAGCTGATCGAGCGGCCGATCCTGGTCGTTGGTGACAAGGCCGTGGTCGGCCGCCCGCCGGAGAAAGTGCTGGAGATCCTGCCGTGACCGCGCCCTATATCCTGGTGCTGTATTACAGCCGCCATGGTTCGACCAGCGAAATGGCCAGGCACATCGCCCGCGGCATCGAGCTGGCCGGCCTCGAGGCTCGCCTGCGCACGGTGCCGGCGATTTCCACCGAATGCGAAGCGGTAGCCCCGGACATCCCACCCAGTGGCGCCCTGTACGCCACCCTGGACGACCTGCGCCACTGCGCCGGGCTGGCACTGGGTAGCCCGACCCGCTTCGGCAACATGGCGGCGCCACTCAAGTATTTCCTGGACGGCACCAGCAGCCTGTGGCTGGGCGGTGAGCTGGTCGGCAAGCCGGCGGGCGTGTTCACCTCCACCGCCAGCCTGCATGGCGGCCAGGAAACTACCCTGCTGTCGATGATGCTGCCGCTGATGCACCACGGCATGCTGGTCATGGGCCTGCCATACAGCGAATCGGCACTGCTCGAAACCCGCGGCGGCGGCACGCCCTATGGTGCCAGTCATCATGCCGGGGCCGATGGCAAGCGCGAACTGGACCCGCACGAAATCGCCCTGTGCCGCGCCTTGGGTCAACGCCTGGCGACTACCGCCAAGGCCCTGGAGGCCGCACGTGGCTAGAAAGCCCAAGGTATTGCCGCCGCTGGAATGGCTGGCCCCGCGCCTGCGCCTGACGCGGGCATTGAGCCTGGCATTTTTCTTTGGCCTGGTCGCCCTGCTGCTGGTGAACAACCTGGGCTTCGCCAACCTGCATGGGGCTCGGGTCGAGGTCATTCTGGCGATCGAGCTGGTGCCACTGCTGCTGTTGCTGCCGGGCATGCTGGCAGGCAGCGCCCGCGCGCATGCGTGGACCTGCTTCGTGGTGAATATCTACTTCATCAAGGGCGTGCTGGCAGCGTTCGACCCGGCGCGGGCGGTGTTTGGCTGGCTTGAGGTGCTGGTAAGCCTGGGGCTGTTCATCGCCGGCTTGCTGTATGTGCGCTGGAAGTTCCAGCACGAGCGGCGTCTGGCAGGCGAAGGCAGCTGAATCCGGGGCCGCTTTGCGGCCCCCGGATCTCAATGGTTGACGGTATGCGCCAGCATTACTGACAACTGGCACAGCGGCCGGCCACTCTCGGCATGCCACTGGTTGAACGCCTGTTGTACCAGGGCCAGGTCACGCTGGCTGGTCGGCGGCTTGTCGATCACCTTCTGCGCAATCAGTGCCGCCGCCATGTCATCGGTAGGGATGAAGGTATCCTTGCCGACCATGCGCAGGAAGCGCGGCGCCGATAGCCCGCCCAGCTGGTTGCCGTGCTTGGCCAGGTACTTCCACAGCCCGACGATATCGGTCCCCGGCCAGTCGGCGATGAACGCGCCAAAGCTGCCGTGCGCTTTGGTGATATCAAGGACCATCTGTGCATTGCGCGGCACGCTCTTGAGCTTGCCCAGGTGACGAATGATGCGCTCGTCGTGCATCAGCCGCTCCAGGTGTTCGGCGCCCATCAATACCACCTTCTCCGGGTCGAAGCCGAAGAACACCTGCTCGAACGCCGGCCACTTGGCATCCACCAGGCTGTGCTTGAGCCCGGCGCGGAATACGCGCAGGGCCAGGGTCGACAGGTAGCGGTCATCGCTGATGTCGCGCAGTTGCGCCGGCGTGCGCGGCTGCGGCAGGAAAGCCTCCAGGGCCTGGGCCGAGCCGAAGCGGTTCAGGCAGTACTCGTGCAGCCACTGATAGTCGCGCATGGGCTCAGATATTCAGCACGTCAAGGAAACGCGGCGTGGCGTTTTCGTCGATCTTCAGGCTGGTGAAGTCGAACAGGTTGCGGTCGGCCAGCTGCGACGGTGCCACGTTCTGCAGGGCGCGGAAGATGCTCTCGGTACGGCCCGGGTGCTTGCGTTCCCACTCCACCAGCATGTCCTTGACCACCTGGCGCTGCAGGTTTTCCTGCGAGCCGCACAGGTTGCACGGGATGATCGGGAACTCCTTCATGTCCGAATAGGCCTGGATGTCCTTCTCGCTGCAGTAGGCCAGCGGGCGGATCACCACGTTGCGGCCATCGTCGGCACGCAGCTTCGGCGGCATGCCCTTGAGCGCGCCGTTGAAGAACATGTTGAGGAAGAAGGTTTCGACGATGTCGTCGCGGTGGTGCCCCAGCGCCATCTTGGTCGCGCCGATTTCGTCGGCGAAGGTGTACAGGGTGCCACGACGCAGGCGCGAGCACAGCGAGCAGGTGGTCTTGCCCTCGGGTACCAGCTCCTTGACCACCGAGTAGGTGTCCTTCTCGACGATGTGGTACTCGACGCCCAGTTCCTTGAGGTAGGCCGGCAGCACATGCTCGGGGAAGCCCGGCTGCTTCTGGTCCATGTTTACTGCGACGATCTCGAACTTGATCGGTGCCACCTTCTGCAGGTGCAACAGAACGTCGAGCATGGTGTAGCTGTCCTTGCCGCCGGACAGGCAGACCATGACCTTGTCGCCATCCTCGATCATGTTGTAGTCGGTGATGGCTTCGCCGGCGAGACGACGCAGGCGTTTTTGCAGTTTGTTCTGGTTGACCGAGAGGGTGCCCATAGCGCTTGGATCCGCGAGGTGTGACAAAAGCCGGCTATTTTACGCACAAACACGCCGCTGCTGTAGGCATTCCGACAAAGACTTCAATGTAATCAAGACCCGCACTTACAGCGCGATTTGCTCTAAAAAGCACGGTTTATGTAGGTAACGGCTTCCTATACTGCGACATAAGGCCACATTACCGCTTGCATCGGTGTTCGGGCCTCGGGCCGCTGCGCTCCATCTGGGGGGCGTCTGGCAACATTGAGAGGAGTGATCGGCATGATTCATCACGTTGTGGGGCTGTTTACCCATCCCGACCAGGAATGGCGGGAAATTCGTGGCGAAGAAGAAACCATCAGCCACATGTACCTGACGCACACCCTGATCCTGGCTGCGATTCCCGCCGTTTCGGCGTTCATCGGTACCACCCAGGTCGGCTGGGTGATCGGCGACCGGCCAGCGGTGATGCTGACCATGGAGAGCGCCATCTGGATGAGCATCATGTCGTACCTGGCAATGCTTGCCGGGGTGGCGGTGATGGGCGCATTCATCCACTGGATGGCCCGCACCTACGATGCCAACCCGTCCATGGCACAGTGCGTCGCCTTTGCCACCTACACTGCCACGCCATTGTTCATCGGCGGCCTGGCGGCGCTGTACCCGCACCTGTGGCTGGGCATGCTGATAGGCACCGCAGCGATCTGCTACACGGTGTATCTGCTGTACGTCGGTTTGCCGACGTTCATGAACATCCCCTCCGACGAGGGCTTCCTGTTCTCCAGCTCGGTGCTGGCGGTGGGCCTTGTGGTACTGGTGGCGATCATGGCTGCCACGGTGATCATCTGGGGCCTGGGCGTGGGGCCGGTGTACACCAACTAGAACGTTGGAAACACTGGGTATCTGCCAGGGGCCGCCGCAAGGCGGCCTCTACCTGTGCGCTGACCGGTGGCTCGGCAGGCTGCCCAGGGTTGCGGCATAATGCTCGGCCAGGAGAACCATCCCGCCATGCCCGAGCTGCTCTTACAACGCGTCGAAACCTGTTACCAGCAAGCCGAAACCTTCTTCAAACGTACCTTCCCGCGCCCGGAAGTCAGCTTCAAGCTGCGCGGGCAGAAAGCCGGCGTCGCCCACTTGCACCAAAACCTGCTGCGCTTCAACCTGCAACTGTATCGGGAGAACCAGGAAGACTTCCTGCGCCAGACCGTGGCTCACGAAGTGGCGCACCTGGTGGCCCATCAGCTGTTTGGCGACCGCATCCAGGCCCATGGCGAGGAATGGCAACTGATCATGCGCGGCGTCTATGAACTGCCGCCCAACCGATGCCACAACTACGCAGTGCAGCGTCGCGTGGCCACCCGCTATATCTACCGCTGCCCCTGCCCGCAAAGCGATTTCCCGTTTACCGCGCAGCGGCACAAGCTGGTGCGTCAGGGCCGGCGCTACCTGTGCAAGCGCTGTCGGGAGATATTGGTGTACAGCGGCGAAATGCGCGTCGAGTAGGGTGTGTTTGCTGTTTTGACCGGCACAGACAATGCACTAATTTCAGGCATAAGAAAGGCGACCCGTAGGTCGCCCTCTTTGCACCAGCCTACGCCTTACTTCTCGACGAAAGCCCGCTCGATCAGGTAATCGCCCGGCTCGCGCATGCGCGGGGAGATCTTCAGGCCGAAGCTGTCCAGCACTTCGCTGGTCTCGTCGAGCATGCTCGGGCTGCCGCAGATCATCGCACGGTCGTCCTGCGGGTTGATCGGTGGCAGGCCGATGTCGCTGAACAGCTTGCCGCTGCGCATCAGGTCGGTCAGACGGCCCTGGTTCTCGAACGGCTCACGGGTCACGGTCGGGTAATAGATCAGCTTCTCGCGTACCGCTTCACCGAAGAACTCGTTCTGTGGCAGGTGCTCGGTGATGAATTCACGGTAGGCCACTTCGTTCACGTAGCGCACGCCGTGTACCAGGATCACTTTTTCGAAGCGCTCGTAGGTTTCCGGGTCCTGGATGACGCTCATGAACGGCGCCAGGCCAGTGCCGGTGCTCAGCAGGTACAGGTGCTTGCCCGGGTTCAGGTCGTCGAGCACCAGGGTGCCGGTAGGCTTCTTGCTGATGATGATCTCGTCGCCTTCCTTCAGGTGCTGCAGCTGGGAGGTCAGCGGGCCGTCCGGCACCTTGATGCTGAAGAACTCCAGGTGCTCTTCCCAGTTCGGCGAAGCGATGGAATAGGCGCGCATGAGGGGACGGCCGTTGTCCTGCTGCAGGCCAATCATCACGAACTGACCGTTCTCGAAGCGCAGGCCCGGGTCGCGGGTGCACTTGAAGCTGAACAGGGTGTCGTTCCAGTGGTGCACACTGAGGACACGTTCGTGGTTCATGTTGCTCATCTAATGGGGCTCCTGAAGAAAGACGCGGCGCGCGCAAGACGCGCAGTTGCGCGATAGTTTAGGGGCAGCGACAATATCTGTTAACTGGATTATCAAGATATGTGTTATCGGTTATATCGATATGCGATTCACACTTCGTCAACTGCAGGTCTTCGTTGCCGTGGCCCAGCACCAGAGCGTCTCCCGCGCTGCCAGTGTGCTGGCGCTGTCGCAATCGGCTGCCAGCACCTCGATCACCGAACTTGAACGCCAGTCCAGCTGCCAGCTGTTCGACCGTGCCGGCAAGCGCCTGAGCCTCAACGCCCTGGGCCAGCAGCTGTTGCCGCAGGCCGTGGCCCTGCTCGACCAGGCCAAGGAAATCGAAGACCTGCTCAATGGCAAGTCCGGTTTCGGCTCGCTGGCGGTCGGCGCCACGCTGACCATCGGCAACTACCTGGCCACCCTGCTGATTGGCAGCTTCATGCAGGTGCACCCGGAAAGCCAGGTGAAGCTGCATGTGCAGAACACCGCACATATCGTGCAACAGGTTGCGCACTACGAAATTGACCTGGGTCTGATCGAAGGCGACTGCAACCACCCGGACCTGGAAGTCCGCCCCTGGGTAGAGGATGAACTGGTGGTGTTCTGCGCGCCGCAGCATCCACTGGCCAGACTGGGCCGCGCCGATGTGCAGACCTTGTCCCAGGAAGCCTGGATACTGCGCGAACAGGGCTCCGGCACACGCCTGACCTTCGACCAGGCCATGCGCCACCAGCGCACCAACCTCAACATCCGCCTGGAGCTGGAGCACACCGAAGCCATCAAGCGCGCCGTGGAGTCAGGCCTGGGTATCGGCTGCATTTCGCGCCTGGCCCTGCGCGACGCCTTCCGCCGCGGCAGCCTGGTCGCGGTCGAAACCCCGGAGCTGGACTTGAGGCGCCAGTTCTACTTCATCTGGCACAAACAGAAGTACCAGACCTCGGCCATGCGCGAATTTCTAGAGCTGTGCCGCAACTTCACCGCGGGCTTTACCCGCAGTGACGAGATCGTGTTGCCGCCAATCGCTTAGAGCAGGATCACGCCCCACACCAGCGCCACCATGGTCAACGCCACCAGTTGCGCGGCGCTGCCCATGTCCTTGGCGTTTTTCGACAGCGGGTGGCGCTCCAGCGAGATGCGGTCGATGGCCGCCTCCACCGCCGAGTTGAACAGTTCGACGATCAGGCCCAGCAGGCACACGGCAATCATGATCGCCCGCTCCGCGCGGCTGACCGGTAGCCAGAAGGCGATCGGGATCAGCAGTACATTGAGCAGGACCAACTGACGGAACGCGGCCTCGCCCTTGAAGGCGGCGCGCAGGCCGTCCAGCGAATAGCCGGCGGCGTTGAAGATGCGTTTGAGGCCGGTCTGGCCCTTGAATGGCGATGTCATGTGCGTCACTTAACAACCGAAAGGCCAGCAGCCTAGAGCGGCAAGGGTCAAAAAAGCGTGAATGCACGCACAATCAGCTGCTGGCAACCGATTCAAGTTGTTGCAGCAGCAGCGCGGCCTGGGTGCGGGTACGCACGCCGAGCTTGCGGAAGATCGCGGTGACGTGGGCCTTGATGGTCGCTTCCGAGACATTCAGCTCATAGGCGATCTGCTTGTTCAGCAAGCCTTCGCAGACCATGGTCAGTACCCGGAACTGCTGCGGCGTGAGGCTGGCCAGGCCTTCGCTGGCAGCCTTGGCCTCGGCCGAGACGTCCACTTTTTCAAATGCCTGCGGCGGCCACCAGACTTCGCCTTCGAGCACCTTGCGCACCGCATCCTGGATCACTTCCAGGGTGCTGGACTTGGGAATGAAACCACTGGCGCCGAATTCGCGGGACTTGACCACCACGGCGGCCTCCTCCTGCGCCGAAACCATCACCACCGGAATCTGCGGATATTGCCCGCGCAACAGCACCAGCCCGGAAAAACCGTAGGCGCCTGGCATGTTCAGGTCCAGCAGCACCAGGTCCCAGTCGGCTTTCTCGCTCAGGCGGGTTTCCAGTTCGGCGATGCTGGCAACCTCCACCAGGCGCACATCCGGGCCCAGGCCGAGGGTAACGGCCTGGCGCAGGGCGCCGCGGAACAGCGGGTGGTCATCGGCAATCAGGATTTCATAAGTGGCCATCGATCTGGGGATCCTGTTCTGTGTCGGGCACTCGGGTAGGGTCATTATGAACCAAAGCAGGGGTTGTGCCCCTTGGACTATAGGAAGGTATGCAAACGCTGATGGGTGTCATCCTGCTCATCCAGTGGCAGGCGCCGCTTGCCGCTCAGGTAATGCAGGCTGAACACATCCAGGTAGGCATCCAGTGCTTGCGAGGCCTGGGTATCGCCAGCCAGGTCGAGGCACATGGCAGCCACTTCCGCCGTACAGAAGTGATCATCGCGCCGCGAGCGACGCAGGCGGTAGCGCGACATCTGCTCGGCCGCCAGGCTCAGCACCGGGAAGCGATCAAGGTACGGGCTCTTGCGAAACATCTTGCGCGCTTCGGTCCAGGTGGCGTCCAGCAGGATGAACAACGGGCGCTTGCCCGGTTCACGCCGCACTTCGCTGACCACCCGTTGCTGGGCAACGAATTCGCCAGGGAAGACGATGTAGGGCTGCCAGCGCGGGTCGTCCAGCAATGCCAGCAAGCGTTCGTCGACCGACGTGCGCAGCCAGCCGAAGGCGGAGGTGTCTTCGATCAGGTCGGCGATCAGCCATCCGGTATTGGTCGGTTTCAGCGGCTCGGTGTCATGCATCAGCAGGCACATGCCGGATTCGGCCTGCACCCGCGGCTTCCAGGCGCACAGGCAATGACTGGCGATGACCCGGCAATCCGGGCAACGTTCGGCACGCGAACCCCGGGCGATGAAAGGCTTGTTGCTACGCGCCAGGCGTTCGGCGCGCAGGCGCGCTACCGCATGGCTCATGCCGGCAGGCCTCTGGACAGGTTGGGAATGGACACAAGGATTGCTCGGTGAAAACAAGGCCGCCAGTCTACCAGAACAGGGCGCAATTGCTGTGCAGCCGGCAGGGCGGTCCTTATAATCGGCGTTTTAGCGTGCCTGGACCTCGCGCCTTCGCGATAGTCACGGAACGCTGTCGACCCGCGCATGTCAAAGCGCCAGTCATCGAACCAGGAGAGATCCATGCTGCGCCGTATCGCCCCCGTCCTGAGCCTGACGCTCGCCCTGCCCCTGGCAGCCCAGGCGGCTTCCAAGCAGGACTACGACCTGAACAACATGCTGCAGAAGGTCGCCAAAGAGAGCAGTGTCGGCACCCCGCGGGCCATCAACGAGGATATCCTCGACCAGGGTTACACCGTGGAAGGCAAGGCACTGATCAACCACCTGAGCGTGCGCCAGAGCCATGCCGAGCGCATGCAGGCCAACCCGGAACAGGTCCGCAGCCAGCTGGGTGACAGCGTCTGCCGCAACAGCGGGTTCCGCAACCTGATGTCCAAGGGCGCGGTCATGGTCTACCGTTTCACGGTGTACAAGACCAACCAGCCGATCATGGACCAGGCTTTCGACAATGCCAGCTGCGTGGCCGGCAACAAGAAGAAGTAACGACAACCTGCAATTGCTACGCCTTTTCGTCTTCCCGGGCGCGCCAACGTCCTTCAGCGGCATCGGCGCGCATCTCTGCCAGCAGCGCCTGCAGGTAGCGTGACTGGCATTCCAGCCCCAACAGCCTGCGTCGGCATTCGGCCTCAAGGCTCAGGTGATGCGACCGGGCCGCATTTTCCAGCTGCAGGTACAGCTGCCGGTCCACCTCGATGATCAAGCGATGCATACCGCCACCTCCTGCATCGACACGTTTCGCATTTCCAGTTAACCAAAACCGCATCGCCAGTGGCTGCATGCCGACGAGCGGACAGGCCAAACACCCCGGCACGATCGGACGCAAGGGTCTAGATTGAGGTCAGAGGTATTGGTGCAGAAGGAGACGTTGCATGCCTTACCAATCGAATGAACTGCTGTTCAGCCACTTCCGCGACCACAACATCGACTTGAGCAACATCGACGCACAACTGCAACTGGTGGCACCGGACAGCCCCAACCTGCCGCTGTACCGCGACATGATACTGACCATCCTGCGCATGGCCCACGACGACACCGACCGCTGGAGCGCCAAGATCACCCTGCAGGCCCTGCGCGAACTTGACCACTCGTTTCGCGCCCTGGAACGCTACAAGGGCCGGCGCAAGGTAACCGTGTTCGGCTCGGCGCGCACCCCAATGGAACACCCGATGTACGCCCTGGCCCGCGAACTGGGCGCGACCTTGGCGCGTTCGGACCTGATGGTCATCACCGGTGCCGGCGGCGGTATCATGGCGGCAGCCCACGAAGGCGCGGGTAGCGACCACAGCCTGGGGTTCAATATCACCCTGCCCTTCGAGCAACACGCCAACCCCACGGTGGACGGCACCGACAAGCTGCTGCCCTTCCACTTTTTCTTCATCCGCAAACTGTTCTTCGTCAAGGAAGCCGATGCCCTGGTGCTGTGCCCAGGCGGTTTCGGCACCCTGGATGAAGCGCTGGAGGTGCTGACCCTGATCCAGACCGGCAAAAGCCCGCTGGTGCCAGTGGTGCTGCTGGATTCGCCGGGCGGCAGCTTCTGGCGCGACTGCCTGGACTTCATCAGCCGCCAACTGGAGGAAAACCGCTACATCCTGCCCAGCGACCTGAAGCTGTTGCGCCTGGTGCATAGCGCCGACGAGGCGGTCGAGGAAATCAACCAGTTCTACAGCAACTACCACTCCAGCCGCTGGCTGAAGAGCCAGTTCGTGATCCGCATGCACCACCCGCTCAGCGAGGCGGCGCTGTATGACATTCAGGAAGGCTTCGCCGACTTGCGCCTCAGCGGCAAGTATCACCAGCAACCTGACAGCAGTGCCGAGCACGAGGTGGGCAACTTCAGCCACCTGACCCGTTTGTCATTTGCCTTCAATGGACGGGATCAGGGCCGGCTGCGCGAACTGGTGGACTTCATCAACCTGCCGGAGAACTGGGCCAAGCCGCAACCCATGCATACCACCCAGCGGGCTCGAGAGGCGTTGAAAGCCAGTTGATACCGTGTTGCTTATTTTGGGGAGGGGCGTTCTGCGCCCCTGCCTTCAGTAGTCGTCGAGATCACGTCCACTGAGCAGGCGGCCGATCATGTCCATGGAAAATCCACGGTAAGCAAGAAACCGCGTCTGCTGGGCACGGCTACGCGGGTCATGGGGGCGCTGGCCGGCAAACTTGCGCTGCCACACCTCACGCATGCGTTCACCCCACTCCACCCCGCTCTCGCGCAAGGCCTGCTCGATATCAGCCCGTGCCAAACCACGTTGGCTAAGCTCTTCGCGAATGCGCGCAGGCCCATAGCCGGAACCGGAACGATAACGGATGAAGCTTTCGAGATAGCGGGCTTCGCTGAGCAGCCCTTCTTCGGCAAGCCGATCGAGTTCGGGCCCTATCAGCTCATCCGAAGCGCCGCGCTGACGCAATTTGCGCGTCAGCTCGACGCGACCGTGCTCACGTCGCGCGAGCAGGTCCATGGCTGTCCGCCGGATAGCGACGGGGGTGTCGAGTTCGGCGGACATGTTCGGCTATCCGTGCAATCAATAACCGGCGTCAGCGTCGGCCATGTCATCGGCATCAGCTTCGGCAGCCGCAGCCTTTCCGGCAGCCGCAACAGCGCCAGCGGTCAGCAGCTTCTCGCGGATCTGCTTCTCGATCTCGGCGCCGATGGCCGGGTTCTCAGCCAGGTACTTGGCAGCGTTTGCCTTGCCTTGACCGATTTTGTTGCCCTGGTAGGCATACCAGGCGCCAGACTTCTCGACCAGGCCTTGGGCAACCCCCAGGTCGATGATTTCGCCGTTCCGGTAGATGCCTTTGCCGTAGAGGATCTGGAACTCGGCCTGGCGGAACGGTGGCGACACCTTGTTCTTGACGATCTTGACGCGGGTTTCGCTACCGACCACCTCGTCGCCTTCCTTGACTGCACCGGTACGGCGGATGTCCAGACGCACCGAGGCGTAGAACTTCAGGGCGTTACCACCGGTGGTGGTTTCCGGGCTGCCGAACATCACGCCGATCTTCATACGGATCTGGTTGATGAAGATGACCAGGCAGTTGGCGTTCTTGATGTTACCGGTGATCTTGCGCAGTGCCTGGGACATCAGGCGAGCCTGCAGGCCCACGTGCATGTCGCCCATCTCGCCTTCGATTTCAGCCTTGGGTACCAGGGCCGCCACGGAGTCGACGATGATCACGTCAACGGCGTTGGAGCGCACCAGCATGTCGGTGATTTCCAGGGCCTGTTCGCCGGTGTCCGGCTGGGAAACCAGCAGGTCGTCGACGTTGACACCCAGCTTGCCGGCATACTCGGGGTCGAGGGCGTGCTCGGCGTCGACGAAGGCACAGGTGGCGCCATTCTTCTGGGCTTCGGCGATGACCGACAGGGTCAGCGTGGTCTTACCCGACGACTCCGGGCCGTAGATTTCGACGATACGGCCTTTCGGCAGACCGCCGATGCCGAGGGCGATATCCAGGCCCAGAGAGCCGGTGGAGATGGCCGGAATCGCTTGGCGCTCGTGGTCGCCCATGCGCATGACCGCGCCTTTACCGAATTGGCGTTCGATTTGACCCAGGGCCGCAGCCAAGGCGCGCTTCTTGTTGTCGTCCATTGCAATCCTCACGTGTTCGACTTGGCCCTGATGGCCGGAATACCTGTATAAGTAGCCAGTATTATTCCACAGGCGAGCGCGCGAGCAAACCCCTGTTGTCGATTTACTCGGCACCAAGCTGTAACAAGCCGTCTAACGCGGCGATCACCGTCTGTCGCCGCACCGCTTCGCGGTCACCCTCGAAGTGCCTGCGTTCGCTGCTGACATGGCTGCCATCGGCCCAGGCGAGCCACACGGTGCCCACCGGTTTGGCTGGCGAACCACCGTCGGGCCCGGCCACACCGCTGACCGCCACGGCAAAACGCGCACCGCTGGCAGCCTGGGCACCACGGGCCATGGCCTCGACCACCTCCTGGCTGACTGCGCCCACTTCGGCGAACAACGCCGCCGGTACGTTCAGCTGACGGGTTTTCTGCGTATTGGAGTAGGTCACGTAGCCGGCCTCGAACCAGGCAGAGCTGCCGGGTACCCGGGTGATGGCTTCGGCGATACCGCCGCCGGTACAGGATTCAGCGGTGGTGACCTGAGCGTTGAAGCGACGCAGGTGTTCGCCGAGACGGGTGGCGAGGACGGTGATCGGGTCCATGACGGGTTCCTTGAAGGGGGTGGAGACACCGTAGCATTTTGCGCCTTTCCAGTGCATGCCTCACAGGCCCGGACACGTCCGGGCCTGCCCTACAGCCCACCACGCAGCTCCCGCACATAAGCCTGACAAGCCTGTAACGCAATCAGCCCCCGGTCGCCTTCATCGGTGATGGCGATAATTCGTCGAGCATGCGCCGGCTCAAGTCCGGCACGTACGGTTGCATGATCCAGGCTGCCGGTGCGGGCGGTGGCAGGCACTGCGGCAGGGAGGGTGTCGCGTTCGACCAGGACCGACAGGCGCAGATCGGCAGTAGCAAGGCGATCACGCAGGCGAGCCTGAGACTGCTGAACATCGGCAAGTTCCTTGAAATAACGGGATTCATTTTCTTCCAGGCGTCGTTCGAGCACCTGGCGCCGTTCACGTTCAGCCAGCACTCGGGCAGCCTCGGCGTCGGCCTGGGCTTGCGCCAGCTGTGCCAGCTGTCGACCATAGCGCCAGCCCTGAACCTGCCAGGCCAGCGCTACCGCCAGCATCAGCAGGCAGCCGCACAGCGCCTGTTGCCATCGGCTCAACACAACACCTCGCGCGCCCGCGCCCAGAGTTTGAGACGCTCCTCCAGCCCATTGAGCCCACCGTTGATATGGCGTGTGATGCGGTTGAACTCGCCCCGGTCAGCCAGGGCATTGAGCCCGCGCGAATGCCAGAACCACGCCGCCGATTCACAGGCCCAGCGTGGTTGTTCGAGCAGTTGCGGTTGCGCCAGCAAGCGCTCGTCGCCGAACAATGCGCGGCTGCAGGCCTGGTAATTGTTGCGCCCGGTCACCTGGATCAGGCCACGCCCGCAGTACAGCTGGCCATCGCCATCGGCCTGGGCCGTATTGCCCAGGCGCAGGGCCAGGCTGCCGGTGTCGTAGCGGGCCAGGTAGCGGTGGTTGCCCAGCTCCTTCACATGACGGAACTGGCCGGACTCATGGCCGACCTGGGCGATGAACGCCGCCACGCGTCTGGGGTTGTCGATTTCCCAACGGGGCAGGCTGACGTTCAGTGCAGAAACAAAAACGCCCGCTACGGGGCGGGCGTTCGGCAAAATCTGTAGCAGTTGTGTTTCAGTGAGCATGGGTAACCTCCCTCCCTGTATCGCTCCTCACGCCTTGGTCGCGGCCTGGCGGCGCGGCGCCGCACCCTTGGCCTGTAGCTTGCCCGCCTTGCCACCATTGCCCTGCACGGTGGTGCGCCAGCCCGAGCTGGTGAACACTTGCTCCACCGAGTCGATCTGGTATTGCCCGTCGAGGCCGTCGACAAAACCGTGCAGCTCGATGCTGCGCTCGGCGAACAGGTCGGTGCGCCCCGGCAAGTCCAGGCGCACATGCGCGGTAGCGCGGTTGAAGCTGGCCAGGCGGGCCTTGGCGGCCTGCTCGGCGGCAACGCGGTTGGGGTAGAGATGACGGTCGGTATGCACCGGCCGCTGCCCCTCGGTGGCCTCATCGTTGACCAGCTCGATGACCTTGGCCTCGCCAGTGGCGGCGTCGAGGTGACGGGTGCGCACGGCCTTGCGCGCGGCCTGGTCATCGAGGCGAAAGTGCCATTGGCTGACGTCGCCACGGGCAATCCCGACCACGCCCAGGGGTTTGCCGCTGGCGCTCTGCCCGCCCTGGCGCGGTAACACCAGCAACTGGCCATTGGCAAGTTTGGCGGTGCTGTCGTACTGGCGCGCCAGGCGGGTAATGAAGTTGAAGTCCGATTCGTTGACCTGGTCGACCCGAGGTACCCGTGTCAGCACCGGGCAGATTGCCTGCCAGCCATTGCGCGCAGCGATTTCGGCAACGATACGTTGCAAGGGCACGGCTTCCCAGCTGCCGCTGCGGACGGTCCGGCCTGTGCCGCGCAGGTCGCTGGCCTTGCCCCGGATCACCAGGGTATCCGGCGGGCCGGACACCTCGACTTCATCGACGGTGTAACGCCCCAGCCGGGTCAGCGGCTGGCCGGCGTAACCCAGATGCAGCTCGATCAGCGCACCGCGGGCGGGCACGGCTATGGTGCCGTCCCGGGCATCGATGCGCAGCTCGAAGTCATCCGCTTCCATGCCCGGTTTATCGGTGGTACGCAGCAGCAACAGGCGATCGTTGATCAGCGCAGTGATGTCCTTGCCGTCGGCCTGGATACGAAATTGTGGCTGCATGGCGTCAGTCCCACAGCTGCACGACGTCGGCCACTGCCCGCACCAGCGTCGGCAAGCGGAACGTCACGCCGTTGCGAAATGGCTGAGGCTCGTCTGCCAGCCCCTGGTTGGCTTGCAACACCGCCTCGACGCTACCGTCGAGGTGCCCGTAATAATGCTGGCAAAGGGTGTCGAGCAGGTCGCCCTCAGACGTTTTGCAAATCTTGTCCATAACTGACGAACTCCAGTGAGAAACCTTGTTTGCGCGGTATGCCGCCTGGCAGCAAAGCGCCCTGCTCTTCCTCGATGCGGGTCAGGCACCAGGTGCCAAGCACTTCGCCATAGCCGGTGGTCAACGACAGCGGCAGCAGCTGGCGGCCGATGCCACGCAGGGCCTGCAGCTGGCCCAAGCCACCTTTGAAGCCCGGGAAGATCGCGCCACGGATGTTGATGGTCTCTTCACCCAGGCTCACCGCCTGCTGGGCATTCTCGCGGCGCAAACGCTCCTGCCCGGCCCAGCGAAAGCGCGTTTGCCGGCGCAGTTGATCGAAGGCGGCGCTGTCGAGGTTGAAGTAATACGGCACGCTGTTGGCCTTCAGCGGCTGCAGTACCAGCAGGTGCGGGAACGGTTTGATCGCTTGTGCGGCCGGTGTCGTGTCGGGCGCGAAGCCGAAGGCCGACAACACACCATTGGCGACCGCGCGCGCATCACCGATCACCCGCCGCACAGCCGTGCCGGCCTTGCCCAGCTGTTCGTTGAAGGCGCCGACGCGGTCGCGCACCTTGCGCACCACGTCGAGGGTCTGGTCGTACCTGGCAATCACCTGGTCGACGCGCTGCCTGGCCGCGTCGATGGCGCGCAGGGTGCGTTGCAGGCGCTTGCCGATTTCCGGGCCGATCCATGGCAGGGCTTCGAGCGCGGCGGCCGCCTCCCTGGCGTGGCCGACCGCCTGGTTCATCGGGTCGAGCATGGCGTCGGCACGCCGACGCCCCGCCTCGCCCGCCCTGACCAGCGCATGCAAGCCGCCTTGCAACTGTTCCAGGTAGGTCATGCGGTCCTCCTCATGGCTGTGGTTGATCGACCATCTGCACCGAACGCGCCTGACGCATCAGGTCATCAAGCATGCGGCGGGCGATGGTTTCCAGTTGTTGCTGGGTGGTCGGGTCATCGAGGCTGTTGTTGAGGGTCACCGGCATATTGGCGGTGAAAGTGAACTGCTGGTTGATGGCGGGTGGCGACACAGCCGATGACGGCGGTATCGAAACAGCAGGCGACGGCGTAGGCGGGCCGACGTTTCTCGGCGATCGGGTCGCCTGCTCGGAGAGACGGGTAACCTCGAGGCTCGCCCCCGGCGCATCGGAGCCGGCGACAGACTGCACGGCCTTGCCCGACGCTTCGCCAATGAGCTTGGCGCCCAGGCCGCCGAGATGGCTGCCACCCAGGCTGCCCAGCAGGCCACCGACCGCGGCGCCAATCACGGTTCCTATACCCGGTACCACCGAGCCGATCATGGCGCCGGCTGCCGCACCACCGAGCCCCCCGACCGATGAACCGGCCAGGCTGCCAACCAACTGCGCTGTCGCAGTGGCAGGCAACGGTGCAGGTGTGCTGACGCCTTTCTGCAAGCGGCTTGGTTGTTCCGCGGAAGCGGCAGTATCCTGGCTCGCCGCTGGCGCATCGGAGCCGACGACGGATGCCACGGCCTTGCCCAACGCGCCCCCGACCCATTCACCGCCGATGCCGCCCAGATAACCGCCACCCAGGCTGCCCAGCAGGCCACCGACCGCGCCGCCGATCACGGTACCTATACCCGGTACCACCGAGCCAAGCATGGCACCTGCCGCCGCGCCACCGAGCCATCCGGCCGAAGTGCCGGCCAGGTTGCCCCCCAACCCGCCGAACACCTCGCCATAGCCTTCCAGCTTCTCCGCCGGAGTGCCGTTACCCTGGTAGATGTCGGCCACCTGCAGCGAGGTATCCAGCACTGCCGTCAGTGGCATGCGCTTGAACAGTTTCCCTGCCAATGGCAGCTGTTTTGCTGTGCCGAGCGAAGGCAGGGAAGCGACGCCCTGGGCAATGGTTTGCACCGGCTCCGGCACAGGCGCCCCGCTGCTTTGCGGCGCCGGCTCTTCCTCCTCGGTGATCCAGTTGAACAACGCAGCGCCGGCCTCACCACCCGCAGCCTCGCCCACCTGGCCGCCAAATTTGGCCCATTGTTCCTGCGTGGCGTCCTCCTGCGTCCTATCTGCGTCCTTTTGCACCGCCTGCTTGCTGGCCCGCTGGCCTTGGCGCCGGCGCTTACGTTTACCGCTGCTCATGCCCGTGCTCGAGGCTTTGCCTATCGCTTTGCCCTTGCCTTTGAACAGCAGAGGTGCCATGGCACCCAGCATGCGACCGCCAATTTCGCCGACAGCAGCGCCGACGCCGCGCGCCCTTTCTTCGCCGTCCTCAGCAGTGATCATCGCCTTGGCGACCTTGCCAAAGGTTTCGACGCGGTTGTCCCGCCATTCCTTCGAAGCACGCTCGCGTATCGCGCGCTGTCTTTCCGGTGGCAGTTTGCGTACAACGTCTGCGATAGCAGCGCCACTGCCTCCAGCCAGCAGCGCGAGCCCGCCGGCAAGGATGCCGGTGTCGCCACCGGCATCGGCGCCGGGGGCCGGCCTGGCAGCCTGCGCAGGGGCCTGCACAGGCCCTTGCACCTTGCCAGGTGTGTCGGCGCCTTGCCCCTGCACCAGCGTATGCCACTGCTGAAAGACGTTGACTGTCATCTGGCCCGGCAATGGCTTGAGCTGCGCCAGCCCGGCAATGACCCGGTCCAGCATCAGGTAATGCTGGCGCAAACGCTCAAGGGCTTCGGCTTCATCCCTCAGCCCGACAGTCGGGTCTTCGCCTTGCGCTGCCTGGTCCGGCGCCATCTCGCCTTCGACCTGGCGTAGCTTGCCAAGCTCCAACCCCAGCCGGATCACTTCGCCGACGAGCCGGCCAAGCCGGGTGCCGTCAGCCTGCCTGCGCAGGCGTTCGACATCCCGGCGCAGCAGCTCGATGGCCTGGCCCAAGGGGTTGATGGCGGTGACGCCGAGCCCGAGCGGGAACAGCTGTGTGTTCGCCATAGGTTCCTCCTTGTCACGGGGCGAGCCACCAGACCATGTCGCTGTACGACATGGTCATGATCTCGCTCGCGGAAAAATTCAGCTCCCTGGCCAGCCGCCGAGCGGCGGCCTTTTGCCGGGCCGGGTCAAAGTTCGTCGTCCTGCACCAGGCGAAAATAACCACTTTGCAGGCGGCTATAGTCCTTCAGGGTCAGGCCTTCGAGGTCCTTGATGCCGACTTCGGCCAGCGACGCGAACAGGTTCAGTTCGCGCTGCTGGTCATCGTCGACGCCGCCGGCCTGGGCGTTGCGGATATCGCGCACGGTCGGTGCCCGCAGCGACAGGCTGTCAACCTGAACGCCGTTGGCTTCGCTGGGGCGTGACAGGCGCACGGTGACGCGGTCGGCGCTCAGGGTCAGCCACTGGGGCTGCTTTTTCGCATGAGCCATGGTCGCCTCCTTACAAGCCGAGCGCGGCGCGCTGGGTGGCCAGTTGGTCGACGCCATCGATCACGCGCTTCATGCCCAGCGCGTCGATCTCGTAAATCAGGCGGCCATCGACTTCCAGCTTGTAGTAGGTCAGGCCGACGCTGTGCTTGATCTCGGCCTTGTCACCGGACTTCCAGTCGCCCATGTCGATTTCCTTGAGCGTGCCACGCAGGGTGACCACAACCGGGTTGATCTTGCCCTTGAGGCCCTTGAAGGCACCGCGGAACGTGCCGTTGAAGCCGCTGCCGTCGGCCAGGCCGAAAAACTTCAGCGCTTCGCGGCGCACACCGGTGGTAGTGAAGGCCGCTTCCTGCTTCTCCATGCCCAGGTCCATCTCGACCGGCATGTCCATGCCGCCAGGGCGGTGCTCTTCCATCTTCAGGGTGAGTTTGGGCAGGGTCAGGCTGGGTACATCGCCCTGGAAACTGACGCCATCGACGAACAGGTTCAGGTTGGCCAGGGTTTCGGGAATCATTGCCATGTGGATACGCTCCTTAAGCGGCGGAATCGAGGACTTCGGTCAGCCACTGGTTGGTGACTTCGACGCGGAAATTGGGGTTTTCGGCAGGTGGCACATCGGTGAAGCGGATGTTCCAGTACACCTTGCCCTGCTCGAGCTGGCTGGCGGTGTTCAGCTCCGGGTCGGCGAAGACCTCGAAGTTGATGATCGCGCCCTGGTTCTTCAGGTCGCGCATGAAGGCCTGCAGGCCTTCGGTGACGTCCTTGACGTAGGTGGCGGTGATGGCGCGGTCGACGGCCCACTTGTGGCCGTAGAGGATCGCGTCCATGACGATGTCCATGGTTCGCACGCGGGTGACGAACGCCCATTTCGGGTCGCTCGACAAGGTGCGGTTGCCCCACAGGCGGAAGCCGTCGTCGCGGATGATGGTGGCGATGTTGGCGTTGTTCAGCAGGTTGGCGCGGCAGCTGTCATCGCCATCGAGGAACTCCACCGGGCGGGTGGTACCGGTGATGCCGACGAATTCCTTGTTCGAAGGCGAGGCCCAGAAACCGTATTCGCGGTCGGTCCAGGCGAACAGGCCGGCGACCCAGGCCGAACCAGGGGCATCGAGGGTGGCTTCCTCGCCGTTGTCCCAGTACTGCACGCCCGGGTCGACCAGGAAGGCGCGTTTGGCGCCGAAGTTCTTCGCGTAGTCGATGGCCGCCTGGTCGGTGCTGTTGGGGCCATCGATGATGGCGATGCCGCGCAGCTTGTCGGCCAGGGCCACCAGTGCCGTGCCCACCGCCTGGGTGGCGCTGTGACGCGGCGCTGCCAGCAGGCGTGGCTGGGCGTTGAAACGGCTCTTGCCGTCGAGCAGCGCCTGCAGGCCGGTGCGTTTGCCGTCGGCCTGCACCGCGCCGATGATCGCGGCGGTCTGCTCCGCTGCATCGTCCAGCTTGGCCACGCCACAGGCGACGATGACCGCCTTGGCGCGGGTGTAGATGGCGCGGCAGGCCTTGGTGATGGCGGCGTTTTCGCCAAAGGCGGCAACCGCTTCACGCTCGCTGGTGATCAGCACCAGGTCGTTGGCCTTGGCCGTGGCGCCAGCGCCCTCGGTGAAGGTGTCGACCAGGCCGATGATCGAGGAAGAAGGCAGCGCGATGCTGCGGGCGCCGGTGTCGACGTTTGTTACGGTGACGCCGTGGAAGAATCCACTCATGAAGGTTTACTCCGGGTTCAGGTATGAAAAGGCCCTGCGGGTGCAGGGCCTGGAGGGGTGACAAAAAGCCCCTAGCTGCAGGGCATTACTTGGTGAGTGAAGAGATCCAAAGCGGTTCTGCAGGACGAAATCTGCTATCCGGAAACAGATTCGATTGCGGCCAGTCACGTAGCGCTTTTCGATAATTCATTAGCGTCATGAATTCGGAACTGGTCAGGGTCGTTGATCCTCCCATTTCGCGTTCGTCTCGATGCCGCGCGACAAGATCGTCAGTGCAACGTAACCGACTGTCTCGCCATCCCTCTTCTAACGATGCCAGCCTTTCGTGCGTGGGCTCTGGAATATCTACCAGTACAGGTGGACTAAATGTAAAATCAATCATTTTTGCCTGACCGCTGACGCCATCCAGCAATGACCGATGAAGGTCCTTGCTTATTTCTGTCGCATCTGTGGGCAACTGATCTTCTGTGTGAATTGCACTATCATAGAAAGCCTTATTGGCTGCGCTTACATAAATTTTATTCATGGCTACTCCTAGAAACCTTCTGCGTACCATAGGCACGCTGCATTGACTGGAGCATTCAAGACCGGAGGTGAACCGGCGGTTATCGAGCATAAATTAAGGGCTTCAAAGCTGCTGTTACCCTGATTCCTGAACTGCCAGAACGAGCGGGTTACCCCCGCTATACCCGCCGCATCGTGCTCATTCAAGTGCGTACAGCGATTGGGGAAGGTAATGGGAAATGTCACTGTCACTACGGGTGACGCGGGGGTAGCGATGGCGGAGCTTCCCCACTGAATAATTAAACCACTAGGGAATTTATGGTACCCATTGGTACTAACTCCATTAAAAAGCCAAGGAAGCCTACTCCCTTCGACCCCCGTGCCGTCCATAATCCACGTTTCTTCCCCGTAATACCTTGCATCTACAAACGTATCAGGTGGGATGGCAATCACTTTTACCTGACCAACATTGAGCCCGGTTTGAATTTTATCAGTACCTTGAACACCAATCGAAAGGCTATAGGGACTCCAGTTCTGGACACGTACAACAGCACCAACTGGGAGATTCAAGGTCGCACTATTAGGCAGTGTATACCCCATAGAATAGGCACCCCAGAAATGGACTATCCCTCCCACATGTGTCACCACCCCGGCCAGCGTGCCTGAAACCGAACGCGTCGTGATACTGGAGTACTGCACCCCCCGCCCCTGCACCCAATCAGTGGTTGCCAACTGCTTCGTGCTGGTAAAGCTGGCCGCAGTCGGTGCGGTTGGAGTTCCTGTAAGTGCAGGACTGGACAAAGGTGCTCTGAGCGTGAGCGCGCTATCTACTTGTACCTTGGTATAGCAATCGACAATCCCGTAACCCGCTAGCGTTGTCGACTTTGCAGCTTTCGTCGCCAGTGTATTGGTCATAGTAGCGGCAAAATTCGGATCATTACCTAGCGCTGCAGCGAGTTCGTTCAGTGTATCAAGCGCCGCAGGCGCCGAATCCACCAGACCGGCAACCGCGTCCTGGACGAATTCGGTAGTCGCAAGTTGCTTGGTACTGTTTCCCTTCACAGCCGTTGGCGCGGTGGGCACGCCACGCAGTGCCGGAGAATCGGTCACGCAAAGTTCCGACCACTTGGACCAGGTATTAGCGTAGCATGAACGACTGAACACCTGCCCCGTGTTATAGATGCAATAAACCTGAGTTATGATCAACGTATTTGCAGCTTGAACCAACAGTGTTCCTGCTGACGTTGCGGGATAATTCAATGCTAGCGTTGCGTTGGCATTTGCTGTCTGGCCGTAGGAGCCAGGTATGACCATACTGTTAAGGTCCGTGCCTGCCAGTATATTGCTCGTCGATACACCATAACTCCCCCAGCCCAGCGAGCCGATCACCCGCTGAACAAAGTTTGTGGTAGCCACAGTCGTATCGTCACTCGTTAACACAGGGGTCGGCGCTTTGGCGGCCCCGGTAAAGGTTGGATTTGCCAGCGGAGCCTTCAACGACAGAGCTGCATCTACTTGCGCTTTGGTGTATACATCCGTCAAGCCATAGCCGGCAACAGTGCTCGGGCTGCTTGCAGCAGTTACTCTTCCGTATTTATCCACAGTCACACTGCGATAAATGCCCGCGGCCACACCGGTGCGACCAAAAGCCATTTCATAAACTTGCGCAGTGACGCCCAGCGAAATTGAATCATCAGCGATCAACTGCCAGGCACTACCGCCGTTGATCGAGCCCTTTTCCACCAACACCAGCAACCCTGGTGTCACCTTGGCATCAGTATCGGCATCGCTACTGCGACTCCAAGCTCCGGCAGCAACCTTGTAGATCCCATTATCCTTGGCTGCGGTCTGGTTCTTCACCAACACGCGCGCCCCGGCAGCAAGCGCCACCCCATCAACCGTCTGCAACCCGGTCAGGGCAATGTTCGCCGTGGTCGCCGCCAGCACCGAATGCTTGAAATCCTGCCTGGCCAGCTCCTCGGTAACCCACTCCCGAGTCGCCAGCACCACCGCCGGGTCGATCTTCAGTTGCACATTGCTGGCGCTGCTGACCACCAGGTTCATCCGCACCACCTGGGTCCGTCCCGAACCCTGGCTCAACAACGGCTTGTAGGTGGGCGCGCAATTGGCCACGGCAACCATGTCGCCATCGGCATCGTACAGCGCGATCTCGCGAATCCACTTGCCGCCGACGTCAGCCGGGATGACCTGCTCGGCAATGATGATCGCGCTGTTCTTGTCATCCACCTTCAGTTGATTCAACGGCGCGCGGCGCCATTCGTTGATCAGGCGGGTCTGGGTGGCATTCGGGGTAGGGTCGCTGCCGTTGGCATCGCCGACACCCATCTGGGTGATTTTCCAGGCAATGCCCAAGGCATCGGCATTGGCCTGTTTCGCCGCGCCCACGTTGGTGAGGATGGCGTAGAACTGAGAAGTCTGGTCAACCATGTGCAATGTCCAAGGTATCGATTGTGTGTTCACGGCCGCCTCGCCCCACCACGCCGATGACCTCGATGTCACGGGGCGTCAGCGGATAGACGTCGAGTTCGTCGCCGTCCTGGATCGCGCAGCCGAAATGAAGGGCGCCACGGCTTTCGAGGCTGATCACCAGGCCGGTCAGGTGGCGGCTGACCGGGCGGGCGTCGTCGATCAGCGCAGTCAGTTCCTGGTAGGTGCTTTCGCTGATGCCAGCATCGGATACGCCGATCTTCAGTGCGAAAGTGCCGGCCGGGGCCGGCGGTGTGGCCTGCCACCATTCCTCCACCTCGATCAGGTAGCCGAACGGTTCCACTACCCGCCGCAGTGCACCCAAGGTGCCTTTGTGGGCATGGACGAAGAATGCCGAGCGGATCACCGAGCGTTTGATTTCATCGCTCCAGCTGTCCTCCCAGCGGTCCACCGACCAGGCCCAGGCCAGTTGGTACAGAAGGTGCGCCGGGCAGGTCTCGGGGTTGTAGAGTTGGCGCAGGCTGACCTTGAGGTCCTCGTCGGCAGCCACTTCGATGGCCCGCTCCAGCGCGGTGCGGTTGAGCGGCAACAGGCTGTGCATGTCAGTTCCCCCGCTTCAGGGTGAAACCGCTGCACCACGCCGCCTGCGCCTTGCTCGGGCGAATGTCGGCCCAGCCATTCAACTCGACCCGGCTGACGCCATCGATGTGCAGTTGCGCATCGATGCCTGAGCGTGCCACTTCCACCCCCAGGCGTCGGCGGGGGTTGATCCAGGCCTGCAGCCGGCGTTGGCACTCGGCCAGTATCGCTTCGTACTCGGGGCCGCTGTCGGCCAGATGCAGCACGGCATCGATGCGGTAAGGCAGCACTTCGGCGCTACGTACGTTGACCCGGTCGGCAACCGGGCGGATATCGTCGTCGTTGAGGTAGGCCGCTACCTGCGCCAGCAGTTCAGCACTGGCTTCGCCGTCGCCTTCCAGGCTCAGCACGGTGACATCCACCACGGCCGGCGACGGGCTTTCGGCGGTGGCGTCAGCCACCTGTCCCGAAGCATTGCGGGCGTGCAGGATGTAGCTGTTGCGCGGGCCGGCCGTGGTCAGGCCTTCATAAACCAGTTGCACCCGCTCGCGCAGGGCATCGTCCGCTTCCAGCAACGCCTCGACCGGCGGGACGCTGGCCAGGTCCTCGGCCTGGATCACCAGGCGCTGCAGGCCGACATTGGCCGCCAGCTGGTCAAGGTCAGTGCCCTGGGCGTAGGCCAGCAGCAACGCCTTGGCGGCATCGTTGATACGCGCCCGGTTGAGCAGCTTGCGGTACGCGCCGACCTCAAGCAGCTTGGTGACCGGGTCGCTTTCCAGATTGGCGGTCCAGGCTTCGCCCAGGTAATCCCGGAAGGTGTCCAGATCGGCCTGGTAAAGAGCTTCGTAATCGAGGTCCTCCAGTAGTTGCGGCGCTGGCAGTTTCGACAGGTCGACCTGGCTCATACGCTGATCTCCAGCAGCGCTTCGTCGCCCAGGTAGCGGCCACTGAGTGCCAGGCTGACCTGGCCGTCGAGCACCGCGACTACCTTGACCCGCTGTAACTGCAGGCGCGGCTCCCAGCGGCCCAGCGCCCGTGCCACTTCGGCCTGCACGGCGCTCTTCCAGCCCTCGTTGACCGGCAGGTCGACGAACCGCCGCAGCTGGCTGCCGTATTCCGGGCGCATGCGCCGGCTGCCCAGCGGTGTGCTGAGGATGTCTTCGATGGATTGGCGCAGATGATCGATGCCGGGCAGTGGCTGGCCGGTACGGCGGTCCATGCCGATCATGGTGCACCGCCCTGTTCATGGCTATGCATGGCATTCTCCTGGTATGAAAAAGCCCGCATGGGCGGGCTTGGTTCAGTGTTTGTGGTTGGCCGTGTTGCCGGCGGTGTCGATGATCCGCCCGCCGCCGTTGATATCGCCGCTGACCTGCAGCGGGCCATCAACCGTGACGTTGCCGGAAAGCTTGATCGCGGCGGCCTGCAGGCTGATCACACCGTCACTGACCTGCAGCGTGGCGGCGCCGACCTTGATGGTCGCGCTGCCAGCCGGTAGCTGAATGTCGTAGTGGCTGGCCTGCCAGTCGTAGCTGACCGAACCGCCATCGGCGAAACGCCAGACCTCGGTGTGCCCGCGGTTGTCCGCTGCGCCACCGGCATCGCCATACAGGCCGGGCAGGAAGGTGCCCTGGGCCGGCTCGCCACTGGGGCTCAGCAGCACGCCCTGCTCGCCCAGGCTGGGCGCCCGCCAGTGCCTGGCCTGGCCGGCCGCCTGGGCGTGCCAGCGCAGCCAGGCGCTGGTCCAGCCGCTGCCGTCGGAGACCCGGACCCGGGCGGCGGCAAGGTCCAGTGCAACCACCCGACAGGGAATGACCATGCACGCCAGCATACGGTCATGCATGGCGCTGACGTAGCTCATGACAGCTCCTCCGGGGCGACATAATGCGCTTCGTTACCCTGGCCGATATCCGGGGCGAAGCCCAGGACCAGGCTGCCGGGCGGCTGGTCCGGCCAGTTCCAGCGTGGTTCGCCGAACAGCACCGGCTGGTCCCAGCGCACGGTCCAGGCGTTGCCCAGGAACTGCGCCTGCACATTGCGGCTGGCTTCGACGAAATCCAGCGCCCAATGCTGCTGGCGCAGCAGGTCCATCAGTTGCGCGGCCAGCAGGCTGCCCTGAAGCCGCGCCTCCGGATTGGCACTGTCAGCGGTGATATCCGCCTCGAAGGTGGCAATCAACACCGAGCGGCCATCCCGCGGTGCGGCATCGGTCGTCATGCGGACGATGCCGTGGCGCAGCGAAGGCCGTTCTGGAACATTTCCTACGGCGGTATAGGCATCTACCGATATCAACTCCGGCATCGCCTCACGAATGGTTGCCGTCACTGCGCCATGTAGAGTGGCCAGTTCGCTCATGCCTATTCCTCCTTAACGCTCGTCGCGCTGTGTGCTGTCGCGCAGGCCCAGACGCCGGGTCGCCCAGCGTTCGTAAAGCCGCATGGCAACATCGGCGCCGCCTACCGCTGTCATGCAGCCCAATGCACTGGCCGCCCAGATCGACAGGCCGCCGGCATACAACAGCATCACCGTCGACACACCACAGGCCATGCAGGCCCCGGAGCGCAACAACAGCCGTCGCAGCAGCGACCAGCCCGTGGCGCCGGCCTTGTCGGCCCGCCACATTTCGCCGCTCAGACCGCCCAGCAATGCCAGGACGATTACCAGCCAGAGCGGCATCTCGAGTAACGCCTGTTGCTCGTTCGTCACTGTCCTGTCTCCTGTGTAAATGCCTGTTGGCGCAGGCCAACAGGTCGGTTATGGATGCTTTGCCTTGAACACCTCGGCATTCCAAAAAGCCCGGCTCGCCAGGCTTTTCAGTAATGCGTTGGCGAACCGCCGGCCACGACTGGTGACACCGTGCGGTTCCGCTGCTGATTGATGACTCCGACCGCGGCCACCTGCCCGCCGGATAACTGATCGTGGTGCTTTACGCTGCACACCCGGGCCAGTTGCCAACCCTCTGGACAGTTGAGGCCTGTCCATCGCTGCCTGTGTAACAACCGGTTTACATCCGGCTTGAGACACAGGCTATGCATTTACGCATATGCAGTCAATGCATTTCCGAAAATTTCTATGCGTAAGCTTTTGCGGAAATGCATGCAGGCCATGCGCGTCCTGGCTTGTAGGGCTTTTCCAAAGGCGAAAAAAAACCCGCCGAAGCGGGTTTTGACAAAGCGGGGCTGTCAGCGAGCGTACATGCCCCACCAGAACACATGCCCGAGCAAGCTGATCTGCTCGTCCTGCATCTGCTGGAAGCTGTAGTCCTCGTCCGGGTGTTCGTCGCGGTTGAAACTGCGCAGGCGGATACCGGTAGGCAGGCGATAGACCTGCTTCACCCGCAACTGGCCGTTGTGATTGATTGCATAGAGGTCGCCATCGATGATGTCGCCGATCGAGCACTTGCCGGTATTCACCCCGACCGTCGCGCCATCACGCAGTACCGGCAACATGCTGTTGCCGCGCACGGTCACACACTTGGCCTGGTCGAACTGCACACCGTTGTGGCGCAGGCTGCGCTTGCCGAAGCGCAGGCGCGCGTGCTCGCTTTCTTCAATGACGAATCTTCCTGATCCTGCTGCCAATTCGACCTCGCGAAGGAAAGGTACCGACACCTCGTCATCCTCGACGGGGGTTTCATCGTCCCACAGGCTGATGTCGCTGAGACCCGCATGACCGTGCGCCGGCAGCGCCGCCTCGCGAGACTCGCCAAGCGCGGCGCGGCCACGCAGCTGCTCGGTGCTTACGCCGAAGTACTCGGCGATCTTCGACACATGTTTGTCGGAGGGGTCGACGATCTTGCCGCCGAGAATCCGCGACAAGGTGGATTGAGGAACACCCGTGCGCCGGTACAGCTCCGTCGGGGACAGGCCGTGGCGGTCGAGCAGTTCTCTGAGTACGGAGGCTACGTTGCGTTTTTGCATAGCGTGCATAATGCAGGCATGCGCGAGGAAATGCAACGCACAGGCAGCGCGATGATGCCTGCAGCGGCGCGCCTGCATCTGCTCGAAAAAGCCTGTACCATTGCCGGTTTCACAAACGCCAACCAGATTACCCGCTGTAAGGCCCTGAATGTCTGATCTTTCCGCACACACCCCGATGATGCAGCAGTACTGGAAGCTGAAAAACCAGCACCCGGACCAGCTGATGTTCTACCGCATGGGCGACTTCTACGAAATCTTCTACGAAGATGCGAAAAAGGCCGCCAAACTGCTGGACATCACCCTGACCGCGCGCGGTCAGTCGGCCGGCCAGTCGATCCCCATGTGCGGCATTCCGTTCCATTCGCTGGAGGGCTACCTGGCCAAGCTGGTCAAGCTCGGCGAATCGGTGGTGATCTGCGAGCAGATTGGCGACCCGGCCACCAGCAAGGGCCCGGTGGAGCGCCAGGTGGTGCGTATCATCACCCCCGGCACGGTCAGCGACGAGGCCCTGCTCGACGAGCGCCGCGACAACCTGATTGCCGCGCTGCTGGGTGACGAACGCCTGTTCGGCCTGGCAGTGCTGGATATCACCAGCGGCAACTTCAGCGTCCAGGAAATCAAGGGCTGGGAAAACCTGCTGGCCGAGCTCGAGCGCCTCAACCCGGTCGAGCTGCTGATCCCCGACGACTGGCCACGCGACCTGCCGGCGGAAAAGCGCCCTGGCGCCCGGCGCCGGGCGCCGTGGGACTTCGACCGCGACTCGGCGCGCAAGGCCCTGTGCCAGCAGTTCGCGACCAAGGACCTCAAGGGCTTTGGCTGCGACAAGCTGACCCTGGCCATCGGCGCCGCCGGCTGCCTGCTGATCTACGCCAAGGAAACCCAGCGCACTGCCCTGCCGCACCTGCGCAGCCTGCGCCACGAACGGCTGGACGACACGGTCATCCTCGACGGCGCCAGCCGCCGCAACCTGGAGCTGGACATCAACCTCGCCGGCGGGCGTGACAACACCTTGCAGTCGGTCATCGACCGCTGCCAGACCGCGATGGCCAGCCGCCTGCTGAGCCGCTGGCTGAACCGCCCGTTGCGCGACCTCAAGGTGCTGCAGGCCCGCCAGGACTCGATCCGCTGCCTGCTCGACAGCTACCGCTTCGAGAAGCTGCAGCCGCAGCTCAAGGAAATAGGCGATATCGAGCGGATCCTCGCCCGTATCGGCCTGCGCAACGCCCGCCCACGCGACCTGGCACGCCTGCGCGATGCGCTGGCAGCGTTGCCCGAACTGCAGAACGCCATGGCCGAGCTGGAGGCGCCGCACCTGGCACGCCTGGCCGCCATTACCGGTACCTACCCGGAGCTGGCCAGCCTGCTGGAGCGGGCGATCATCGACAACCCGCCGGCGGTGATCCGCGACGGCGGCGTGCTCAAGCCTGGCTATGACAGCGAGCTGGACGAGTTGCTGGCGATCAGCGAGAACGCCGGCCAGTTCCTCATCGACCTGGAAGCGCGCGAAAAGGCCCGCACCGGGCTGGCCAACCTCAAGGTCGGCTACAACCGTGTGCACGGCTATTACATCGAGCTGCCGACCAAGCAGGCGGAGCAGGCGCCGGGCGACTATATCCGCCGCCAGACCCTCAAGGGCGCCGAGCGCTTCATCACCCCGGAGCTGAAGGCGTTCGAGGACAAGGCGCTGTCGGCCAAAAGCCGCGCGCTGGCCCGCGAGAAGCTGCTCTACGACGGCCTGCTGGAAACCCTGATCAGCCACCTGGCGCCGCTGCAGGACAGCGCCGCCGCACTGGCGGAACTGGACGTGCTCAGCAACCTGGCCGAACGTGCGCTGAATTTGGACCTGAACTGCCCGCGCTTCGTCGACGAGCCATGCCTGCGTATCGAGCAAGGCCGCCACCCGGTGGTGGAACAGGTACTGACCACGCCGTTCGTGGCCAACGACCTGGGCCTGGACGACAACACGCGCATGCTGATCATCACCGGCCCGAACATGGGCGGTAAGTCCACCTACATGCGCCAGACCGCTTTGATCGTGCTGTTGGCACATATCGGCAGCTTCGTGCCGGCGGCCAGTTGCGAACTGTCGCTGGTCGACCGCATCTTCACCCGTATCGGTTCCAGCGACGACCTGGCCGGCGGGCGCTCGACCTTCATGGTCGAGATGAGCGAAACCGCCAACATCCTGCACAACGCCACCGACCGCAGCCTGGTGCTGATGGACGAAGTGGGCCGCGGCACCAGTACCTTCGACGGCCTGTCGCTGGCCTGGGCTGCCGCCGAGCGGCTGGCCCAGCTGCGCGCCTACACGCTGTTCGCCACGCACTACTTCGAGCTCACCGTGCTGGCCGAAAGCGAGCCGCTGGTGGCCAACGTGCACCTGAATGCCACCGAGCACAATGAACGCATCGTGTTCCTGCACCATGTGCTGCCTGGCCCTGCCAGCCAGAGCTACGGCCTGGCCGTGGCCCAGCTGGCGGGCGTACCGACGGCAGTCATCCAGCGTGCCCGCGAACACCTGGCCCGCCTGGAGACCACCAGCCTGCCGCATGAACAACCGCCGGCCCAGAAGGCCAAGGATGTGCCCCAGGTCCCGCACCAGAGCGACCTGTTCGCCAGCCTGCCACACCCCGCCATCGAGAAGCTGGGCAAGCTGCAGCTGGACGACATGACCCCGCGTCAAGCTATCGAAACGCTATATCAACTAAAGAACCTGTTATAACGGCGCCCACTACAAGCTGGTAGAATCCGCCGCGGTTTGCTGGTGCTGCAGGTTATTAGCCTGGCCTGCAGCCACATGCCTGTAAACCGCGCGGCCCTGAGAGGAAGGGCCGCCGCCGTCGCCTGAGGAGAGAACTAGAAATGACCTTCGTCGTCACCGACAACTGCATCAAATGCAAATACACCGACTGCGTGGAAGTCTGTCCGGTGGACTGCTTCTACGAAGGCCCGAACTTCCTGGTCATCCACCCGGACGAGTGCATCGACTGCGCCCTGTGCGAGCCGGAATGCCCGGCACAAGCCATCTTCTCGGAAGACGAAGTGCCTGCCGGCATGGAGAACTTCATCGAGCTGAACGCCGAACTGGCGGAAATCTGGCCTAACATCACCGAGCGTAAGGACGCCCTGCCAGACGCTGAAGAGTGGGATGGCAAGACCGGCAAGATCGAACACCTGGAGCGCTGAAAGCGCCCGATACGAAAAAGGCCCTTCAGGGCCTTTTTGTTTTCTGCGGGCAAAAAAAAAGGGGCGGTTTGACCCGCCCACATTTTTTTCCGTAGTCCCTGCTTTGTCCCTGTCATCATCCTGATGAAATCGCTTCTTGCGATGTCCCTGGCCTTCGTCCTGAAAGCCTGTGCATGTCCCTGTGCACAGTTCGAATACTAGCGCCTTGCGCCCGGCAGGCAACCGCAAAACCTCACAGGGTGTTGCCGGAGACACATTTCCTCACGTCTAAATAATTGATATTTTTCAATAGCTTGAGGAATATCGGGCTCTTGGAGCGCCATTGATTTACCGGCTGCTACATAGAAGGCTTACAGAACAAGTAAGAAAAGGCTTACACGCAATGCTAACAGGGTAGCGCTGTACATAATGTTTCGAGCCCGGCCCCAGGCTGCCTATAGGCTCCTGACCCCACACACAAGACAAACAAAAACGCCCCGAGGTCATCGGGGCGTTTGCTGGTGCAGGCCTTCGCTACTGGAATAGCGACTCGCTGGACAGCCCGTTCTTCTCGAGGATCTCACGCAGGCGCTTGAGGCCTTCTACCTGGATCTGCCGCACCCGCTCACGGGTCAGGCCGATTTCCAGGCCGACATCTTCGAGCGTACTGCTTTCATGCCCGCGCAGGCCGAAGCGACGCACCACCACCTCACGCTGCTTGTCGGTCAGCTCGCCCAGCCACTGGTCGATGCTCTGCGACAGGTCGTCGTCCTGCAACAGCTCGCAGGGGTCGGTCGGCCGGTCGTCGGTCAGGGTATCGAGCAGGGTCTTGTCCGAGTCCGGGCCCAGCGAAACGTCCACGGAAGATACCCGCTCGTTCAGGCCCAGCATGCGCTTGACCTCGCCGACCGGTTTCTCCAGCAACGTGGCGATTTCCTCTGGCGACGGCTCGTGGTCGAGTTTCTGCGTCAGTTCGCGTGCCGCCCGCAGGTAAACGTTCAGTTCCTTGACTACATGGATCGGCAGGCGAATGGTGCGGGTCTGGTTCATGATCGCCCGCTCGATGGTCTGACGAATCCACCAGGTCGCGTAGGTCGAGAAACGGAAACCACGCTCCGGGTCGAACTTCTCGACCGCACGGATCAGCCCCAGGTTGCCCTCCTCGATCAGGTCGAGCAGCGACAGGCCGCGGTTCACGTAACGACGGGCAATTTTCACAACCAGGCGCAGGTTGCTTTCGATCATGCGCTTGCGGCCGGCAGGGTCGCCCTTTTGCGACAGACGCGCAAAATGCACTTCTTCTTCCGGCGAAAGCAGAGGCGAGAATCCGATCTCGTTGAGATACAGCTGGGTGGCATCGAGCGCCCGGCTGTAATCGATGTACTTGTGTTGCTTGAGCGAAGAGCCCGATTTGGCCCTCGTCCGAACCGAAGATACAGCAGGTTCGTCTGACACCACATCCGTTTCCAAAACGATGCCCGTCTCCATCAGGAGGACGTCATCGTCGATGTCAAACTCCGGCACTTCTTTACTGAGAGCCATTGTTATAGTCCTTTGCTGAGTTCGAACTCAGACTCGAGCGGCACCTTTCTCCCTGGCAGCGCTGGAGCCTGTCCCCTCTACATCAGCGGAACAGGCCAGGTACAACAGTCAACGACGTGGCAGGAACTGGAGCGGATCGACGGGTTTGCCCTGGCGGCGAATCTCGAAATGCAGCTTCACCCGATCTGTGCCCGTGGACCCCATTTCAGCAATCGACTGCCCTGCCTTGACCTGCTGCCCCTCCCGAACCAACAGCCTGCGGTTATGACCGTAGGCACTGACGTAGGTGTCGCTGTGCTTGATGATGATCAGCTCGCCGTAGCCCCGCAGCCCACTCCCGGCGTAGACCACTGCACCATCAGACGCAGCAAAAACAGGCTGTCCCAAATCACCGGCGATATCAATGCCTTTATTCAAACTACCGTTTGAAGCGAATTTTCCAATCAGCACACCATTGGCTGGCCAGGTCCAGCCACCCACCGCACGCTCCGCGGCGGGCACCGTTGCGACCACCGGGGCGCTGCTGGAAGCTGCCGGCGCGGCCGCTTTGCCAGGGCTGGCAGGGGTTGTCGCCGGACTGCCGGCAGGCCGGCGGATGACCGTGGTCTTGCTCGACGATGAGGGGCTGGACACCACCGTGGTGCTGCCGGACGAACCACTGCTGAAACGAATCGCCTGCCCCGGCCGGATGGTATAAGGCGCCGCGATGCCGTTACGCGCGGCCAGTTCCTTGTAGTCCCAACCATAACGGAAGGCGATGGAGAACAGCGTATCGCCAGGCTTGACGATGTACTGCCCGGAGGTCACCGCCGGGCGCTTGGGTACGCTGTTGTTACGGTCGACCACCCGCGCGCTGTTGCTGCTGGTGCTTGAGCAACCCACCAGTAGCGTACTCATGGCCAGTGCAATCACCAGAAGCGTGAAACCCGACCCGTCCTTGCGCTGCCGAATGACTGTGTGACCCACCCGCGCTCCCCTCATGGTGCCGAAAACGATATGAAGACAAGAAATGCAATAATGTTGCGATTATAACCAAGCCGGCCATTCCTGGCAGGCAGGTTCGATGACTGATGCAAAGCCATGGCGATTTGTGCGCCAGCGCTTCACCCCGCCAGATAGACAGGGCGAAGCAACAGGAATTCGCCACCCGCGCAAAAATAGCGCTGGCGCGTACCCGCAGCGCTCAGGCCAGCGGACCGTTGAGCAGTGGCACGAAGCGCACAGCGCCGAGCACACGGCGGGAGAACCCATGTTCTTCACGCACGATCAGCATCAGCTGCTGCGTTTCTCCGGCCGGCCCCACCGGGATCACCATACGGCCGCCAGGCGCCAGCTGGTCGAGCAGCGCCTGTGGCACTTCCGGCGCCACGGCAGTGACGATGATGCCGTTGTACGGCGCCAGCGCCGGCCAACCCTCGCAACCGTCGCCCCAGCGAAACACCACGTTGCGCAGGTTCAGCTCCACCAGGCGCTCCTTGGCCCGGTCCTGCAGGACCTTGATGCGCTCCACCGAGAACACCCGCTCGACCAGCTGCGCCAGGATCGCCGTCTGGTAGCCCGAACCGGTGCCGATCTCCAGCACCTTGTCCAGCGGCCCGGCTTCCAGCAGCAGCTCGCTCATGTGGGCAACCATGAATGGCTGGGAAATGGTCTGGTTGTGGCCGATCGGCAGCGCGGTGTCTTCGTAGGCACGATGCGCCAGCGCCTCATCGACGAACAGGTGGCGCGGGGTACGACGGATCACGTCGAGTACCTTGCTGTTCGACACCCCCTCTTCGCACAGGCGCTGGATCAGCCGCTCCCGGGTACGCTGGGAAGTCATGCCGATGCCACGCCGCAGCATATCGTCCTCGCGCATCAGAGCAGGCCCTCCAGCCAACCGTCGAGCTGCTCGAAGGCATCATTGAAGGTGCGGTCGAGCTGCAGCGGCGTGATCGACACGTAGCCTTGCATCACGGCGTGGAAATCGGTGCCCGGCCCGCCGTCCTCGGCATCCCCGGCCACGGCGATCCAGTAGCCTTCCTTGCCGCGCGGGTTGACCACCTTGGTCGGTGCTGCCGCCCGCGCCCGGTGACCGAGGCGGGTGAGCTGGATACCGCGGATGTGTTCCAGCGGCAGGTTGGGGATGTTGACGTTGAGTACGGTGCGTGGCGGCAAGGTCAGGCGTGACTGCGCCTCGACCAGGCGGCGGGCGATATGCGCTGCCGTCGGCAGGTTGTCCGGCTGGCGTGACAACAGCGAGAACGCCAGCGAGGTCCCGCCGAGGAAACGGCCCTCCAGCGCGGCGGCGACCGTGCCCGAATAGAGCACGTCGTCGCCCAGGTTGGCACCGAGGTTGATCCCCGACACGACCATGTCCGGCGTCTGCGGCAACAGCCCATTGAGCCCCAGGTGCACGCAGTCGGTCGGCGTGCCGTTGAGGCTGATGAAGCCATTGGCCAGGGTCTGCGGGTGCAGTGGCCGGTCCAGCGTCAGCGAACTGCTGGCGCCGCTCTTGTCTTGATCCGGGGCGATCACCACGCACTCGGCGTAATCCGCCAGCGCAGCGTGCAGCGCGGCGATGCCGGGTGCGGTAACACCGTCGTCGTTCGAAATCAGAATACGCATGGGCTGTCCGTCTGCCCTGCCGACACCAGATCCACGACTTCGCGCACCACCACGGTGGCGAAGCATCCGGCCGGAAGGACGAATTCCAGTTGCAGGATATCAGGCTCGGGATAATGCCACGTCAGGCCGCCAATAGGGAGCCGCAGAATACGCCGTTCGTGATCCATGCCCGCCTGGGCCAACCATTGGCAAAGGGCTGGCTGGCGTGCGCCGATGGCGTTTTCCAGCTGCCCGGTGGCAGCGCCGGCGGGCGAATCGCCCGCGCCCCACAGCGGGCCGGTCGGGTGCAGGTCCAGGATCGCCAGGCGCGGGTCGGCGCATTCGGCCTCCCCCGCCGGGAAGAAACTGCGGCTGTCGGTGAACGCCAGCAGGTCGCCCACTTGCGCCCGCGACCAGCTGCCATCGGCGACACGGGCGGCCAACAACTGGTTGAACAGGTAGCTGCGCCCGGCCGACAGCAGCCGCGAACGTACGTTGCGCTGCTCGGGCAGGGCCTTGCGCGCGGCCCAGTCGAGGGCGTCATGGACATTGCCGCCGGCGTGGCCGAAGCGCTGGCTGCCGAAATAGTTGGGCACCCCGTGCTGCTTGAGCTGTTCCAGGCGCGCGTTCAGCGCCTGGTGGTCAGCGACCAGGGCAGTCAGGCGCAGGGTGAAGCCGTTGGCCGAATGCGCACCGCGCTGCAGCTTGCGCTGGTGGCGTACCTGCCTGAGTACGCGCAGGCTGGCATCCTCGGCACGCGACAGGTCCGGGTCGGCCTTGCCCGGCAGGTGCAGGCTGAACCATTGCCGGGTCAGTGCCTGGCGGTCCTTGAGCCCGGCGTAGCTGATGCTGCGCACCGGCACGCCGGCAGCGCGCGCCAGGCGGCGGGCGGCCTCTTCGGTGTTGAGGTCACGCTTTTCGACCCACAACCACAAGTGCTCACCCTGCCCCGACAACGGAATGTCCAGCACTTCGTCGACCTGGAAGTCTTCGGCCACCGCCTTGAGTACCGCAGTGCCCAAGGGTTCGCCCGATGCGCGCGGGCCCAGCAGTTCCAGTTCGGTCATGCTGGCAGCAGCAGGGCAACCGCATGCACGGCGATACCCTCCTCGCGACCGGTGAAGCCCAGTTTTTCAGTGGTGGTGGCCTTGACGTTGACCTGGTCGAGTTCGACCTGCAGGTCTTCGGCGATGCGCTGGCGCATGGTCTCGATGTGTGGGGCCATCTTTGGCGCCTGGGCGACGATGGTGGCGTCGATATTGCCGACCTTCCAGCCTTTGGCCAGTACGATACCGACCACGTGGCGCAGCAGCACGCGGCTATCGGCGCCCTTGAACTGCGGGTCGGTGTCGGGGAAATGTTTGCCGATATCGCCCAGCGCCGCCGCGCCCAGCAAGGCATCGCTCAGGGCGTGCAGCAGCACGTCGCCATCGGAGTGAGCCAGGAGGCCATATTTATGGGGGATACGCACCCCGCCCAGGGTAATGAAATCACCGTCGCAGAAACGGTGCACATCGTAGCCGTGGCCAATACGCATAGAAAAACGCCCTGAATGAGTCAGGGCGTGATTCTACCTGCTTTAGCCGCTATTGGGGCCGCCATGTAGGCGCGGCCGCAGCCACGGCTACACCCGCCCCAGCGCCACCGCATGATGGCGCAGGTGCTCCTCGATGAAGCTGGCGATGAAGTAGTAGCTATGGTCATAACCCGGTTGCAGGCGCAGGGTCAGCGCATGCCCGCCTTTGCGTGCCGCCTGCTCCAGCGCTTCGGGCTTGAGCTGCTTCTCGAGAAAGTCGTCCCGGTCACCCTGGTCGACCAGCAGCGGCGGGCACTCGCCCGCCGGCGTCTCGGCCAACAGCACGCTGGCATCCCATTCGCGCCAGCGCGCGCGGTCTTCACCCAGGTAGCGGCTGAAGGCCTTCTCGCCCCATGGGCAATCCATCGGGTTGCTGATTGGCGAGAACGCCGACACCGAGCGGTAGCGCCCAGGGTTACGCAAGGCACACACCAGCGCACCGTGGCCGCCCATGGAATGACCGCTGATGCTGCGCTCCGCCGATGCCGGGAAATGCGCCTCGATCAGCGCCGGCAACTCTTCCACCACGTAGTCGTGCATGCGGTAGTGTTGTGCCCAGGGTTGCTGGGTGGCGTTGAGGTAGAAGCCCGCACCCAGGCCGAAATCCCAGGCCCCGTCAGGGTCACCCGGCACCTGCTCGCCACGCGGGCTGGTATCCGGCGCGACGATGATCAGCCCCAGCTCGGCGGCCAGGCGCTGGGCGCCGGCCTTCTGCATGAAGTTCTCGTCGGTACAGGTGAGGCCGCTGAGCCAGTACAGCACCGGCAGCTTCTCGCCCTGCTCGGCCTGCGGTGGCAGGTACACGGCGAACACCATGTCACAGCCCAGCACCCTGGAGTGATGCCGGTAACGCTTGTGCCAGCCGCCGAAGCTCTTCTGGCAGGAGATGTTATCCAGGCTCATGGCATACCTCAGAAGTGGATCACGCTGCGGATGCTCTTGCCTTCGTGCATCAGGTCGAAGGCCTTGTTGATGTCTTCCAGGCCCATGGTGTGGGTGATGAAGGTGTCCAGCGGGATCTCGCCCTTTTCCGACATTTCCACGTAGCTTGGCAGTTCGCTGCGGCCACGCACGCCGCCGAACGCCGAACCACGCCAGACGCGCCCGGTGACCAGCTGGAACGGACGGGTGGCGATTTCCTGGCCGGCACCGGCCACACCGATGATGACCGACTCTCCCCAACCCTTGTGGCAGCATTCCAGCGCGGCACGCATCAGTTGCACGTTGCCGATGCACTCGAAGGAGAAGTCCACGCCGCCGTCGGTGAGGTCGACAATCACTTCCTGGATCGGGCGGTCGTAGTCTTTCGGGTTGATGCAGTCGGTGGCACCCAGCTGGCGGGCGATCTCGAACTTGGCCGGGTTGATGTCGATGGCGATGATCCGCGAGGCCTTGGCCTTCACCGCGCCGATCACCGCCGACAGGCCGATGCCGCCGAGGCCGAAGATGGCCACGGTATCACCCGGCTTGACCTTGGCGGTATTGAGCACCGCGCCGATACCGGTGGTGACGCCACAACCCAGCAGGCAGACCTTTTCCAGTGGTGCTTCTTTCTGGATCCTGGCCACGGAAATTTCCGGCAGCACGGTGTATTCGGAGAAGGTCGAGGTGCCCATGTAATGGAACAGCTGCTGGCCCTTGTAGGAGAAACGCGTGGTGCCATCCGGCATCAGGCCCTTGCCCTGGGTGGCGCGAATGGCCTGGCACAGGTTGGTCTTGCCCGACAGGCAGAATTTGCACTTGCCGCATTCGGGGGTGTACAGCGGGATGACGTGGTCACCGACGGCGACCGAGGTCACGCCTTCGCCCACCGCCTCGACGATGGCGCCGCCTTCGTGGCCCAGGATCGCCGGGAAGATACCTTCTGGGTCAGCGCCGGACAGGGTATAGGCATCGGTGTGGCAGACACCGCTGGCGACTACGCGCAGCAGCACTTCACCGGCCTTGGGCATGGCTACGTCGACTTCGACGATTTCCAGCGGTTTCTTGGCTTCGAAGGCTACGGCAGCACGGGACTTGATCATCAAAGGTCTCCAGACAGAGGGTCGATTCAGTCTGGCAGTGTAATTCACCGCCATTTGAGGAATAATCCGGGCAAAGACAAAACATTATTGCCATGCAGGGATAATCCATGAGCAGCCGCTGGGAAGGCATCGACGAATTCGTCGCCGTGGCAGAAACCGGCCAGTTCACAGCGGCCGCCGAACGCCTGGGGGTTTCTTCGTCGCATGTCAGCCGGCAGATTGCCCGCCTGGAAGAACGCCTGCAGACCCGCTTGCTGTACCGCAGCACCCGGCGAGTGACCCTGAGCGAAGCCGGGCAGACCTTCCTGCAGCACTGCCAGCGCCTGCAGGATGGCCGCGAGGAAGCCCTGCGCGCCATGGGTGACTTGGCCAGCGAGCCCAAGGGCTTGTTGCGCATGACCTGCGCGGTGGCCTATGGCGAGCGCTTCATCGTGCCGCTGGTGACCCGGTTCATGGCGCAATACCCGCAACTGCGGGTGGACGTGGAACTGAGCAACCACACCCTCGACCTGGTACACGAAGGCATGGACCTGGCCATCCGCCTGGGCCGGCTGGCCGATTCACGGCTGGTGGCCACCCGCCTGGCGCCACGGCGCATGTACCTGTGCGCCTCGCCGGCCTACCTGGAACGTTATGGGCGGCCGCACAGCCTGTCGGAGCTGGCACGGCACAACTGCCTGGTAGGCAGTTCGGACCTGTGGGCGCTGCAGCAGGACGGTCGCGAGATCAGCCAGCGGGTGCAGGGCAACTGGCGCTGCAACAGCGGGCAGGCCGTGCTGGATGCGGCGTTGCAGGGCATGGGCTTGTGTCAGCTCCCGGATTATTACGTGCTGGAGCACCTGAACAGTGGTGCCCTGGTGTCATTGCTGGAAGCGCACCAGCCGCCGAACACGGCAGTGTGGGCGCTGTATCCGCAGCAGCGGCACCTGTCGCCGAAGGTGCGGCGGTTGGTGGATTACCTGAAGGAAGGGTTGGCGGGGTTGCCGGAGTATCGTCTCGGCTGAAGGAATGCGCTGCCTGTACTGGCCTCTTCGCGGGCTTGCCCGCTCCCACAGGTACTGCGCATACCTTCAGGCTGGCGCTGTACCTGTGGGAGCGGGCAAGCCCGCGAAGAGGCCGGTGCTGGATTAAAGCTTCAGCGCCGCACGGTCCAGCGCTGGCGCAACCATTCGAGGTCTTCCGGGCGGGTCACCTTGATGTTGTCACTGCGCCCTTCCACCAGCTTTGGCGCCTGGCCGGACCATTCGATGGCCGAGGCCTCGTCAGTCACCAGCACATCCGCCACCTGGCACTCGGCCAGCGCCCGGTGCAGCGCCCCCAGGCGGAACATCTGTGGTGTGTAGGCCTGCCAGATGGTGCTGCGGTCAACCGTGGCGCTGACCCGCCCGCCAGCGTCGGCCCGCTTGAGGGTATCGCGCGCCGGCACCGCCAGCAGCCCGCCCACCGGGTCGTCCGCCAGTTCCGACAGCAGCTTGTCCAGGTCACTGCGCGCCAGGTTCGGGCGCGCAGCATCGTGCACCAGCACCCAGTCGCTGTCCGCGGCCCCTTCGGCATGCAGCATCAACAAGGCGTTGAGTACCGAGTCGGCACGCTCACGGCCACCCGCCGCGCGGCGGATGCGCGGGTCGCTGGCGCAGCGCAAGGTCGGCCAGTAGGGGTCGTGTTCGGCAACACTGACCACCACGCCGTTAAGCGTCGGGTGGCCAAGAAAACAGTCGAGGCTGTGCTCGAGAATGGTCTGCCCGGCCAGCTCCAGGTATTGCTTGGGGCGGTCAGCAGCCATGCGGGCACCAACGCCCGCAGCAGGAATCACGGCCCAGAAGGCCGGTAACGTATCGATCATTTCTGTGGCAACTGGAAGAGGGTTTCGCCCTCTTTGACCATTCCCAATTCGTGGCGAGCCCGTTCTTCAACGGTCTCCATGCCTTTTTTCAGCTCCAGCACTTCGGCGTCGAGCACGCGGTTTCGCTCAAGCAGGCGCTCGTTCTCGGCATGCTGCTCGGCGATCTGCTGCTTCAGCTCGGTCACTTGCGCCAGGCTGCCATTACCCACCCACAGGCGGTATTGCAGACCACCCAGCAGCAGGAGCAGGACAAGGAACAACCAATAAGGACTGCGCATCTAGGTATCCAGGTTAAAAAAGACCGTCGCAGAATGTTCGATTCGGGGTCTCGAATAGCACGAAGCCTGGCCGAGGCCAGGCTTCGTCGACAGAAACCCGTTGGAAGGTAGGAAATTTCAGTATGAAAGCCCCTACAACTCCGGCTGCTGTCTTTTTACCATCTCTTGCTTAGCCGCGAAACTCGGCACGACCACGGTAAACCGCCTTGGCACCCAGTTGCTCTTCGATACGCAGCAGCTGGTTGTACTTGGAAACGCGGTCGGAACGGCACAGCGAGCCGGTCTTGATCTGGCCAGCAGCGGTACCTACCGCCAGGTCGGCGATGGTCGAGTCTTCGGTTTCACCGGAACGGTGCGAAATCACCGCGGTGTAGCCGGCAGCCTTGGCCATCTGGATGGCTTCCAGGGTTTCGGTCAGCGAGCCGATCTGGTTGAACTTGATCAGGATCGAGTTACCGATGCCCTTCTCGATGCCTTCCTTGAGGATCTTGGTGTTGGTCACGAACAGGTCGTCGCCCACCAGCTGTACCTTGGCGCCGATCTTGTCGGTGAGGATCTTCCAGCCAGCCCAGTCGGACTCGTCCAGGCCGTCTTCGATCGAGATGATCGGGAAGCGCTCGGTCAGGCCTTTGAGGTACTCGGCGAAGCCTTCGGCGTCGAACGACTTGCCTTCGCCGGACAGGTTGTACTTGCCGTCTTCGTAGAATTCCGAAGCCGCGCAGTCCAGGGCCAGGGTCACGTCGGTGCCGAGCTTGTAGCCGGCTTTTTCCACCGCTTCGGCGATGGCGCCCAGGGCGTCTTCGTTGGACGCCAGGTTAGGGGCGAAACCACCTTCGTCACCCACGGCGGTGTTCAGGCCACGGGCCTTCAGCACGGCTTTGAGGTGGTGGAAGATCTCGGTACCCATGCGCAGGCCGTCGGAGAAGGTCTTGGCGCCAACCGGCTGAACCATGAACTCCTGGATGTCGACGTTGTTGTCGGCGTGCTCGCCGCCGTTGATGATGTTCATCATCGGAACCGGCATCGAGTACTGGCCCGGGGTGCCGTTCAGGTTGGCGATGTGCGCGTACAGCGGCAGGTCCAGGTCCTGGGCGGCGGCCTTGGCGGCAGCCAGGGAGACGGCCAGGATGGCGTTGGCGCCCAGCTTGGCCTTGTTCTCGGTACCGTCCAGCTCGATCATGGCGCGGTCCAGGGCCTTCTGGTCGGCAGGGTCCTTGCCCAGCAGCAGGTCACGGATCGGGCCGTTGATGTTGGCGACGGCCTTCAGCACGCCCTTGCCCAGGTAACGGCTCTTGTCGCCATCACGCAGCTCCAGCGCTTCGCGCGAGCCAGTGGAAGCACCGGACGGCGCGCAAGCACTGCCGATGATGCCGTTGTCGAGCAGTACATCGGCTTCCACGGTGGGGTTGCCACGCGAATCGAGAACTTCACGACCTTTGATGTCGACGATTTTTGCCATTGTTGTAAGCACTCCAGAATTGACGAAAACAACTTAGCTTGGGAAATCTTGCCGTTCACCGGGCGGACTTGCAGTGGGCAGGCCCCGTGAAGGGAACCCCTGACCGAGTGGTCAGGGGTGGATCGGACGGTACTTTACCCGAGAATCGAGCTTTACGCGGTTTCTACCGTCGGAAAACTTTTCACCAGGTCATCCAGTTGCTTGAGCTGGGCCAGGAATGGCTCCAGTTTGTCCAGGCGCAGGGCGCATGGGCCATCGCACTTGGCGTTGTCCGGATCGGGGTGGGCTTCGAGGAACAGGCCGGCCAGGCCCTGGCTTATGCCGGCCTTGGCCAGGTCGGTGACCTGCGCGCGGCGGCCACCGGCGGAATCGGCGCGGCCACCGGGCATCTGCAGGGCGTGGGTCACATCGAAGAACACCGGGTACTCGAACTGCTTCATGATGCCGAAGCCGAGCATGTCCACCACCAGGTTGTTGTAGCCGAAGCTCGAACCACGCTCGCAGAGGATCAGCTGGTCGTTACCGGCTTCCTCGCACTTGGTCAGGATGTGTTTCATTTCCTGGGGGGCGAGGAACTGCGCCTTCTTGATGTTGATCACCGCGCCGGTCTTGGCCATGGCCACCACCAGGTCGGTCTGCCGCGACAGGAAGGCCGGCAACTGGATGATGTCGCACACCTTGGCCACCGGTTCGGCCTGGTAGGGCTCGTGCACATCGGTGATGACCGGCACGTTGAAGGTACGCTTGATCTCCTCGAAGATCTTCAACCCTTGTTCCATGCCCGGGCCGCGGTAGGACGTCACCGACGAGCGGTTGGCCTTGTCGAAACTGGCCTTGAACACATACGGGATACCGAGCTTCTCGGTGACCCGCACGTACTCTTCGCAGACCTTCATTGCCAGGTCACGGGACTCCAGGACGTTCATGCCGCCGAACAGGACGAACGGCTTGTCGTTGGCGATCTCGATGTTACCGACGCGAATGATCTTCTGGGTCATTGATCAGGCCTTGTTCTTCTGAGCCAGGGCTGCCTTGACGAAACCGCTGAACAGCGGGTGGCCGTCACGCGGGGTCGAGGTGAATTCCGGGTGGAACTGGCAGGCGACGAACCATGGGTGGTCCTTGGACTCGACCACTTCCACCAGCGCACCGTCTTCCGAGCGGCCGGACACCACCAGGCCGGCGTCGACCAGTTGTGGCAGCAGGTTGTTGTTCACTTCGTAGCGGTGGCGGTGACGCTCGGTGATCACGTCCTTGCCGTAGCAGTCGTGCACCTTGGAACCGGCGATCAGCTGGCAGTCCTGCGCGCCCAGGCGCATGGTGCCACCCAGGTCGGAGGCCTCGCTGCGGGTCTCGACGGCACCAGTGGCATCGGCCCACTCGGTGATCAGGCCGACTACCGGGTGGCCGCTGTTGCGGTCGAACTCGGTGGAGTTGGCGTCTTTCCAGCCCATCACGTTACGGGCGAACTCGATCACGGCCACCTGCATGCCCAGGCAGATACCCAGGTACGGCACCTTGTTCTCACGGGCGTACTGCACCGCAGTGATCTTGCCTTCCACGCCGCGCAGGCCGAAACCGCCCGGCACCAGGATGGCATCGGCGCCTTCGAGCAGGCTGGTGCCCTGGTTCTCGATGTCTTCCGAGTCGATGTAGCGCAGGTTGACCTTGGTGCGGTTGGTGATGCCGGCGTGGCTCATCGCTTCGATCAGCGACTTGTAGGCATCCAGCAGCTCCATGTACTTGCCGACCATGGCGATGGTCACTTCGTGCTCAGGGTTGAGCTTGGCATCGACCACCTTGTCCCACTCGGACAGGTCGGCGCCGTTGCACTGCAGGCCGAAACGCTCGACGACGAAGTCGTCCAGGCCCTGAGCATGCAGCACGCCCGGGATCTTGTAGATGGTGTCGACGTCTTCCAGCGAAATCACCGCACGCTCTTCAACGTTGGTGAACAGCGCGATCTTGCGACGCGACGAGGCATCGACCGGGTGGTCGGAGCGGCAGATCAGCACGTCAGGCTGCAGGCCGATGGAGCGCAGCTCCTTGACCGAGTGCTGGGTCGGCTTGGTCTTGGTCTCGCCAGCGGTGGCGATGTACGGGACCAGGGTCAGGTGCATCAGCATGGCGCGCTTGGAGCCCACTTCGACGCGCAGCTGGCGGATGGCCTCGAGGAACGGTTGCGACTCGATGTCGCCCACGGTACCGCCGATTTCCACCAGGGCCACGTCGGCATCGCCGGCGCCCTTGATGATGCGACGCTTGATTTCGTCGGTGATGTGCGGGATGACCTGGATGGTCGCGCCCAGGTAGTCACCACGGCGTTCCTTGCGCAGCACGTGCTCGTAGATACGGCCGGTGGTGAAGTTGTTGTTCTGGGTCATGGTGGTGCGGATGAACCGCTCGTAGTGGCCCAGGTCGAGGTCGGTCTCGGCGCCATCGTGGGTGACGAACACTTCACCATGCTGGAACGGGCTCATGGTGCCCGGATCGACGTTGATGTACGGATCCAGCTTGAGCATGGTGACCTTCAGGCCCCGCGCTTCCAGGATGGCCGCCAGGGAAGCCGAGGCAATGCCTTTCCCCAATGAAGAAACAACACCGCCCGTGACGAATATGTAGCGCGTCATGAAAAACCCTAGAAGTCTGCGTTAAGGCGGCCAGCGCCGCCGGAGAAAGCGAAGGAAGGCCGAAGCCCCCGATCACCTGCGTCAATCACAGTGCATCTCGAAAAACTGCCGCGTCTGTACAGACCAGGGGTATCCCCGGCATGGAGCTCGCTCGTCATTTTCAGAATCAGCCCAGCAAAAAACTGCTTGGTAATCGGCAACTCCTGTGTTTTCGCGGAACCCACAGAAGCTGTATCAAGAAGGGAGGGTAGTCTACCCGAATGTACCCTTCAGCTCAAACCTTGCGCGTTCGTCGGCAACTGCCAATCCAGCTGGCAATCCGCCTGTACCAGGCCGGGCAGGTTGGCCAGCGCCAGCAGGCGCTCGCCCTGGTACAGCAATGGCAGGCGCGGACGCAGGAAGTGCGGCACCTGCAGCTCGTTGAGCAGGCGCTTGAGTTCGCGTCGGCCACGGCCGGGGATGTCCAGCACTTCGCCCCCCTGGCGGTAGGCAATGCGCAGGCTACCTGCAGGTACTGCGCCAACCAGCCGCACACTACCGTTACCCGGCAGCCGCAAAGGCTCGCCGGGATCGCGCCACGCCAGCCCTGCGCCAGGCTGCTGCAGCCAGTCGCCGCTCAACCACCAGATGCGTCCGTGACTGCGCAGCAATTGCCCATCGCCCAGCCGCCATATCGGCTGGGCATCGGCGGCGGCATCGCGCAGGTCAGCCCAACCCGCCCAGTGCCGGGTGTCGGGCAAACGGGTTCGCCGGCTCAGCCAGTACTGCAAGGCATTGCGCTGACGGGCCGGTGACAGCGCGACCAGGGCCGCCAGGTCGAGCGAATCGAGCCCGGGCCAGGTCAGCGGAGCGCCCTCCTCGGCAAGCGCCAGATCGCCCTGGGCAAGCTCGTCCAGCAGGCCCAGGGCTTCGCCCAGGTGCTCGGCGGCGCGGGCAAGGTTCTGGCTGGCCTGTGGCCAACGCTGCTGCAGGTGCGGGAATACTTCGGCGCGCAGGTAATTGCGGGCGAATCGGCTATCCGCGTTGGACGGGTCCTCGATCCAGGCCAGTTGCTGCGCCTCGGCGTAGTCGCGCAACTGTTGGCGGGACCACCCCAGCAAAGGCCTGGCCAGGTTGCCCTGCCCCAGTCGCCGTTGCTCCGGCATCGCTGCCAGGCCACGCAGGCCGGCACCGCGCAGCAGGCGGAACAGCAAGGTTTCAGCCTGGTCGTCGCGGTGCTGGCCGGTGAACAGGACATCGCCCGGGCCCAGCCTCTGGCTGAAGGCGGCATAGCGGGCGGCACGGGCCGCCTGTTCGAGGCTGGCGCCGGGGCTGACCTGGACGTGGATGACCTGGAGTACGATACCAAGCCGGTCGCAGATGGATTGGCAGTGTGCAGGCCAGGCGTCCGCAGCAGGTTGCAGGCCGTGGTGGATATGGATGGCGCGCAGCGCGGGGCTGGCGTGGTGGCGGGCGTGCTCGGCCAGCAGGTGCAGGAGGACGGTGGAGTCGAGGCCGCCGGAGAAGGCGACGTACCAGGTGCGGGCGTTGAGCCAGGGGGTGAGGTTGATCATCCAGACCTCGCACGATTGAAGAACGCATTCGCGGGCAAGCCCGCTCCCACAGGTTCGGCGCAGGTCCCGAGGACAGCGCAATACCTGTAGGAGCGGGCTCGCTCGCGAACACCGGCAAAGCCGGTGCCATTCAGCGCGTGATCAGACGCCGTAGCTCATCAGGCGCTCGTAACGACGGGCCAGCAGTGCGTCGTGGTCGAGCTTGCCGAGCATGTCCAGCTGCTGCACCAGGTCGGCACGGATGCTTTCCGACATCTTGACCGGGTCACGGTGGGCGCCGCCCAGCGGTTCCTGGATGACCTTGTCGACGATGTTCAGGCTCTTCAGGCGCTCGGCGGTGATGCCCATGGCCTCGGCCGCGTCGGCGGCCTTGTCGGCGGTCTTCCACAGGATCGAGGCACAGCCTTCCGGCGAGATCACCGAGTAGGTGGAGTACTGCAGCATGTTCAGCTGGTCGCACACGCCGATGGCCAGCGCGCCGCCGGAACCGCCCTCACCGATCACGGTGGCGATGATCGGCGTTTTCAGGCGCGCCATCACGCGCAGGTTCCAGGCGATGGCCTCGCTCTGGTTGCGCTCTTCGGCGTCGATGCCCGGGTAGGCGCCTGGGGTGTCGATGAAGGTCAGGATCGGCATCTTGAAGCGCTCGGCCATTTCCATCAGGCGGCAGGCCTTGCGGTAGCCTTCCGGGCGCGGCATGCCGAAGTTGCGGCGCACCTTCTCGCGCACTTCACGGCCCTTCTGGTGACCGATGACCATGACCGGCTTGCCGTCCAGGCGGGCGGTACCACCGACGATGGCGGCGTCGTCGGAGAAGTGGCGGTCGCCGTGCAGCTCTTCGAACTCGGTGAAGATGTGCTCCAGGTAGTCCAGGGTGTAAGGACGACGTGGATGACGGGCCAGGCGGGCGATCTGCCAGCTGGTCAGGTTGCCGAAGATGCTTTCGGTCAGGGTGTTGCTCTTGTCTTGCAGACGGGCAATTTCATCGCTGATGTTCAGCGAGTTGTCGTTGCCCACCAGACGCAGGCCTTCGATCTTGGCTTGCAGGTCGGCAATCGGCTGTTCGAAATCGAGAAAATTCGGGTTCATAGTCATCCGTCTTGGGTCTACGGCCAGGCGGCCGGCCGGTTGATCCGTTTGGCGCCTTACCTTAAGGGATCAGGCGCATTCAGGTCGAGATTAAATTTGTTGTCGGTTCAACGATATTGCAGGAAGACGTTCTCACGTCCGAACTGGTCACGCAGTGCCTGGATCAGCCCATCGGCCGGGTCGATCGCCCACTGCTCGCCAAACTGCACCATGGCCTTGGCGTCGCTGCCGGTGTACTCCAGGGTGATCGGGCAAGCACCACGGTGACGGGTAATCAGCTCGCCCAGCCACTTCAGCCGGTCGCCCTTGAGCGCTTCGTGGGCCACCTTCAGGCGCAGGCTCTCGGCAAGCTTGGTGCGCGCATCTTCCATGGTCATCACCTGCTTCACCCGCAGGCGCAGGCCGCCGGAGAAGTCGTCGTTGCTGACCTCGCCTTCGACCACCACCATGGCGTCGGTCTGCAACAAGGACTGTGCCGCCATGAAGGCATCGGCAAACAGCGATGCCTCGATGCGGCCGGAGCGGTCATCCAGGGTGACGAAGCCCATCTTGTCGCCCTTCTTGTTCTTCATCACCCGCAAGGCGATGATCATGCCGGCGATGGTCTGGGTGTCGCGCGACGGCTTGAGGTCGATGATGCGCTGGCGGGCAAAGCGGCGGATCTCGGCCTCGTATTCGTCGATCGGGTGGCCGGTGAGGTACAGGCCAAGGGTGTCCTTCTCGCCTTTCAGGCGTTCCTTGAGGGTCAGCTCGCGCACCTTGCGGTGGTTGGCGTAGACATCGGTGTCGGCAGCGTCGAACATGCCGCCGAACAGGTCGACGTGGCCACTGTCCGCCGTGTGGGCGGCCTGTTCGGCGGCCTTGATGGCTTCGCCCAGCGCCGACAGCAAGGTGGCCCGGTTGATGTCGATATGGGCGTGATAGGCCTTGATCTCGTCATGGAAGTGCGGGCCCAGACGGTCCAGCGCGCCACTGCGGATCAGCGCGTCGAGGGTGCGCTTGTTGACCCGCTTGAGGTCGATACGCTGGCAGAAATCGAACAGGTCCTTGAACGGGCCGCCCTGGGCACGCGCCTCGACGATCGCCTCCACCGGGCCCTCGCCCACGCCCTTGATGGCACCCAGGCCATAGACGATGCGCCCGTCATCGTTGACGGTGAACTTGAAGTCGGAGAAGTTCACATCCGGGGCGTCGAGGCGCAGCTTCATGCTGCGCACTTCTTCTACCAGCACCACCACCTTGTCGGTGTTGTGCATGTCCGCCGACAGCACCGCCGCCATGAATGGCGCCGGGTAGTGGGTTTTCAGCCAGGCGGTCTGGTAGGACACCAGGCCATAGGCGGCGGAGTGGGATTTGTTGAAGCCGTAACCGGCGAATTTCTCTACCAGGTCGAAGATGTTACCGGCAAGGTCCGCATCGATATTGTTGTTGGCACAACCTTCGATGAAGCCGCCGCGCTGCTTGGCCATTTCCTCGGGCTTTTTCTTACCCATGGCCCGGCGCAGCATGTCGGCGCCGCCAAGGGTGTAGCCGGCCATTACCTGGGCGATCTGCATCACCTGTTCCTGGTACAGGATGATGCCGTAGGTTGGCGCCAGTACCGGCTGCAGGCCTTCGTACTGGTAGTCCGGGTGCGGGTAGGCCAGCTCGGCGCGGCCGTGCTTGCGGTTGATGAAGTCGTCCACCATGCCCGACTGCAGCGGGCCGGGACGGAACAGTGCCACCAGTGCGATCAGGTCTTCCAGGCAGTCGGGCTTGAGCTTCTTGATCAGCTCCTTCATGCCACGCGATTCAAGCTGGAACACCGCCGTGGTTTCGGCCTTCTGCAACAGCTCGTAGGTCTTGCGGTCGTCCAGCGGGATGAAGTCGATGTTGACCTCGGGCAGGTTCTTCTTGGCCTGCTCGCGGTTGATGATCTCCATGGCCCACTTGATGATGGTCAAGGTACGCAGGCCGAGGAAGTCGAACTTCACCAGGCCCGCGGCCTCGACGTCGTCCTTGTCGAACTGGGTTACCAGGCCGCCGCCCTCTTCGTCACAGGCGATCGGCGAGAAGTCGGTGAGCTTGGTCGGGGCGATCACCACGCCACCGGCGTGCTTGCCGGTGCCCCGCGTCACACCCTCGAGTTTCAGGGCCATGTCCCAGATCTCGCGGGCATCTTCGTCGCCCTTGAGGAAGTCGCGGAGGATTTCTTCCTGCTCGTAGGCCTTTTCCAGGGTCATGCCGACTTCGAACGGGATCATCTTCGACAGCCGGTCGGCCAGCCCGTACGACTTGCCCTGCACCCGCGCCACGTCGCGCACCACCGCCTTGGCGGCCATGGTGCCGAAGGTGATGATCTGGCTGACCGCGTTGCGGCCATAGGTTTCGGCCACGTAGTCGATCACCCGGTCGCGGCCATCCATGCAGAAGTCGACGTCGAAGTCGGGCATGGAAATACGTTCAGGGTTGAGGAAGCGCTCGAACAGCAGGTCGTAGGCCAGCGGGTCGAGGTCGGTGATCTTCAGCACGTAGGCCACCAGCGAGCCGGCACCCGAACCCCGGCCCGGGCCGACCGGGACGCCGTTGTTCTTGGCCCACTTGATGAAGTCCATCACGATCAGGAAGTAACCGGGGAAACCCATCTGGATGATGATATCCAGTTCGAACTTCAGGCGGTCCAGATAGACCTGGCGCTTCTCTTCGTAGTTGGGCGTGGTCTCTTTCGGCCACAGCACCGCCAGGCGCTCTTCCAGGCCTTCGTGGGAGACGTGGCGCAGGTAGTCATCGATACCCATGCCATTGGGCGTGGGGAAGTCGGGCAGGAAGTACTTGCCCAGCTGTACCTGGATGTTGCAGCGCTTGGCGATCTCGACCGTGTTGGCGATGGCGTCGGGCATGTCGCTGAACAGTTCGGCCATTTCCTCGGCCGACTTCAGGTACTGCTGGTCGCTGTACATCCGTGGCCGGCGCGGGTCGTCGAGGGTCCAGCCCTCGCCGATGCACACCCGCGTTTCATGGGCGTCGAAGTCGGACTGCTTGATGAAACGCACGTCGTTGGTGGCTACCAGCGGAGCGCCGAACTTGTCCGCCAGGGCTACGGCGGCATGCACGTACTCCTCGTCGCGGGCGCGGTTGGTGCGCTGCACTTCAACGTAGAAGCGCTCCGGGAACATGCCCATCCAGTCCTGCAGCAGGGCCTCGGCTTCATCGTCCCTGCCAGCCAGCAGGGCCATGCCGATGTCACCTTCCTTGCCTGCGGACAGGGCGATCAGGCCTTCGCTGGCCGGGGCGATCCATTCGCGCTGGAGGATCACCAGGCCGTTGCGCTGGCCGTCGGTCCAGCCACGCGAGATCAGCTCGGTGAGGTTGCGGTAGCCCTTCGGGTTCATGGCCAGCAGGCAGATCCGCGACAGCGGTGCTTCCGGGTCGGCACCGGCCAGCCACAGGTCAGCGCCGCAGATCGGCTTGATACCGGCGCCCATGGCGGTCTTGTAGAACTTCACCAGCGAGCACATGTTGCTCTGGTCGGTGATCGCCACCGCCGGCATGTTCATCCCGGCCAGTGCCTTGGCCAGCGGCTTGATCCGCACCAGGCCGTCGACCAGCGAGAATTCGGAGTGGACGCGCAGGTGAACGAAGGGAACCGACATGGAAGATCCTGTAGCAGTGCTGAACGACAAGGGCGGGATTGTAGCGTAAATGAGGCGGGATTTTGGGTTGCGTTGCAGCCTATCGCGACACAAGGCGCTTACAAGCATCGCGCCATGCTTCAGCGCTGGCGTTGCACCACGAAGCAGACAGCGCGGCGGATGGCACCGGCTGTGCCGGCAAACGAAGCGGGCCCCGCGGTCAGATCAGGGATGCCATGACACCTTCGCGCGCATCCCAGGCAGCCCGCACCGGGGCAAAGGAACGCCGATGAATGGGCGTAGGCCCCAAGCGCGCCAGGGCCTCGAGGTGCACCGGTGTCGGGTAGCCCTTGTGCCCACCAATGCCATAGCCCGGATAGATCAGCTCGAAGGCGCTCATTTCCCGGTCGCGGGTCACCTTGGCCAGGATCGAGGCCGCAGCAATGGCTGGCACCTTTGCGTCACCCTGCACGACCGGAGCCGAAGGCACCGCCAGCTTCGGGCAGCGATTGCCATCGATGAGGGCCAGTTTCGGCGTAACGTGCAGCCCTTCGACTGCGCGCTGCATGGCCAGCATGGTGGCATGGAGGATGTTCAGCTGGTCGATTTCCTCGACCTCGGCACGGGCGATACAAAAGCTCAGGGCTTTCTCGCAGATCTCATCGAACAGCGCCTCGCGCCTGGCTTCGGTGAGCTTCTTCGAATCGTTCAGGCCGAGGATCGGGCGCGCCGGGTCGAGGATCACCGCCGCCGTCACCACCGCGCCGCACAGCGGGCCACGGCCCACCTCGTCGACGCCAGCGACGAGGTCTTCGACCAGGTTGAAATCCAGTCCAATCTGCATGTCAGCGGTCCTTCAGCAAGGCCAGCACCGCCTCGGCGGCCTGATTCGAGGCGTCACGGCGCAAGGTGCGGTGAATTTCGTCGAAGCGCCCGGTCTGCTGGCTGCCGTCGGCCACCAGTGGCGCCAGGGCGTCGGCCAGCGCTTCGCTGGTGGCATCGTCCTGCAACAGCTCAGGCACCAGCGCACGCTGGGCGAGCAGGTTTGGCAACGACACATACGGGCTTTTGACCAGGCGCTTGAGGATCCAGTAGGTCAACGGCGCCAGGCGGTAGGCCACCACCATCGGTCGCTTGTACAACAGCGCTTCGAGTGTAGCGGTACCCGAGGCGATCAGCACCGCGTCGCAGGCTGCCAGGGCCTGGTGCGACTGGCCATCGAGCAGGGTCAACGGCAGCTGGCGCCCTTCGAGCATCTGCTCGATCTGCGCGCGCCGCGCGGCGTTGGCGCAGGGCAGCACGAAACGCACGCCCGGTACCTGCTGGCACAGCCGTGCGGCGGCATCGAGGAACAGCGCGCCCAGGCGCCCGACTTCACCGCCCCGGCTGCCCGGCATCAGTGCCACTACCGGCCCCTCGCCCAGGCCGAGCTGGGCGCGCGCGGCTGGACGGTCGGCTTCGAGCGGGATGGTGTCAGCCAATGGATGGCCAACGAAGCGCACCGGCACACCCTTTTCTTCATAGAAGCGCGCCTCGAACGGCAACAGCGTGAGCATCAGGTCGCAGCCTTCGCGGATCTTCAGCACACGCTTCTGCCGCCAGGCCCACACCGAGGGGCTGACGTAGTGCACGGTCTTGATACCGGCCTGGCGCAGCTTCAGCTCGATATTCAGGGTGAAGTCCGGCGCATCGATACCGATGAACACATCGGGCCTTTCACCTACCAGGGTTTCGATCAGCAGCTTGCGGCGTTTGAGCAGCTCGCGCAGGCGCCCCAGCACTTCGACCAGGCCCATGACGGCCAGGCGCTCCATGGGGAAATAGGATTGCAGCCCTTCGGCCTCCATCAGCGGGCCGCCAACGCCGATGAACCGCACGTCAGGGTGGCGTGCCTTGAGGGCACGCATCAGGCCTGAACCGAGGATGTCACCGCTGGCCTCACCCGCGACCAACGCTACGCAAAGCTGGGCCATGTCAGCGGGTGATGCCGCGGGCAGAGTTCACGATCGACTGACGGAACAGCTCGACCTCAGGGTGCTGTGCAGCGAGTTCGTCCAGTTCCTTGAGCGCGTCTTCGACGGTCAGGCCCTGGCGGTAGACGATCTTGTAGCAACGGCGCAGCACATGGATGACTTCATCGCTGAAACCGCGCCGGCGCATGCCTTCGAAGTTCATGCTACGGGCCTCGGCCGGGCTGCCGAACACGGTGACAAAGGCCGGGACGTCCTTGCCGATCGCCGTGCCCATGCCGGAAAACGCATGAGCGCCGATGTGGCAGTACTGGTGCACCAGGGTATAGCCGGACAGGATCGCCCAGTCGCCCACGTGCACATGCCCGGCCAACGCCGTGTTGTTGACCAGGATGCAGTGGTTGCCGATCACGCTGTCGTGGCCGATGTGGGCATAGGCCATGATCAGGTTGTGGTCGCCCACGGTGGTTTCCGCGCGGTCCTGGATGGTGCCGCGGTGGATGGTCACCCCTTCGCGGATGACGTTGTGGTCACCGATCACCAGGCGCGTCGGCTCACCTTTGTACTTCAGGTCCGGGGTGTCTTCGCCGATCGAGGAAAACTGAAAGATACGGTTGTGCTTGCCGATGCGGGTCGGCCCTTTGAGCACAACATGCGGGCCGATAACGGTGCCCTCCCCGATTTCCACATCGGGGCCTACGATCGACCAGGGGCCGACCTCGACGCCATCGGCCAGTTTGGCCGAAGGATCGATAATGGCCCGAGGATCAATCGAATTCATAGGGAGCGTTCCGCGCAAGTGATCTCGGCCGAACAAACCGGCTTGCCGTCGACCAGCGCACGGCACTCGAACTTCCAGATCATGCTCTTGCGGCTGAGGAACCTGGCTTCCAGCACCAGCTGGTCACCCGGCAGCACCGGCTGACGGAAACGCAGTTTGTCGGAACCGACGAAGTAGTACAGGGTGCCATCGGCCGGCTTGGCGTCGAGCATCTTGAAACCAAGGATACCGGCTGCCTGGGCCATGGCTTCGATGATCAGAACACCGGGCATGATCGGGTGCGCCGGAAAATGGCCATTGAAGAACGGCTCGTTGATGCTGACATTCTTGTAGGCACGAATGCTCTGGGCCTCGAAGTCCAGATCCGTCACACGGTCCACCAGCAGGAACGGGTAACGGTGAGGCAGGTATTCGCGAATCTCGTTGATGTCCATCATTTCGGGGGGGAAGCCTGTAATAAGAATAGGGAGCGCAGGTGCTGACCACACGCTCCTTTTGCAATCCAAAGAGGAGCCAGCTAGCGACTGTTCACTCTTGCTCAAGGAATGGTATCAGCCTTCTGATGTCGGCTGGCCACCTGAGGTCACGGTATCGACGCGTTTTTCCAGCTGCTGGAGACGCTTGGCCATGTCGTCCAGGTGGCGGATACGCGCGGCGCTCTTGCGCCATTCAGCCAGTGGCTGCATGGCAGTGCCGGAAGAATAGGCACCCGGTTCGGTGATCGAACGGGTCACCATGGTCATCCCGGACACGAAAACGTTATCACAGACATCGATATGACCCACCATGCCGACACCGCCGGCGATGGTGCAATGCTTGCCGATGCGCGTACTGCCGGAGATACCGACGCAGGCGGCCATGGCCGTATGCTCACCGATCTGCACGTTGTGGGCGATCTGGATCTGGTTGTCGAGCTTGACCCCGTCAGCGATGCGCGTGTCCGACAGCGCACCACGGTCGACCGCGGTGTTGACGCCGATTTCCACGTCGTCACCGATGGTCACCCCACCAATCTGGGCGATCTTGCGCCACACACCCTTCTCGTTGGCGAAGCCGAAGCCTTCACCGCCGATCACCGCACCCGACTGAATGACCACGCGCTTGCCGATGGTCACGTCATGGTACAGGGTGACCCTTGGCGCCAGCCATCCACCCTCGCCGATCACGCACCGGGCACCGACCACGCAGTGCGCACCCACGCTGACATTGGCCCCGATGCGTGCGCCGCTTTCGATGACCGCGAACGGCCCGATGCTGGCGCTGGCATCCACCTGCGCGTCCTCAGCCACCACGGCGCTGGGATGAATACCCGCCACAGCCTTGGGTTTGGGGTCGAACAGGTGGGAAATGCGCGCGTAGGCCAGGTAAGGATCGGCCACGATCAATGCGTTGCCGGCAAAGCCTTCGGCATCCGCCGCCTTGAGCAGCACCGCAGCCGCCTGGCTGTTGTCCAGGTATTTGCGGTATTGCGGGTTGGCGAGGAAGCTCAACTGACCGGGGCCTGCCTCCTGCAAGGTGGCCAGCCCGGTAATCTGCAGCGCCTCGGGCCCCTTGAGGGTGGCGCCGAGGGCCTCGGCCAGCTGGCCTAGCGTCATGGTCACGGTCATATCAACGGGCTTGGTTCATGCGCTCGATGACCTGGCGGGTGATGTCGTACTGAGGTTTGACATCGATGACCGCACCACGCTCGAGGACCAGGTCATAACCACCCTTCTTGATCACTTCCTCGACTGCGCCATCCAGCTTGGGCTTCAGTTGCTTGAGCATGTCGCGGTCGGCAACGGCCTTGGCTTCGTTCAGCTCCTTGGACTGGAACTGGAAGTCACGGGCCTTCTGCTTGAACTCGAGCTCCAGGCGCTCACGCTCCTGCTGCTGCATCTTGTCGCCGCCTTTGATCAGGCGGTCCTGGATACCCTTGGCGCTGCTTTCCAGGCTTTTCAGCTTGGTCAGTTGCGGGCCGAACTTCTTCTCGGCATCCACCGCGTATTTCTTGGCGGCGTCCGATTCCAGCAGGGCCATCTGATAGTTCAGGACGGCAACCTTCATTTCGGCGAAAGCCGGGGTGGCGACCAGCGCCGCGGCCACTACGGCCAGTTGAGTCAACTTACGCACGATGCACTCCTGGATAAACCGTTGTCGTTAAGCGAGGGCCGACCTCAGAAGGTCTGGCCCAGAGAGAATTGGAACACCTGCGTGTCGGCATCGTCCGGCTTCTTGACCGGCATCGCCAGGCTGAAGCTCAACGGGCCCAGTGCAGTAATCCAGGTCACGCCCAGGCCGACCGAACTGGCCATGCCCGAGAAACCGACCTTCTCGCAATCAGGCTGGTTGCCGCAATTGGTGTCGAACACGTTACCCACGTCCCAGAACACGGAGGTGCGCAACGAGCGCTGGTCCTTGACGAACGGCAGCGGGAACAGCAGCTCGACACCGCCCTGCACCAGCACGTTACCACCGAACGGCAACGGATCCTGGTCCGGGTCGGCGATGGTACCAGGCTTGCCACCGTTGGCCTCGCCACGGCTTGGAGTACTGCGCGGGCCCAGGCTGCTGTCCTTGAAGCCACGCACGGAGTTGAAGCCACCGGCGAAGTAGTTCTCGTAGAACGGCAGGCCCGAGGTACTGCCATAACCGTCACCATAGCCCAGCTCGGTGTGCAGGCGCAGGGTGTAGTCGTTGGTGATCGGCTTGAACAGCTGGCCACGGTAGTCGAGCTTGAAGAACGACAGGTCGCTGCCCGGAATGGTGGATTCCAGGGTCAGGCTCTGCGAGTGGCCACGGGTTGCCAGCACGCCTTTGTTCAGGGTCGATTCCGACCAGCCGATCGAGGCCTTGAAGTTGAGGAAGTTGTCGCCCTCCTCTTCGAGGAAGTCGAAGATCTCGTCGACGGTGTACTTGCCGGTCTTGATCTTGTCCTGCTGCACACTCAGGCCATAGGTCAGGCGCGAGGTTTCGCTGATCGGATAGCCCAGGCTGACGCCGGCACCGTAGCTGTCCACCGCATAGCTGGCCACGTCGACGTCGAGGTCGTCGTAATCGGTGCTGCGGTAGAAGGCGTTGTAGCCCAGGCTCACGCCATCGGCAGTGAAGTAGGGGTCGACGAAGCCGAAGTTGTAGCGGGTCTGGTATTCCGAACGGGTCAGGCCGATGGAAACCTTGTTACCGGTACCGAGGAAGTTGCTCTGGCTGATCGAACCACCGAGGATCAGGCCGGCGCTCTGGGCGAAACCGACGCTGGCGGTGATCGAGCCGGAGGCCTGCTCCTCGACGCTGTAGTTGACGTCGACCTGGTCGTCGGTGCCTGGCACTGGCGGGGTCTCGACGTTGACTTCCTTGAAGAAGCCCAGGCGCTCCAGGCGGGTCTTGGACTGGTCGATCAGGTAGGTCGAGGCCCAGCCACCTTCCATCTGGCGCATTTCGCGACGCAGCACTTCGTCTTCGGTCTTGGTGTTGCCACGGTAGTTGATGCGGTTGACGTAGGCACGCTTGCCCGGGTCGACCACGAACATGATGTCGACGGTGTGGTCTTCGTCGTTCGGCTTCGGCACCCCGTTGACGTTGGCGAAGGTATAGCCTTCGTTACCCAGGCGGCGGGTAATCAATTCGGAGGTGGTGGTCATCACCTTGCGCGAGAATACCTGGCCTGGCTGCACCAGCAACAGCGACTTGACCTGGTCTTCCGGCACTTTGAGGTCACCGGACAGCTTCACGTCGCGAACGGTGTACTTCTCGCCTTCATTGATGTTGACGGTGATGTAGACGTGCTTCTTGTCCGGCGTGATGGACACCTGGGTGGAGGCGATGTCCATGTTGATGTAGCCGCGGTCCAGGTAGTAGGAACGCAGGCGCTCCAGGTCACCGGAGAGTTTTTCGCGGGCATACTTGTCGTCGTTCTTGAAGAACGACAGCCAGTTGGTGGTCTTCAGCTCGAACAGCTGCGCCAGGGTCTCGTCGTCGAACACGTTGTTGCCAACGACGTTGATGTGCTGGATGGCGGCGACGGTGCCTTCGTTGATCTTGATCTTCAGCGCCACACGGTTGCGCGGCTGCGGCACCACCTCGGCGTCGACTTCGGCCGAGTAGCGGCCCTGCGCCACATACTGACGCTGCAGCTCGTTACGCACGCCTTCGAGGGTGGCTCGCTGGAAGATCTCGCCTTCGGCCAGGCCCGACTGCTTCAGGCCCTTCATCAGGTCGTCGGTGCTGATCGCCTTGTTGCCTTCGATCTCGATGCTCGATACCGATGGGCGCTCAACCACGTTGATGATCAGGACATTGCCATCGCGGTTCAGCTGGATGTCCTGGAAGAAGCCGGTCTTGAACAGGGAACGGGTCGATTCCACCAGGCGGCGGTCATCGGCCTGGTCACCGACGTTCAGCGGCAGCGCACCGAACACACTGCCGGCGGAAACCCGCTGCAGGCCGTTGACGCGGATATCGGAGATGGTGAAGGACTCGGCGTGAACTTCAGCGATCATCAGTGCGGACATGACCGCAGTTAGCAGCAGACGTTTCATGAAGTCCTTTTATTCCAACTGGCAATAAACAACCCGCCGCGACAAAACGGCGGGTTCGCAATTGAGCGAAGCTTTATAGTCGACCCAGATCGTTGATCAGGGCGAGCAACATCACCCCTATGACCAAACTGATACCGATCTGGACCCCCCAACCTTGCACCCGATCCGACAGCGGACGACCGCGCGCCCACTCGACCAGGTAAAACAGCAAATGCCCCCCATCCAGAACCGGGATGGGCAGCAGGTTAAGAACCCCCAGGCTTATGCTCAGGTAGGCCAGGAAATTCAGGAAATCCCCCACGCCGGACTGGGCTGAAGCGCCCGCCACTTTAGCAATGGTTATCGGTCCGCTCAAGTTTTTTACCGAGAGCTCTCCGAACAGCATTTTCTTCAGTGATTCAAGGGTCAGGACACTCATGCTCCAGGTGCGCGACAAGCCCTCACCCACCGCGTCCAGCGGGCCGTAGCTGACTTCGCGGAGCATGCTGGCAGGCCATTCGCCACCTTTTACCCCGGCACCAAGATAGCCACCGGCAGCCTTGCCCTCGCCCTTGCGCGCCAGGGTCACCGGCAGTTCCAGGGCAGCGCCGTCACGCTCGACACGCACCACGACCTTGGCTTGCGGGCGGGCGCGCACGGCATCGACCACCTGCTGCCACTCGTTCACGGCAATACCGTCGAGGGCCAGCAGCTTGTCACCGGTTTTCAGGCCGGCAGCGGCAGCCGGCCCCTTCGGATCGATTTCGGCCAGCACCGGCACGATCGCCGGGCGCCAGGGCTGCAGGCCGAGGGACTGGATCGGGTCCGGTTCGTCGGCCCCCTTGAGCCAGCTGTCCAGTTTCACCTGCAGCTGGCGCTCGGCAGTGGCGCCCTCGTCGCGCACGCCCACCTGCAAGGTGCCGCTCTCGCCCAGGCGCCGGACCAGTTGCAGGTTGACCGCCGACCAGCCATTGGTCGGCTTGCCATCGATGGAGACGATTTCCTGACCTGCGGTAAGGCCTGCGGATGCTGCCAGGCTGCCCGCTTCGACGGCGCCGATCACCGGACGGACCTGCTGGGTACCCAGCATCGCCAGCACCCAGAAGAACAGGATGGCCAGCAGGAAGTTGGCAACCGGGCCGGCCGCGACGATGGCGATGCGCTGGCGCACGGACTTGCGGTTGAACGCCTGGTCGAGCAGCGCCGGCGGCACCTCGCCCTCGCGTTCATCGAGCATCTTGACGTAGCCACCCAGCGGAATCGCCGCGACCACGAACTCGGTGCCATGGCGATCATGCCAGCGCAGCAACGGCGTACCGAAGCCCACCGAGAAGCGCAGCACCTTGACCCCGCAGCGACGTGCCACCCAGAAGTGGCCGAATTCATGGAAGGTGACCAGCACCCCCAAGGCCACGAGGGTGCCGATAATCATGTAGAGCGCTGTCATATCCATCTCCGAATGATGTTCAGCGGGCCGGCATCATGCCCAGCCCCCTCATGAACCGTGGTGGGCCTGCATCAGCGAGCGTGGCGCCTCAGCCATTCACGGGAAAGCTCCCGGGCGCGCTGGTCGGCGGCGAACACCGCGTCCAGCGAAGGCAGCGGCACGACGGGCTCCTGATCGAGCACCTGTTCGATCATACCCGCGATCTCCGGGAAACGGATACGCCGCTGGAGAAATGCCTCGACCGCAACTTCGTTGGCGGCATTGAGCACAGCTGGCGCGCTGTTGCCGGCCTCGGCAGCCTGCCGCGCCAGGCGCAGGCAAGGGAAGCGCTGTTCGTCGGGCGCCTGGAAATCCAGACGGGCGATGGCGAACAGGTCCAGCGGGGCCACCCCGGAGTCGATCCGCTCGGGCCAGGCCAGGGCGTTGGCAATCGGCGTGCGCATGTCCGGGTTACCCAGCTGCGCCAGTACCGAGCCGTCCACGTAGTCCACCAGGGAGTGGATCACGCTTTGCGGATGCACCACCACCTCGACCTTGGCCGGTGCCGCATCGAACAGCCAGCAGGCCTCGATCAGCTCCAGGCCCTTGTTCATCATGCTGGCGGAATCCACCGAAATCTTGCGCCCCATGGACCAGTTGGGGTGCGCGCAGGCTTGCTCCGGGGTGACATCCAGCAGCGCCTCGACGGGCGTTTCGCGGAACGGGCCACCCGAGGCGGTCAGCAGGATCCGGCGCACGCCGACGGCATTCAGGCCACGCGCATAGTCACCAGGCATGCACTGGAAGATCGCGTTGTGCTCGCTGTCGATCGGCAGCAGCACAGCGCCACTGCGGCGCACCGCGTCCATGAACAGCGCGCCGGACATCACCAGCGCCTCCTTGTTGGCCAGCAGCACCTTCTTGCCCGCCTCGACCGCGGCCAGGGTGGGACGCAAGCCGGCAGCTCCGACAATGGCCGCCATCACGGCGTCGACTTCCGCCGCGCAAGCCACCTGGCACAGCCCGCCCTCGCCTTCCAGCACTTCGGTGGCGCAACCCGCCGCAGCCAGGCCTTCGCGCAGGCGCACGGCCGCCTCGGCCACCGGCACCACGGCAAACGCCGGGCGATGGCGCAGACACAGGGCCAGCAACTCGTCGATACGCGAATAGCCGCTCAGGGCGAACACCTGATAGCGGTCAGGATGGCGCGCGATGACATCCAGCGTGCTCAGGCCGATGGAGCCAGTGGCGCCGAGCACGGTAATGCGCTGCGGACGGCTCACATCACACCCCATTCCGCAGCCCACAACAGCACGGCGAAAATCGGGATGGCGGCCGTCAGGCTGTCGATGCGATCCAGCACCCCGCCATGACCGGGCAGCAGGTTGCTGCTGTCCTTGATGCCGGAGCGGCGCTTGAACATGCTCTCGGTCAGGTCACCGATTACCGACGACATGACCACCAGCGCGGCGCCGAGCAGGCCCAGCAGGATCTGGCCGACGCTCCAGTCGCGGCCGATGCCGACCACCACGGTGATGGCCAGGCTGACCGCCAGGCCACCATACACGCCTTCCCAGCTCTTGCCCGGACTGACCTGCGGGGCCAGCTTGCGCTTGCCGAAGGCACGACCGGAGAAATACGCACCGATATCGGCGGCCCACACCAGCACCATGACCGAGAGGATCAGCCAGTTACCCAGCGACCAGTGCTTGAGCAGCACCAGCCCCTGCCAGGCCGGCAGCAACACCAGCAGGCCGATCAGCAGGCGGCAGGCAGCACTGGCCCACAGTTCGCTGCTGCGCGGGTAGGTCAGCACCAGCCAGGTGGCCAGCCCCCACCAGATCACCGCAGCGCCCAGCACCCAGGGCGCCAGCTCGGGCAGGATATACAGCAGCATCAGCGCTCCGGCGACCACCGCGGCATAGGCGATACGCAGCGGTTGGGCCATGAGCCCGGCCAGGCGTGCCCACTCCCAGGCGCCGAGGGTTACCACAAAGCCGATGAACAGGGCGAAATCCCCGCCATTGAGCAGGAAGAAGCCACCCAGCGCGATCGGCAGCAGGATCAGCGCGGTAATGATGCGTTGTTTAAGCATTAAGCACGAGCTCCAGCCTCGACCTGCTCGCTGGTCTTACCGAAGCGGCGCTGGCGCGAAGCGAAATCGGCCAGGGCATTGCGCATGGCCTCGTGTTTGAAATCCGGCCAGTACAGGTCGGAGAAGTACAGCTCGGCATAGGCCAGCTGCCACAGCAGGAAATTGCTGATGCGGTGCTCACCACCGGTGCGGATGCACAGGTCCGGCAGCGGCAGTTCGCCGGTTGCCAGGCAGGTCTGCAACAGGCCCGGGGTGATGTCCTCCGGGCGCAGGTGCCCGGCTTGCACTTCGCGCGCCAGCCGCTGGGCAGCCTGGGCGATGTCCCACTGGCCACCGTAGTTGGCCGCGATCTGCAGGATGAAACGGTTGTTGCCGGCAGTCAGCGCCTCGGCCTCGCGCATGGCAGCCTGCAGCTCCGGATGGAAACGCGAACGGTCACCGATGATACGCAGGCTGATGTTGTTCTCGTTCAGGCGCCTGGCCTCGCGGCGCAAGGCCGAGAAGAACAGCTCCATCAGCGCACCGACCTCTTCGGCGGGGCGCTGCCAGTTTTCGCTGGAGAACGCGAACAGGGTCAGCACCTCGACCCCGGATTCTGCACACACCTCGATGACCGCGCGAACGGCGTCGACACCCGCCTTGTGCCCGGCAACGCCGGGCAGCAGGCGCTTTTTCGCCCAGCGGTTGTTGCCATCCATGATGATCGCGACATGACGCGGCACCGAGGGCGGCACCGCTGGCTTGGTCTTTTCCATTAAAAAACCCCGGCCTTAGACGGCCATCAGGTCCTTTTCCTTGGCTTTGAAGGCGGCATCGACTTCGGCAACGAACTTGTCGGTCAGCTTCTGGATCTCGTCAGCGGCACGACGCTCTTCGTCTTCGCTGATCTCCTTGTCCTTGGTCAGCTTCTTCAGCTCGGCCAGGGCATCGCGGCGCACGTTGCGCACAGCGACCTTGGCATCCTCGGCAACGCCGCTGGCCTGCTTGGTGTAGCCCTTGCGGGTTTCCTCGGTCAGGGCCGGCATCGGCACGCGAATGGTGGTACCGGCGCTGGACGGGTTCAGGCCCAGGTCGGAGGTGAGGATGGCCTTCTCGATGGCAGCGCTGAGGTTCTTGTCGTGGGCGACGATCTTCAGGGTGCGGGCATCTTCGACGGTGATCGCGGCCACCTGGTTCAGCGGCATCTCGCTGCCCCAGGCCGGGACCTTGACGCTGTCCAGGATGCTTGGGTGCGCGCGACCGGTACGGATTGCCGCCAGGTTGCGACCCAGGGCCTCGAGGGACTTGGTCATGCGCTCCTGCGCGTCTTTCTTGATGTCGTTGATCATGCTTGGCCTTCCTCGATCAGAGTGCCTTCAGCGCCACCCACCACGATGTTCAGCAGGGCGCCAGGCTTGTTCATGTTGAATACCCGCAATGGCATCTTGTGGTCACGGCACAGGCAGATTGCGGTCAGGTCCATCACACCCAGCTTGCGATCCAGCACCTCGTCGTAGGTCAGGTGATCGAACTTCTCGGCGTGCGGGTCCTTGAATGGATCGGCAGTGTACACACCATCGACCTTGGTCGCCTTCAGCACCACGTCGGCATCGATTTCGATGGCGCGCAGGCAGGCCGCGGAGTCGGTGGTGAAGAACGGGTTGCCGGTACCGGCGGAGAAAATTACCACATCCCCGGAGTTGAGGTGGCGAATAGCTTTGCGACGATCGTAATGATCGGTGACGCCGACCATGGAAATGGCCGACATGACCAGGGCCGGGATGTTCGAGCGCTCCAGCGCGTCGCGCATGGCCAGGCCGTTCATCACGGTGGCCAGCATGCCCATGTGGTCACCGGTGACACGGTCCATGCCGGCTGCGCTGAGCGCGGCACCGCGGAACAGGTTGCCACCGCCGATCACCAGGCCGACCTGGACCCCGATCCCTACCAGCTGGCCAACTTCGAGGGCCATGCGATCCAGCACCTTCGGGTCGATCCCGAAGTCTTCCGAGCCCATCAGGGCCTCGCCGCTAAGTTTGAGCAAAATGCGTTTATAGCGAGGTTGGCGACCACTCACCTGCTGAGCCATTGCGAGTCTCTCCTGCGGCGTACTTTTAGAAAATTCGTGCGGGCTGTTTTCAGCCTGCTAACTGTAGCGTGGCACCGCTTCGGTGCCAGCGAAGAGAGAGTCGGATAAACCCCTCTCCGTTTTGACAAAGAGGCTGCGCGCGTGAGCGGGCAGCCTCTTCGGGGCGACAGACGGGGCTGTCTTACTGCTTGGCAGCAGCGACCTGGGCGGCAACTTCTTCAGCGAAGTTGTCGACTGGCTTCTCGATGCCTTCGCCGACCTTGAAGTAGGTGAAGGAAACGATTTCAGCACCGGCTTTCTTGGCCAGCTCGCCAACCTTGACTTCCGGGTTCATGACGAAGGCCTGCTCGACCAGCGAGGCTTCGGCCAGGAACTTCGAGATACGACCCTTGATCATGTTCTCGACGATGTTTTCCGGCTTGCCGGCGATCTTGTCAGCGTTCAGTTGCAGGAAGACGCCCTTCTCGCGCTCGATGGCTTCGGCCGAAACTTCCGACGGCAGCAGGAACTCTGGGTTCGAAGCGGCAACGTGCATGGCGATGTTCTTGGCCAGCTCGACGTCGCCGCCTTTCAGGACAACGGCAGCGCCGATCTTGTTGCCGTGCAGGTAGGCACCGACCACGTCACCTTCAACGCGCACCAGGCGACGGATGTTGACGTTTTCGCCGCACTTGGCGACCAGCGCTTCACGCGCAGCTTCACGCGATGCGATCAGCGGAGCGGCGTCGGTCAGCTTCTGGGCGAAGGCTTCTTCGATGCTGTCGGCTACGAAAGCCTTGAAGTCGTCTTGCAGGGCCAGGAAGTCGGTCTGCGAGTTCACTTCCAGCAGGACGGCGGATTTACCGTCGGTCTTGACCGCGATAGCGCCTTCAGCAGCGACGTTGCCAGCCTTCTTGGCGGCCTTGATGGCGCCCGAGGCACGCATGTCGTCAATGGCTTTCTCGATGTCGCCGCCGGCCTTTTCCAGGGCCTTCTTGCAATCCATCATGCCTTCGCCGGTACGCTCGCGCAGTTCTTTGACCAGCGCTGCAGTAATTGCTGCCATTTCAAAATCCTCTTGGAAAGTTTTTCAACCATTCCACCCGTTGCTCACGGGCGTTCAATTCTGCAAATCCACTGTGTCTATCTCAGCAAGGCCCATGATGCGGGGCCGATGCTGACAGCAGGATTTCAAGGTGGCAAAAAGGGGGCAGAGCCCCCTTTTTGCGTGCCAAGTCGACGCTAGCGTCTAATTACTCGGCAGCAGGTGCAGCCGCTTCTTCAGCGTAAACTTCGGTGCCGCCGGCAACGTTGTTGCGGCCACGGATGACTGCGTCAGCCATCGAAGTCATGTACAGCTCGATAGCGCGGATGGCGTCATCGTTACCTGGGATGATGTAGTCAACACCTTCCGGGCTGCTGTTGGTATCGACAACGCCGATAACCGGGATGCCCAGTTTGTTGGCTTCGGTGATCGCGATGCGCTCGTGATCAACGTCGATAACGAACAGAGCGTCAGGCAGACCGCCCATGTCCTTGATACCGCCCAGGCTGCGATCCAGTTTTTCCAGGTCGCGGGAGCGCATCAGGGCTTCTTTCTTGGTCAGCTTGGCGAAAGTGCCGTCTTCGGCCTGGGTTTCCAGGTCGCGCAGACGCTTGATCGAAGCGCGGATGGTCTTGTAGTTGGTCAGCATGCCGCCCAACCAACGGTGGTCAACGTATGGCGAACCGCAACGAGCAGCCTGCTCGGCGACGATCTTGCCAGCGGAACGCTTGGTGCCGACGAACAGGATCTTGTTCTTGCCCTGGGCCAGGCGCTCTACGAACGCCAGGGCGTCGTTGAACATCGGCAGGGTTTTTTCCAGGTTGACGATGTGGATCTTGTTGCGCGCGCCGAAAATGTACTTGCCCATTTTCGGGTTCCAGTAACGGGTCTGGTGGCCGAAGTGCACACCGGCCTTCAGCATATCGCGCATGTTGACTTGGGACATGATAGTTCCTTGATAAGTCGGGTTGGGCCTCCACGTATCCCAATGACCAACCCGCGAATTCTGCAACTCGGGGCACCCAGGCCATCGTGTCGACACGTGTGTGGGTTAAGTGCTGACGGGGTCGTCCCCGAAAGCGGCGCATTTTATACCACAGACAGCGGCCGAACGGAACCCGGATACTGTTGCGTCCGTCAGCGGTTTTTGCAGCACCCCGGCTTTCGCGCCAGAATGCCAGCTATAGACAGCAGCATGAGCGTCTTTATCCCGACCGATCGGCGCCCTGCTCTGCTAGAATCCGGCCTTTCCCGTTTGTTCGCGCCGCATGCGGCGCTGTAGAGAGCCTGTAATGACCGTCACCATCAAGACTGCAGAAGACATCGAGAAGATGCGCATCGCCGGCCGCCTGGCCGCCGAAGTGCTGGAAATGATCGAGGAACACGTCAAGCCCGGTGTCACCACCGAAGAGCTGGACCGCCTGTGCCACGACTACATCGTCAACGTCCAGCAGGCCATCCCGGCGCCGCTCAACTACAAGGGCTACCCGAAGTCGATCTGCACCTCGATCAACCATGTGGTCTGCCACGGCATCCCCAACGACAAGCCGCTCAAGGACGGTGACACGCTGAACATCGACGTCACCGTGATCAAGGACGGCTACCACGGCGACACCAGCCGCATGTTCCACGTCGGCACCGTGCCGGTATGGGCCGAGCGCCTGTCCAAGGTCACTCAGGAGTGCATGTACAAGGCCATCGAGCTGGTCAGGCCGGGCTGCCGCCTGGGCGACATCGGTGAAGTGATCCAGAAGCACGCGGAAAAGAACGGTTTCTCGGTGGTACGCGAGTTCTGCGGCCACGGTATCGGCAAGGTGTTCCACGAGGAGCCGCAGATCCTTCACTATGGCCGCGCCGGCACCGGCATGGAGCTGAAGGAAGGCATGACCTTTACCATCGAGCCGATGATCAACCAGGGCAAGGCCGACACCAAGGTACTGGGCGACGGCTGGACCGCCATCACCAAGGACCGCAAGCTTTCGGCCCAGTGGGAACATACCCTGGTGGTGACCGCGACCGGCTACGAGATCTTCACCCTGCGCAAGGACGACACCATCCCGCGCACCTCGGCCTGACGCACTCATAACGGCCAACCCTCGACAGGAACCTGACGCGATGTCCCAGGTGGATCCCGAGTTGTTCGACCGCGGCCAGTTCCAGGCGGAACTGGCCCTCAAGGCGAGCCCCATCGCCGCCTTCAAGAAGGCCATCCGCCAGGCCGGCGAGGTGCTCGACCGGCGTTTTCGCAGCGGCAGCGAAATCCGCCCGCTGATCGAGGCTCGCGCCTGGCTCGTCGACAATATCCTGCAACAGGCGTGGAACCAGTTCGACTGGGGCGACCACAGCGGCATTGCCCTGGTCGCGGTTGGCGGCTACGGGCGCGGCGAGCTGCACCCGCATTCGGACATCGACCTGCTGATCCTGCTGGGTGCCGCCGAACACGAGCAGTACCGCGACGCCATCGAGCGCTTTCTCACCCTGCTGTGGGACATCGGCCTGGAAGTGGGCCAGAGCGTGCGCACCGTCGACGAGTGTGCCGAGCAGGCCCGCGCCGACCTGACGGTCATCACCAACCTGATGGAAAGCCGCACCATCGCCGGTCCCGAGGCCTTGCGCCAGCGCATGCTGGAGGTCACCGACACCCGGCACATGTGGCCGAGCAAGGACTTCTTCCTGGCCAAGCGCGCCGAGCTCAAGGCCCGCCACCACAAGTACAACGACACCGAGTACAACCTTGAACCCAACGTGAAAGGTTCGCCCGGTGGCCTGCGCGACATCCAGACCGTGCTGTGGGTGGCGCGTCGCCAGTACGGCACCCTCAACCTGCATGCGCTGGCCGGCGAAGGCTTTTTGCTGGAAAGCGAGAACGAGCTGCTGGCCTCGTCCCAGGACTTCCTTTGGAAGGTGCGCTACGCCTTGCATATGCTGGCCGGGCGCGCCGAGGACCGCCTGCTGTTCGACCACCAGCGCAGCATCGCCGCGCTGCTGGGCTACAGCGACGACAACCCCAAGCGGGCGATCGAGCAGTTCATGCAGCAGTACTACCGGGTGGTGATGAGCATCAGCCAGCTGTGCGACCTGATCATCCAGCACTTCGAAGAGGTCATCCTGGCCGATGACGACAGCGGCACCACCCAGCCGTTGAATGCGCGCTTCCGCCTGCATGATGGCTATATAGAAGCCACCCGGCCGAACGTGTTCAAGCGCACCCCGTTCGCCATGCTGGAGATCTTCGTGCTGATGGCCCAGCACCCCGAGATCAAGGGCGTGCGCGCCGATACCGTGCGCCTGCTGCGCGAACATCGGCACCTGATCGACGACACCTTCCGCACCGACATCCGCAACACCAGCCTGTTCATCGAGCTGTTCAAGTGCGAAATCGGCATCCACCGCAACCTGCGGCGGATGAACCGCTACGGCATCCTTGGCCGCTACCTGCCGGAATTCGGCCTGATCGTCGGGCAGATGCAGCATGACCTGTTCCACATCTATACGGTCGACGCGCACACCCTCAACCTCATCAAGCACCTGCGCAAGCTGCAGTACACGCCGGTGTCCGAGAAATTCCCGCTGGCCAGCAAGCTCATGGGGCGCCTGCCCAAGCCCGAGCTGATCTACCTGGCCGGCCTGTACCACGACATCGGCAAGGGGCGCCAGGGCGACCACTCCGAACTGGGCGCCCTGGATGCGCAGAAATTCTGCGAACGCCACCAGTTGCCGGCCTGGGACAGCCGCCTGATCGCCTGGCTGGTGCAGAACCACCTGGTGATGTCGACCACCGCCCAGCGCAAGGACCTGTCCGACCCGCAGGTAATCAACGACTTTGCCCTGCACGTGGGCGACGAAACGCGCCTGGACTACCTCTACGTGCTGACCGTGGCCGACATCAACGCCACCAACCCCAGCCTGTGGAACTCGTGGCGCGCCAGCCTGCTGCGCCAGCTGTACACCGAGACCAAGCGTGCCCTGCGCCGTGGCCTGGAAAACCCGCTGGACCGCGAGGAGCAGATTCGCCAGACCCAGTCCGCAGCACTGGATATCCTGGTGCGCGAGGGCACCGACCCGGACGACGTCGAGCAATTGTGGTCGCAGCTGGGCGATGACTACTTCCTCAAGCACACCGCCGCCGACGTGGCCTGGCACAGTGACGCGATCCTGCAGCAGCCGGCCGACGGCGGGCCGCTGGTACTGATCAAGGAAACCACCCAGCGCGAATTCGAAGGTGGCACGCAGATCTTCATCTATGCCCCCGACCAGCACGACTTCTTTGCCGTGACGGTGGCGGCCATGTCGCAACTGAACCTGAACATTCATGACGCGCGGATCATCACCTCGAGCAGCCAGTTCACCCTCGACACCTATATCGTGCTGGACAACGATGGCGGCTCGATCGGCGACAACCCGCAGCGGGTCAAGCAGATTCGCGACGGCCTGACCGAAGCGCTGCGCAACCCCGAGGACTACCCGACCATCATCCAGCGCCGGGTGCCGCGCCAGCTCAAGCACTTCGACTTCCCGCCGCAGGTGACCATCCTCAACGATGCCCAGCGGCCAGTGACCATCCTCGAGATCACCGCGCCGGACCGCCCAGGCCTGCTGGCCCGGCTGGGGCGGATCTTCCTGGAGTTCGACCTGTCGCTGCAGAATGCCAAGATCGCCACCCTTGGCGAGCGGGTGGAAGACGTGTTCTTCATCACCGACGCCGACAACCAGCCGCTGTCCGACCCACAGCTGTGCAGCCGCCTGCAGGAGGCCATTGTCCAGCAGCTGCAGGCCGGCCAGGCCAGCGATACCAGCCCGACCCGCATGACCTTTTAACGACCAGACGATTGACGAGACCTTGCGCCGATGAACCATGCCTTGACCCAGCTTCAGCCCTACCCGTTCGAGAAACTCCGCGCCCTGCTGGGCAGCGTGAAGCCGGCGGCGGACAAACGCGCCATCGCCCTGTCGATCGGTGAGCCGAAGCATGAATCGCCGGCGTTCGTCGCCCAGGCCATGGCCGACAACCTCGACAAGCTGGCGGTATACCCCAGCACCATCGGCCTGCCGGGCTTGCGCCAGGCGATCGGCCAGTGGTGCGAGCGCCGCTTTGGCGTCCCGGCCGGCTGGCTGGACGCCGAGCGCCACATCCTGCCGGTCAACGGCACCCGCGAGGCGCTGTTCGCCTTCACCCAGGCCGTGGTCAACCGCGCCGATGACGGCCTGGTGGTCAGCCCCAACCCGTTCTACCAGATCTACGAAGGTGCAGCGCTGCTGGCCGGCGCAACCCCGCACTACCTGCCGTGCCTGGAAAGCAACGGTTTCAACCCCGACTTCGACGCCGTGCCGGCCGAAGTCTGGCAGCGTTGCCAGATCCTGTTCCTGTGCTCGCCGGGCAACCCCACGGGCGCGCTGGTGCCGATGGCCACTTTGAAAAAGCTGATCGCCCTGGCCGACCAGCACGACTTCGTGATCGCCGCCGACGAGTGCTACAGCGAGCTGTACTTCGACGAAGACGCCCCGCCACCGGGCCTGCTGACTGCCTGCGCAGAGCTGGGCCGCAGCGACTTCAAGCGCTGCGTGGTGTTCCACAGCCTGTCCAAGCGTTCCAACCTGCCGGGCCTGCGTTCGGGCTTCGTCGCCGGGGATGCCGAGATCATCAAGCCGTTCCTGCTGTACCGCACCTACCATGGCTGTGCCATGCCGGTACAAACCCAACTGGCCAGCATTGCCGCCTGGCAGGACGAGGCGCATGTACGCGAGAACCGCGACCAGTACCGCGCCAAGTACGATGCCGTGCTGGATATCCTGCAGCCGGTGCTGGACGTGCAGCGCCCGGACGGCAGCTTCTACCTGTGGGCCAAGGTGCCCGGCGACGATGCCGAATTCACCCGTGAGCTGTTCGCGGCCCAGCATGTGACGGTGGTACCGGGCTCGTACCTGTCGCGCGAAGTGGATGGGGTGAACCCGGGTGCCGGGCGCGTGCGCATGGCGCTGGTCGCGCCGCTGGCCGAGTGCATCGAGGCGGCGGAGCGGATTCGCCAATTCCTGCAGAGCCGATGACCGACCGGGGGCGCGTTGCGCCCCTTTCGCTCTACTTGACCGCCCCCAGGTTCGCCTCGCTCAAGTCCAGCTCGCCCAGCACCTGCCGCACCACCTCGTCACCTACCAGATGCTGACGATGCAGGTCGTACAGCTCCAGCCGCTGTGCCCGCAGCGCACGCAGGCGCAGGCGTCGCTCCAGCAGGTCCATCTGTTGCGCCAGGGCCTTGGCTTCGGCGCTGTCGTTGTAGCTGTCCAGTTCATCGCGGTATTCCGCCATCAGGCGCGCCTTGAGTTCGGTGGCCAAGGTCGCCTGCGCGGCATCCTGCGGCGCGTTGCTGTCGATCACTTCTTCGGCCTCCAGGGCATGGATCGCCGCCTCGGCAGTACGCCGCCAGGCCTCTTGCACTTCCTGGTGCAGGCGCTCGTCCGGGCTCTTGGTCACCCCGCGCAGCAGCAGCGGCAGGGCAATACAGGCGGTGATCAGCGACAGCAGGATCACCCCGGCGGCGATGAAGATCAGCAGGTCACGCTCTGGGAATACCTTGTCCGCGCCTATCAACAGCGGGATCGACATGACACCGGCCAGGGTGACTGCTCCGCGTACACCGCCCAGGGTCAGCAGCCAGCAGGAGCGCGCCGTGGGCATCAGGACCAACGCTGGCTTGCCGCGCCAGCGTCGCACCACCCCGATCGAGCGCCAGATACTCTGCACCCAGATGAAGCGCAGCAGGATCAACGCTGCAAAGATTGCCACCACATCCAGGCAACGCCAGGCCAGGGTCGGCCAGACGCTGGCTTCGTGGCTGACCACGGCCTTGATGATGTCCGGCAGCTGCAGGCCCAGCAGGAGGAAGATCAGGCCGTTGAAGGCGAACTCCAGCAATGACCAGACGCTGCGGTTGAGCAGGCGGGTGCTGGTCTGCCTGGGCAGCAGGTCGAGCCAGCTCTGCATCATGCCGGCCGCTACCGCGGAGAGGATGCCCGACACGCCCAGGCGCTCGGCCAGCACGTAGGCGGCGAACGGCAGCAGCAACATGAACACCACGTGGGTGGCCGGGTCGTCCCAGCCGCGGGCGATCATCCACGCCCGCAGGCGGCCGATCAGCCAGCTCAGGGCGACACCCACGGCAAGGCCGCCCAGGGCGACCAGGACGAAGCTGAAGCTGGCATCGGCCAACGAGAACACCCCGGTAATCGCTGCCGCCAGAGCGAACTTGAAGGTCACCAGGCCGGACGCATCGTTCATCAGGGCCTCGCCTTGCAGCATATGCATCAGCGGGGTGGGCAGGCGGTCCTGGGCAATGGCCGACACCGCCACGGCGTCGGTCGGCGACAACACTGCCGCCAGGGCGAAGGCCACCGGCAGCGGGATGCCAGGCAGCAGCCAGTGGATGAAATAACCGGCCCCGACCACGGTGAACAGCACCAGCCCAACGGCCAACGCCACTACCGGGCCACGGATGCGCCACAGCTCGCGCTTGGGAATGCGCCAACCGTCGGCGAACAGCAAGGGTGGCAGGAACAGGAACAGGAACAGTTCGGGGTCCAGGGCCACATGCAGGCCCAGCGTCGGCCAGGCCAGCAAGGCACCGGCGGCGATCTGTACCAACGGCAAGGGCAGCGGGATCATGCGGCCGACCAGCTTCGACACGCTGACCAGCGTGAGCAGGATGAGGACGGTATAGGCGGACTGCATCCGGTAGGGCTTCCTTTGTGAACCAGAATCGACAGCGGGGCGAAAGCGCGCCATTGAAACAATATGTTAGCGGGGTAGCGTGAGGCGAGGCCGCTGCACGATAGTCGCAGGTGGGGGATGAATATGTAACATGATGAGACGTGGAGCTGGAGCGCATGCCTTGGCGGTTGTAGTGCCGGTTGGACCGAGCGCTGCCTGCGCGGCGCTCGGTCCAACCGGCACTACAAGACTCAAGGCATGCCCCCCGTGGCGCTCAAAGGATGGTTCCCGCATAATCCCGCGACTGACATTCGAATACGGAGAAATTGAGGCAGCCTGTGGCCTCAATGTACACAATGACCTACACGCTCTACGGCATCAAAGCCTGCGACACCATGAAAAAAGCGCGTACCTGGCTCGACGAAAAAGCCGTCGCCTACGAATTCCACGATTACAAGACCCAAGGCATCGACCGTGACAGCCTGAACCGCTGGTGCAACGAACACGGCTGGGAAGTCATCCTCAACCGTGCCGGCACCACGTTCCGCAAGCTGGACGACGCCAGCAAGGCCGACCTCGACCAGGCCAGGGCCGTCGAACTGATGCTGGCCCAGCCGTCGATGATCAAGCGCCCGGTGCTGGACCTGGGCACCCGCACCCTGGTCGGTTTCAAGCCCGACCTGTACGCCGCAGCCCTGGCCTGAGCCCCTACCCTATTTCGCACGAGGTAATCACATGTCCAATACCCTGTTCAGCCTGGCCTTCGGTGTCGGCTCCCAGAACCGCCAGGGCGCCTGGCTGGAAGTGTTCTACGCACAACCACTGCTCAACCCGAGCGCAGAACTGGTCGCTGCCGTAGCGCCGCTGCTCGGCTATGCAGGTGGCAATCAGGCCATCGCCTTCAGCACTGCCCAGGCCGCCCAACTGGCCGAGGCGGTGAAAGGCATCGACGCCGCCCAGGCGGCCCTGCTGACCCGCCTGGCCGAGAGCCACAAGCCGCTGGTCGCCACCCTGCTGGCCGAAGACGCTGCACTGACCTCGACTCCGGAGGCCTACCTCAAGCTGCACCTGCTGTCGCACCGCCTGGTCAAGCCGCACGGTGTAAGCCTGGCCGGCATCTTCCCGCTGCTGCCGAACGTGGCCTGGACCAACCAGGGCGCAGTCGACCTGGCCGAACTGGCCGAGCTGCAACTGGAAGCGCGCCTGAAGGGCGAGCTGCTGGAAGTGTTCTCGGTGGACAAGTTCCCGAAAATGACCGACTACGTGGTGCCGGCCGGCGTGCGTATCGCCGACACCGCCCGTGTGCGCCTGGGCGCCTACATCGGCGAAGGCACCACCATCATGCACGAAGGCTTCGTCAACTTTAACGCTGGCACCGAAGGCCCGGGCATGATCGAAGGCCGCGTTTCCGCTGGCGTGTTCGTCGGCAAGGGTTCCGACCTGGGCGGCGGCTGCTCGACCATGGGCACCCTGTCCGGTGGCGGCAACATCGTCATCAAGGTTGGCGAAGGCTGCCTGATCGGCGCCAACGCCGGTATCGGTATCCCGCTGGGTGACCGCAATACCGTCGAGGCCGGCCTGTACATCACCGCTGGCACCAAGGTGAACCTGCTGGACGAGAACAACCAGCTGGTCAAGGTAGTCAAGGCCCGCGACCTGGCCGGCCAGACCGACCTGCTGTTCCGCCGCAACTCGCTGAACGGTGCGGTGGAGTGCAAGACCCACAAGTCGGCGATCGAGCTGAACGAGGCGCTGCACGCGCACAACTGAGAACCCTGCAGCCCTGCAGCAGCGGATTCTCAGCGCTTGAAATGCTAAGATCGGGTCTGGCACCACGCCAGACCCGATTTTCTTCCAGGCCCCGCGACCATGTTCCAGCCCTCCCCCTGGCGTGCCGATTTCCCCGCGATCGCCGCCCTGCAACGGCAGCACCAGACCTACCTGGACAGCGCCGCCACCACCCAGAAGCCGCAAGCCCTGCTCGATGCCCTGAGCCATTACTACGGCCATGGCGCTGCCAACGTGCACCGTGCCCAGCATTTGCCCGGCGCACTCGCAACCCAGGCTTTCGAAACCAGCCGCGACAAGGTCGCCGCCTGGCTCAATGCGGCAGAATCACGACAGATCGTCTTCACCCACGGTGCCACGTCGGCGCTGAACCTGCTGGCCTATGGCCTGGAACAGCGTTTCGAGGCCGGGGATGAAATTGCCGTCAGCGCCCTGGAGCACCACGCCAACCTGCTGCCCTGGCAGCAGCTGGCGCAGCGGCGCAAGCTGCGTCTGGTGGTACTGCCGCTGGACGTCCATGGCCGCATCGACCTGGACCAGGCACTGCAACTGATCGGGCCACGCACCCGGGTACTGGCGGTAAGCCAGCTGTCCAACGTGCTGGGTACCTGGCAGCCGCTGCCGGCGCTGCTGGCCCATGCCCGCGCGCAAGGCGCGCTGACCGTGGTCGACGGTGCCCAGGGGGTGGTGCATGGGCGGCATGATGTACAGCAGCTGGGTTGCGACTTCTATGTGTTCTCCAGCCACAAGCTGTACGGCCCGGAAGGCGTCGGCGTGCTGTACGGCCGCAGCCAGGCGCTGGAATTGCTGCGCCACTGGCAGTTCGGCGGCGAGATGGTGCAACTGGCCGACTACCAAAGCGCCAGCTTCCGCCCCGCGCCGCTGGGTTTCGAGGCCGGAACCCCGCCGATCGCCGGGGTGATCGGCCTGGGCGCGACCCTGGACTACCTGGCCAGCCTCGATGCCCGGGCGGTCGAAGCCCATGAGGCGAGCCTGCACCAACAGTTGCTGCGTGGCCTGGGCGACCGTGATGGTTTGCGCATCCTTGGCGCACCACAGGCGGCCCTGGCCAGTTTCGTCATCGAAGGCGTGCACAACGCTGATATCGCCCACCTGCTGACCGAGCAGGGTATTGCCGTGCGTGCCGGGCACCACTGCGCCATGCCACTGCTCAAGGGGTTGGGGCTGGAGGGCGCCATCCGCGTGTCGCTGGGGCTGTACAACGACAGCGATGACTTGCAGCGCTTCTTCGACGCGCTGGACCAAGGCCTGGAGCTGTTGCGATGAACCTGCCGACACAGGCCTGCCAGGCGCTGGAGGCGTTTGCGCAAAGCAAGGGCTGGGAACAGCGTGCGCGCCTGCTGATGCAGTGGGGCGACCGCCTGGAGCCCTTGGCCGAGGCTGAAAAGACCGAGGCCAACCGGGTGCATGGCTGTGAAAGCCTGGTGTGGCTGGTGGCCGAGCAAGTCGAAGGTGCGTGGCGGTTCAAGGCCAGCAGCGATGCACGTTTGCTACGCGGGTTGCTGGCGTTGCTGCTGGTGCGGGTGCAGGGGTTGGCCAGTGCAGAGCTGGCCGCGCTTGATCTGCGTGAGTGGTTTACCCAACTGGGCCTGGAGCGCCAGCTGTCGCCGTCGCGCAGCAACGGGTTGCATGCAGTCTTGCAGCGGATGGCGGAGCTGGCGTCCAACCGTTGAATCGCGCTGGCTGCTTCGCGGGCTTGCCCGTTCCCACAGGGTCCTCATCGTTCTTGAGAGAGATGCAGTACCTGTGGGAGCGGGCACGCCCGCGAAGAAGCCCACGCGGTCTATTCAGGCTTGACCCGCTCCGAAGGCCGTCGCGCCCCCGCCACCAGCTTTTCCACCGCCTTGCTCGCCGCCACCATGCCAAAGGTCGCAGTCACCATCATCACCGCGCCAAAACCACCCGAGCAGTCCAGCCGCACGCCTTCACCGACAAAACTCTTCTGCAGGCATACACTGCCATCCCCCTTGGGATAGCGCAGCTGCTCACTGGAAAACACGCACGGCACGCCATAATTGCGGCTGACGTTGCGCGAGAAGTTGTAGTCGCGGCGCAGGGTGGAACGCACCCGCGAAGCCAGCGGGTCGTTGAAGGTCTTGTTCAGGTCGGCGATCTGGATCTGCGTCGGGTCGATCTGCCCACCAGCGCCACCGGTAGTAACAATGGCGATCTTGCGCCGGCGGCACCAGGCAATCAACGCGGCCTTGGCCATGACGCTGTCGATGCAGTCGATCACGCAGTCAAGGTTTTCGCTGATGTACTCGACCATGGTGTCGCGGGTGACGAAATCGGCTACCGCATGCACCGTACAGGCCGGGTTGATCGCGCGCAAACGCTCGGCCATGACCTCGACCTTGGGCCGCCCCACCTGCCCTTCCAGGGCGTGGGCCTGGCGGTTGGTATTGCTGACGCAGACGTCGTCGAGGTCGAACAGGGTGATCTCGCCCACGCCACTGCGGGCCAGCGCTTCGGCCGCCCACGAGCCAACCCCGCCAATGCCGACCACGGCCACATGGGCCTGGGCCAGGCGCTGCAAGCCTTGGTCGCCATATAGCCGGGCAACGCCGGCGAAGCGTGGATCTTCTGTACTCATGCTCATACCCCAAAAAACCGGCGCGCATTATATGCCAGTGGGCCCATGACCTGCATCGTTAGGAAAGAGGCCACCAACCCTGCTTTAATGTCCTATCACTTCGACACTAATGGACGACAATGTCTTCACGTAAATTCGGCCTGAACCTGGTCGTGGTCCTGGCCATCGCCGCGTTGTTTACCGGTTTCTGGGCCCTGATCAATCGCCCGGTTTCCGCGCCTGCCTGGCCAGAGCAGATCTCCGGGTTTTCCTATTCGCCCTTCCGTCTGGGGGAAAGCCCACAAAAAGGCCAGTACCCCACTGATGACGAGATGCGCCAGGACCTGGAGCAGTTGAGCAAACTGACCGACAGCATCCGTACCTATACCGTGGAAGGCACCCAGGCCGATATTCCGCGGCTGGCCGAGGAGTTCGGCCTGCGGGTCACGCTGGGCATCTGGATCAGCCCCGACCTGGAACGCAACGAGCGCGAGATCGCCACCGCCATCCAGCTGGCCAACACCTCGCGCAGCGTGGTCCGGGTGGTGGTCGGCAACGAGGCGCTGTTCCGCGAGGAGGTCACCCCGGAGAACCTGATCCAGTACCTCGACCGGGTACGTGCAGCGGTGAAGGTACCGGTGACCACCAGCGAGCAGTGGCACATCTGGAAAGAAAACCCACAGCTGGCCAAGCATGTCGACCTGATCGCCGCGCACATCCTGCCGTACTGGGAGTTCGTGCCGATGCAGGATTCGGTCGCATTCGTCCTCGATCGGGCCCGCGAACTGAAACACCAGTTCCCGCGCAAGCCACTGCTGTTGTCGGAAGTCGGCTGGCCGAGCAACGGCCGCATGCGCGGTGGTGCCGATGCAACCCAGGCCGACCAGGCCATTTACCTGCGCACCTTGGTCAACACCCTCAACCGCCGTGGTTACAACTACTTCGTCATCGAAGCCTATGACCAGCCATGGAAAGCCAGTGACGAAGGTTCGGTGGGCGCCTACTGGGGCGTGTACAACGCCGAGCGCCAGCAGAAATTCAACTTCGACGGCCCGGTGGTGGCGATCCCGCAATGGCGTGCCCTGGCAGTGGCCTCGGTGGTCCTGGCGCTGATTGCGCTGACCGTGCTGTTCATCGACGGCTCTGCCCTGCGCCAGCGCGGCCGTACCTTCCTGACCTTCATCACGTTCCTGTGCGGGTCGGTCCTGGTGTGGATCGCCTATGACTACAGCCAGCAATACAGCACTTGGTTCAGCCTGACCGTGGGCGTGCTGCTGGCCCTCGGCGCGCTGGGGGTGTTCATCGTCCTGCTCACCGAGGCCCACGAACTGGCCGAGGCGGTATGGATACACAAGCGCCGCCGCGAATTCCTGCCGGTGCAGGCCGACAGCGCCTACCGGCCCAAGGTGTCGGTGCATGTGCCGTGCTACAACGAGCCGCCAGAGATGGTGAAGCAGACCCTCGACGCCCTGGCCGCACTGGACTACCCCGACTACGAAGTGCTGGTGATCGACAACAACACCAAGGACCCGGCCGTGTGGGAGCCGCTGAAGGCCCACTGCGAGAAGCTCGGCGAACGCTTCAGGTTCTTCCACGTCGCGCCATTGGCCGGCTTCAAGGGCGGCGCGCTGAACTACCTGATCCCGCATACCGCCAAGGACGCCGAAGTGATTGCGGTGATCGACTCGGACTACTGCGTCGACCGCAACTGGCTCAAGCACATGGTGCCGCATTTCGCCGACCCGAAAATCGCCGTGGTGCAGTCGCCGCAGGACTACCGCGACCAGCACGAAAGCGCCTTCAAGAAGCTCTGCTACAGCGAGTACAAGGGTTTCTTCCACATCGGCATGGTCACCCGCAACGACCGTGACGCGATCATCCAGCACGGCACCATGACCATGACCCGGCGCAGCGTGCTGGAAGAGCTGGGCTGGGCCGAATGGTGCATCTGCGAGGACGCCGAGCTGGGCCTGCGCGTGTTCGAGAAGGGCCTGTCGGCGGCCTACGCCCACAACAGCTATGGCAAGGGCCTGATGCCCGACACCTTCATCGACTTCAAGAAGCAGCGTTTCCGCTGGGCCTATGGCGCCATCCAGATCATCAAGCACCACGCCAGCGCGCTGCTGCGCGGCAAGGGCAGCGAGCTGACCCGTGGCCAGCGCTACCACTTCCTGGCCGGCTGGCTGCCATGGATCGCCGATGGCATGAACATCTTCTTCACCGTCGGCGCGCTGCTGTGGTCGGCGGCCATGATCATCGTGCCCCACCGGGTCGACCCGCCACTGATGATCTTCGCCATTCCGCCGCTGGCGCTGTTCTTCTTCAAGGTCGGCAAGATCATTTTCCTCTACCGGCGCGCAGTGGGTGTGAACCTGAAGGACGCCTTTGCCGCGGCGCTGGCCGGGCTGGCGTTGTCGCACACCATCGCCAAGGCGGTACTGTACGGTTTCTTCACCAGCAGCATGCCGTTCTTCCGCACGCCGAAGAATGCCGACAGCCATGGCTTGCTGGTAGCGATTTCCGAGGCCCGTGAAGAGCTGTTCATCATGTTGCTGCTGTGGGGTGCGGCGCTGGGCATCTATCTGGTGCAAGGGCTGCCGAGTTCGGACATGCGTTTCTGGGTGGCGATGTTGCTGGTGCAATCGTTGCCTTATGTGGCGGCGCTGGTGATGGCGTTTCTGTCATCGCTGCCCAAACCCGGGGAAAAGGCCGCCGAGGCGCAACAGGCATGAGTTATTTGGGGCGCTTTGCGCCCCATTGGCCTGACGCTTTGATATAAGATAACGCCCCTCAGAATTCCTCGCCTTGCCTTGCCCCGGAGTCCCCCATGACGGCCCCAGCCGAGCTTTCGCCCACCCTTCAACTGGCCTGCGACCTGATCCGTCGCCCCTCGGTCACCCCCGTCGACGCCGACTGCCAGGCGCAGATGATGAACCGCCTGGGCGCCGTGGGCTTCCAGCTGGAACCGATGCGCATCGAGGACGTCGACAACTTCTGGGCCACCCACGGCACCCAGGACGGCCCGGTGCTGTGCTTCGCCGGCCACACCGACGTGGTGCCCACCGGCCCGGTGCAGCAATGGCAGCATGAACCGTTCAAGGCGCTGATCGACGCCGAGGGCATGCTCTGCGGCCGTGGTGCCGCCGACATGAAAGGCAGCCTGGCCGCCATGGTGATTGCCAGCGAGCGCTTCGTGCAGGACTACCCGAACCACCGGGGCAAGGTCGCCTTCCTGATCACCAGCGACGAGGAAGGCCCGGCCCACCACGGCACCAAGGCCGTGGTCGAGCGCCTGAAAGCGCGCAACGAGCGCCTGGACTGGTGCATCGTCGGCGAGCCATCCAGCACCACCCTGCTCGGTGACGTGGTCAAGAACGGCCGCCGTGGCTCGCTCGGCGCCAAGCTGACCGTACGCGGCAAGCAGGGCCACGTGGCCTACCCGCACCTGGCGCGCAACCCGATCCACCTGGCCGCCCCGGCCCTGGCCGAACTGGCTGCCGAGCACTGGGACGAAGGCAATGCGTTCTTCCCGCCGACCAGCTTCCAGATCTCCAACCTCAATGCTGGCACCGGTGCCACCAACGTGGTCCCAGGCGAACTGACCGCGCTGTTCAACTTCCGCTTCTCCACCGAGTCCACCGTCGAAGGCCTGCAGGCGCGGGTGGCAGCCATTCTCGACAAGCATCAACTGGACTGGTCGATCGACTGGGCGCTGTCGGGCCTGCCGTTCCTCACCGAACCGGGCGAGCTGCTGGACGCGGTATCGGCCAGCATCAAGGGCGTCACCGGCCGCGACACCCAGCCGTCCACCAGCGGTGGTACTTCCGATGGCCGCTTCATCGCCACCATGGGCACCCAGGTGGTCGAGCTGGGCCCGGTCAACGCCACCATCCACCAGGTTGACGAGCGGATCCTGGCCAGCGACCTCGACCTGCTGACCGAAATCTACTACCAGACCCTGGTCCGGTTGCTCGCCTGATGCTCGCCTGTCCCCTTTGCCAGGCGCCGCTGAGCCGGCTCGACAACGGTGTGGTGTGCCCGGCCGGGCACCGCTTCGACCGCGCCCGCCAGGGTTACCTGAACCTGTTGCCGGTGCAGCACAAGAACAGCCGCGACCCGGGTGACAACCAGGCCATGGTCGAGGCCCGCCGCGATTTCCTCGATGCCGGCCACTACGCCCCGGTGGCCCGCCGCCTGGCCGAACTGGCCGCCGAGCGCCAGCCCTCTGCCTGGCTGGACATCGGTTGCGGCGAGGGTTACTACACCGCACAGCTCGCCCAGGCCGTGCCGGCCGCCGACGGCTATGCCCTGGACATTTCCCGCGAGGCGGTCAAGCGTGCCTGCCGCCGCGCGCCCGAGGTCACCTGGATGGTCGCCAGCATGGCCCGGGTGCCGCTGGCCGACGCCAGCTGCCAGTTCATCGCCAGCGTGTTCAGCCCGCTCGACTGGGCCGAGGCCAAGCGCCTGCTCAGCCCCGGCGGTGGCCTGATGCGGGTCGGCCCCACCAGCGGCCACCTGATGGAACTGCGCGAAGTGCTCTACGATGAAGTGCGCCCTTACGCCGACGACAAGCATCTCGCACTGGTCCCCGATGGCATGGCCCATGCCCACAGCGAAACCCTGGAGTTTCGCCTGAGCCTGGTCGCGCCCAAGGCCCGCGCCGACCTGCTGGCCATGACCCCGCACGGCTGGCGCGCCAGTGCCGAAAGGCGTGCCCGGGTGATCGACCAGGCCGAGCCGTTCGAGGTCACGGTTTCCATGCGTTACGACTATTTCCTGCGCCAAGACTGAGCACACCGGAGCCCTTATGCGCCAACCTGATATCGAGATCTACCTGAAGGACGCCGACGTCGACCACAAGCAGATTGCCGAGTGGCTTGCCCAGGCGATCGGCCCGTGCAGCGAATGGCAGCAGAAAGGCCAGACCTTCAAATGCCAGGCCGGTAACATTCCGGTCACCTGGTTACCCAAAGCTGTAGGGAAATGGAACAGCCTTTACCTGGAAAGCGACCAGACGCCCTGGGCCGACGATGTGGCCTGCGCCCGCGCCGCTTTTGCCGCACTGGGTGTGGAAGTGCGCTGCGCGCCGGGTGGCTGGGTGGAAGAAGACGGGGAAGAGGATGCCGACCGCTGGATCCGCATCAGTGCCGACGGTGAAGAGGAGATCACCTGGCGTACCTGAACACAGGGTATTCCTGTGGGAGCCTGGCTTGCCGCCGATGCAGGCAACACGGCACCTGGCACCGGCCTTGCCGGTAATCGCCGGCAAGCCAGCTCCCACAACAAGCCTTACAGCATGAGGCTCAGAGCCCTACTACGTCTTCGGCTTGCAGGCCTTTCTGGCCCTGCACGCAGGCGTATTCGACCCGCTGCCCTTCGACCAGGGTACGATGCCCCTCACCGCGAATCGCCCGATAGTGGACGAACACATCCGCACCACCTTCGCGCTGAATGAAGCCATAACCCTTGGCATCGTTGAACCACTTTACATTCCCAGTCTCACGAGACGACATCTGAACTACTCCGGATTTTTATTGTGAAGATCGCCTTGTAGACACGAAGCCTCCGCCACGTGCCGACGCCGCTTGCGCAAATATCCTGCAAGTGGCAGGCCGAGTATATGACACAGAACAAAAAAATTTGATGACCGTCGCGCCGTTCGGCGATTTTTGCTGAACTTGCGCGGATACGGCAGACTAATTGGCCAGATAACCACTGAACTTCACACCCAGGGCACACACCCCATGACCCGTTCCCCCCTGCGCCGCCTGATCTTCGGCGCCCTGCGTCGCCTGTTGTACCTGTGGGTGCGCTCCGAAACCATCAACCAGTCCTCCCTCACCCTCAAGCTCGACCGCAGCCGCCCGGTGTTCTATGCGCTGCCCTCGCCCGCCCTCACCGACCTGGCCGTGCTCGACCACGAATGCACCAAGGCGGGGCTGCCGCGCCCGGTGCTGCCAGTGGCGGTGGGCCCACTGCAGGAACCGGCTGCATTCTTCTACCTGACGCCGGACCCGGACTGGCTCGGCCGCCACGACAAGCGTGGCGCGCCACCCACCCTGGAGCGCCTGGTAACCGCCATCAGCCAGCATGCCGAAGAGGACGCGCAGATCATCCCGGTCAGTGTGTTCTGGGGCCAGACTCCGGCCAGTGAGTCCAGCCCGTGGAAGCTGCTGTTCGCCGACAGTTGGGCAGTGACCGGGCGCCTGCGCCGGCTACTGACCGTGCTGGTGCTGGGGCGCAAGACCCGGGTGCAGTTCTCGGCGCCGATCCACCTGCGCGAACTGGTGCAGCACAACAAGGGCCACGAACGTACCGTGCGCATGGCCCAGCGCCTGATGCGCGTGCATTTTCGCAACCTCAAGACCGCCGTCATCGGCCCGGACATCTCGCACCGGCGCACGCTGGTCAAGGGCCTGATCCATGCGCCGCAGGTGCGCCAGGCCATCCTCGACGAGGCGCAGCGCGAGAACCTGCCGCTGGCCAAGGCCGAGGCGCAGGCGCTGCGCTATGGCAACGAGATCGCCTCGGACTATACCTACACCGCCATCCGCTTCCTCGAAGTGGTGCTCAGCTGGTTCTGGAACAAGATCTACGACGGCATCAAGGTCAACCACATCGAGCAGGTGCAAGGCATCGCCCCCGGCAACGAAGTCATCTACGTGCCGTGCCACCGCAGCCACATCGACTACCTGCTGCTGTCGTACCTGCTGTTCCGCAACGGCCTGACCCCGCCGCACGTGGCCGCAGGCATCAACCTCAACATGCCGCTGGTAGGTAACCTGCTGCGCCGTGGCGGTGCCTTCTTCATGCGCCGCACGTTCAAGGGCAACCCGCTGTATACCGCGGTGTTCAACGAGTACCTGCACACCCTCTACACCAAGGGCTTCCCAGTGGAGTACTTCGTCGAGGGTGGCCGTTCGCGTACCGGGCGCATGTTGCAACCGCGTACTGGCATGCTGGCCATCACCCTGCGCAGCTTCCTGCGCTCGTCGCGCACGCCGATCGTCTTCGTGCCGGTGTACATCGGCTACGAGCGTGTGCTCGAAGGCCGCACCTACCTGGGCGAGCTGCGCGGGGCCAGCAAGAAGAAGGAGTCGATCTTCGACATCTTCAAGGTGTTCGGCGCGCTCAAGCAACGCTTTGGCCAGGTCTACGTCAACTTCGGCGAACCGATCCGCCTGGCCGGTTTCCTCGATCAGCAGCAGCCCGGTTGGCGCGACCAGGAACACGGCCCGCAGTATCGCCCGGACTGGCTCAATGCCACCACCACCCGCCTGGGCGAAACCGTGGCCCGTCACCTCAACGAGGCAGCGGCGATCAACCCGGTCAACCTGGTGGCCCTGGCACTGCTGTCGACCAGCCGCCTGGCCCTGGACGAACGCGCCTTGACCCGCGTGCTCGACCTGTACCTGGCGCTGCTGCGCCAGGTGCCCTACTCGCCGCATACCACCTTGCCCGAGGGCGACGGCCAGGCGCTGATCGAACACGTGCGCAGCATGAGCCTGGTGGCCGAGCAGAAGGATGCCCTGGGCCGCATCCTGTACCTGGATGAAGGCAACGCGGTGCTGATGACCTATTACCGCAACAACGTGCTGCACATCTTCGCCCTGCCAGCCCTGCTGGCCAGCTTCTTCCTCAGCAGCTCACGCCTGAGCCGTGAACTGCTGGGCCAGTATGTGCACGCACTGTACCCCTACCTGCAGGCCGAACTGTTCCTGCGCTGGACACCGGAGCAGCTGGACGATGTGATCGACCAGTGGCTGGCCGCACTGGTCGAACAGGGCTTGCTGCGCCAGGACCAGGACCTGTACATCCGCCCCGCGCCCAGTTCACGGCAGTTCGTCCTGCTGACCCTGCTCGCCCGCACCATCACCCAGACCCTGCAGCGCTTCTACATGGCTACCTCGCTGCTGCTCAACAGCGGGCAGCACAGCCTCAGCGCCGAAGCGCTGGAAGACCTGTGCGTGATGATGGCCCAGCGCCTGTCGATCCTGCATGGCCTGAACGCCCCGGAGTTCTTCGACAAGACGCTGTTCCGCCACTTCATCCAGACTTTGCTCGAGCAGGGCGTGCTGCAGCCCGACAGCCAAGGCAAGCTGGGCTACCACGACAAGCTCGGCGAGGTGGCCGAAGGCGTGGCCAAGCGGGTGTTGTCAGCCGAGCTGCGCCTGTCGATCCGTCAGGTGGCGCTGCACCGCGATGACGGCCTGGAAAGTTCAACCCTGTAAAGGCTTCAGCAGCCGGCAAAATCCGCTACAGTCCCTGGGGTTGGCCACAAGCCAGCCCTAAGGAAAACGGAGACTCCATGAAAAAGCTCTTTATGCTGTGTTGCGCATCCCTGCTCGCAGCCTGTTCCAGCCATACCTCGCCCAGCCAGGCCAGCCTGGATGGCGAAGTCTTCTATCTGCAGCGCAGCGCCCTGCCAGCAAACGCCACCCTCAGTGTGGAGCTGCAGGATGTGTCGCTGATGGACGCCCCAGCAGTGGTCCTGGCACGCCAGGCCGGCCCGGTCAAAGGCAACGTACCGCTGCCCTTCCACCTCGCCTACGACCCGGCCCAGGTCAAGCCCGGCCACCGCTATGCGCTCAGCGCGCGCATCGAACTGGATGGCAAGTTGCTGTTCATCAACACCGAACAGCATGCTGTCCGGCTGGATGGCCATGACCCGCAACCGGTGCGGATCAAGGTCGATCCGGTCCGCTGAAACCCGTATTCATCTGTTTACAAGGAAAGCTTCATGATCCGCACCACCCTGCGTTTCACCACCCTGTGCGCCGGCCTGCTGCTGTCGGCCAGTGCACTGGCCCTGTCGCTGGGCGACCTGAGCCAGAAAGACGCCACTGGCGGCCTGAAAGATGCCCTGACCCAGGGCGCGCAACTGGCCGTCAAGCAGCTGAGCGCCCCGGGCGGCTTCAGCAACAACCCGGACGTGCGCATCGAGCTGCCGGGCAACCTGGGCAAGGCCGCCAAGGCGATGAAGATGTTCGGCAAGGGTGACCAGGTCGAAGCCCTGGAAACCAGCATGAACAAGGCCGCCGAGGCTGCCGTGCCGCAGGCCCAGGCGATTCTGGTGGATGCCGTGAAGAACATGAGCGTGACCGATGCCAAGGGCATCCTCAGCGGTGGCGACGATTCGGCGACCCAGTACCTGAACAAGAGCAGCCGCGAGCAGATCCGTGCCAAGTTCCTGCCGATCGTCAAGCAGGCCACCGACAAGGTTGGCGTGGCCCAGCAGTACAATGCCTTTGCGGCGCAGGCCAAAGGCCTGGGGCTGGTCAAGGACGACGCCAATATCGAGAACTACGTGACCGAGAAGGCGCTGGATGGCCTGTTCGAGATGATCGCCAAGCAGGAGCAGAGCATTCGCCAGAACCCTGCTGAAGCGGCTACCAGCCTGGCCAAGAAGGTATTTGGCGCGCTGTAACGGCCCTGGGGCTGCCTTGCAGCAGCCCATCGCGACACAAGGGCGGTGCCTCACCTGTAGAAGCGGCCATGTATCGCGAAAGGAGGGCGAAGCCCTCCCCCGCGAACTTCAGCCCTTCTTCACCCTGAACCACGCCGCATACAACGCCGGCAGGAACAGCAACGTCAGCACCGTGGCCACGATCAAGCCGCCCATTATCGCCACCGCCATCGGCCCGTAGAACACGCTGCGCGACAACGGAATCATCGCCAGCACCGCCGCCAGTGCCGTCAGCACGATCGGCCGGAAACGCCGCACCGTGGCTTCGATGATCGCCTGCCAACGGTCCAGGCCCGCCGCGATGTCCTGCTCGATCTGGTCCACCAGGATCACCGAATTGCGCATGATCATCCCGGCCAGGGCAATGGTGCCGAGCATGGCGACAAAGCCGAACGGTTGACGGAACACCAGCAGGAACAGGGTTACGCCAATCAGCCCCAGCGGCGCGGTGAGGAACACCATCACCGTGCGCGAGAAGCTGCGCAGCTGAATCATCAGCAGGCTCAGCACCACCACCACGAACAGCGGCATGCCGGCATTCACCGACTTCTGCCCGCGCTCGGAGTCTTCCACCGTGCCCCCCACCTCCAGCAGGTAGCCGTCAGGCAGGTTGGCGCGAATCGCCTCCAGGGTCGGCTCGATCTGCTTCACCAGCGTGGCCGGCTGCTCCTTGTCGTAGATATCGGCGCGCACGGTCACCGTCGGCAAGCGATTGCGGTGCCAGATGATGCCTTCCTCGAAGCCGTATTCCAGGGTTGCCACCTGCGACAACGCCACGCTCTGGCCATTGTCGGTGGGCAACGCCAGGCTGCCGAGGTTGCCCAGCTCGTTGCGTTCCTGGCGGGTGCCGCGCAGCAGGATCTCGATCAGCTCGTTGTCCTCGCGGTACTGGCTGACCGTGCTACCGGTCAGCGAGCTTTGCAGGAAGCCGGCCAGCTGCGCGGTACTCACGCCCAGGGCCCGCGCGCGGTCCTGGTCGATTTCCAGGAATACCGCCTTGCTCGGCTCCTCCCAATCCAGGTGCACATTCACCACATGCGGGTTCTCGCGCACCCTGTCGGCCACTGCGCGAGCCAGCGCACGGACTTTCTCGATGTGCTCGCCGGTCACCCGGAACTGTACCGGGTAGCCCACGGGCGGGCCGTTTTCCAGGCGAGTGACCCGGGCGCGCAAGTCGGGGAACTGCTGGTCGACGGTGCTGATCAGCCAGCTGCGCAGGCGCTCGCGGTCTTCCATCGACTTGGCCAGCACCACGAACTGGGCGAAGCTGGCCGCCGGCAGTTGCTGGTCCAGCGGCAGGTAGAAACGCGGTGAGCCGGTACCCACGTAGGCCACGTAGTTGTCGATGCCGTCCTGCTGCTTGAGCAGCGCTTCCAGCTGCTTGACCCGCTCGGCAGTGTTGGCCAGCGAGGCACCTTCGGCCAGCTTAAGGTCGACCATCAGCTCCGGGCGCCCGGAGGCCGGAAAGAACTGCTGCGGCACGAAGCGGAACAGCAGGATACTGCCGACAAAGGCGGCCACGGTCAGCAGGATGACGGTCTTGCGCCGCCGTACACACCATTCCACCAGGCGCCGCACGCGCTGGTAGAACGGCGTAGCGTAAGGGTCTGGCGCGTGGCCGTCGTTGCCGTGCCGCGCGGCATGCAACCTGGCCAGGTCGGGCAGCAGGCGCTCGCCCAGGTAGGGCACGAATACCACGGCGGCCACCCAGGAGGTGAGCAAGGCGATGGTCACGACCTGGAAGATCGAGCGGGTGTATTCACCGGTGCTGGAAGCTGCCGTGGCAATTGGCAGGAAGCCGGCCGCGGTGATCAGGGTGCCGGTGAGCATCGGGAAGGCGGTGCTGCTCCAGGCATGGCTGGCCGCCTTGAGCCGGTCATAGCCCTGCTCCATCTTGATCGCCATCATTTCCACGGCAATGATCGCGTCATCCACCAGCAGGCCCAGCGCCAGCACCAGCGCGCCAAGCGAGATCTTGTGCAGGCCGATACCGAAGTAGTGCATGGCGGCAAAGGTCATGGCCAGCACCAGCGGGATGGCCAGCGCCACCACCAGGCCGGTGCGCAGGCCCAGCGAGAAGAAGCTCACCAGCAGCACGATGACCAGCGCCTCGACCAGCACCTGGATGAATTCGCCCACGCCAGCCTTGACCGCCGCCGGCTGGTCGGAAACCTTGCGCAGCTCCATGCCGGCCGGCAGGCTGCGCGCCAGGCGTTCGAACTCGGCTTCCAGCGCCTTGCCGAGCACCAGGATATCGCCACCGTCCTTCATCGACACCGCCAGGCCGATGGCATCCTCGCCCATGAAGCGCATGCGCGGTGCGGGAGGGTCGTTGAAGCCCCGGTGCACCTCGGCGACGTCACCGATACGGAAGGTCCGGTCACCCACCCGGATGGGGAACTGGCGGATCTGCTCGACGCTGCCGAAACGCCCGCTCACGCGCAGTTGCAGGCGCTCACTGGGCGTTTCGAAGAAGCCGGCGGTGCTGACCGCGTTCTGCTCCTGCAGCGCCTGCTGCACGGCCTCCATCGGCACGCCAAGGGTGGCCAGCTTGAGGTTGGACAGCTCGATCCAGATTTTCTCGTCCTGCAGGCCGACCAGCTCGACCTTGCCCACGTCCTTGACTCGCTGCAGCTGGATCTGGATACGGTCGGCATAGTCCTTGAGCACGGCATAGTCGAAGCCTTGCCCGGTCAGCGCATAGATGTTGCCGAAGGTGGTGCCGAACTCGTCGTTGAAGAACGGGCCCTGGATCTCCGGCGGCAGGGTGTGGCGGATGTCCGCGACCTTCTTGCGGATCTGGTACCACAGCTCGGGGATGTCCTTGGAATGCAGCGAGTCGCGGGCCATGAAGGTGACCTGCGATTCGCCGGGACGGGAGAACGAGACGATCCTCTCGTACTCGCCGGTTTCCATCAGTTTCTTCTCGATGCGCTCGGTGACCTGGCGCGACACTTCCTCCGCGCTGGCGCCCGGCCACAAGGTGCGGATGACCATGGCCTTGAAGGTGAACGGCGGGTCTTCGCTCTGGCCGAGCTTGGTGTAGGACATCGCGCCAATGGCCGCCAGCAGGATCATCAGGAACAGGACGATCTGGCGGTTGCGCAGCGCCCAGGCAGAAAGGTTGAAACCCATCGGGACTTACTCCTTGACCGTCAGGTTCACTACACGGTTGGTGCGGTCCACGGGGCGTACTTCCTGGCCCTCGCGCAACACGTGGCCGCCGGCGGCCACGATCCAGTCCCCCGCCTCGAGGCCTTCGAGCACCGGCACACTGTCGGCCCCGTAGGCCCCCAGGCGCACCACCACCCGCTCCAGGCGGCTGTCCCGGTTGACCCGCCAGACATACGCCTGGCCGTTCTCTGCGGTAACCGCAGACAGCGGCACTGCCAACGGGATCAGCCCTTCATGGGCAATGAATACCCGGGCGCTCTGGCCCAGTTCCGCCGGCGTGGCAGCGGAGGTGAAGGCGATACGTGCAGCGAAGGTGCGCGAACGCGGATCGGCGGCCGGTGACAGCTCGCGGATGCGCCCCTGGAAGCGCTCCTGTGGGTGCGACCACAGCTCCACGCTCACCGGCTGGCCCACGGCGAAGCGGGCGAACTGCTGCTCCGGCAGGCCGATCAGCACTTCCCGTTCGCCATCGGCAGCGAGGGTGAACACGGTCTGCCCGGCCGCAACCACCTGGCCCACCTCCACCTGGCGCTTGGCAATCACCCCGGCCTGCGGCGCACGCAGCACGGCATATTCGGCCTGGTTGCCGGCGACGTCGAACTCGGCCTTGGCCTGCTTGAGGCGGGCCAGCCCGGCGCGATAGAGGTTTTCCGCATTGTCGTACTGCGACCGGCTGACCATCTGCCGGTCCAGCAGTTTCTGGTAGCGATCGCGCTCGGCACGCACCAGCGACAGGTTGGCCTCGGCCGCCGCCAGCTGGGCACGGTTGGCTTCCAGTTGCAGACGTACATCCTGGGGGTCGAGCTCGGCCAGCGGCTGCTCCGCCTTGACCCGCTGCCCTTCTTCGACCAGGCGCTTGCTGACCTTGCCAGCGATGCGGAAGGCCAGCTCCGGCTCGAAGCGCGCCCGCACTTCGCCGGGATAACTGTCGGCAGCGGCTTCCGCCGGCTGCGGCTGCACCACCAGCGCCGGGCGGGGCGTGGCCGGTGGGGCTGCTTCCTGGCCGCAGGCTGCCAGGAACAGCACGGCGGCGGCGGGCAGGGCGAGGGACAAGGCATGGCGCAACATGATGAATCCTTTCGCGAGGGTGCACGTCTGAATATTTATACTGGCTAGTATATTAAATCAGGCGACCGGAGCCGGGAAGCCGGGCCGGTAAAAAATCGACATTGACCCAGGTCGCGATCTGCAGCCGGAAGCCGTTCGAGCCGGTAAGATGGTCATCCTTTAGAAAAGATGCGGGTTCCCATGTCCAACGACGCACCCATCGGCCCGGGCCGGCCCAAGGACCTGGCCAAGCGCGAGGCGATTCTCGAAGCGGCCAAGGCGCTGTTCCTCAGCCTTGGTTATGCCAACACCAGCATGGATGCGGTCGCTGCGGCGGCAGGTGTTTCAAAACTTACCGTGTACAGCCACTTCACCGACAAGCAGACGCTGTTCGGCTCAGCGGTCATGGCCACCTGCCAGATCCAGCTGCCCGACCTGCTGTTCGAGTACCCCGATGGCGCCCCGGTGGAAGAGGTGCTGCTGAGCATTGCCCGTGGCTTCCAGGCGCTGATCAGCAGCGACGAAGCAGTCAAGCTCTGCCGCCTGATCATGGCCCAGGGCAGCCTGGACCCGAGCTTCGGCGAGTATTTCTACGAAGCCGGGCCCAAGCGCGTGCTGACGGGGATGGAAGCGCTGCTGCGCGAGGCGCATGCGCGCGGGCTGTTGCATATCGACAACCCGCTGCGGGCGGCAGAGCACTTCTTCTGCCTGGTCAAGGGCGCACCGGATTATCGCTTGCTGCTCGGATGTGCGGGGCCGCTGGAGGGCGATGAGGCCGAGGCGCATGTGCGCGAGGTGGTCGCGGTGTTCTTGCGGGCATTTCAACCCTGATACCACCGGGTTGCAGGGGCGGCCTAGTCGCGAAAGGGCTGCGAAGCAGCCCCGGCAATGTTTGTGGCGCAGCTGAAATCTGCGGGCCGCTGCGCCCCATCGCGACGCAAGGCCATTCCTGCAGGGTATTGCAACCCTTGGGGTTCAGGCCTTCAGCGCCTTCTTCGGGTAAATGTCATACCGGCTCGACTTGCCCTCCAGGCTGTGGCTCGGTTTCGGCCCGTCGATGATCGGTGCCTTGCGTGGGCGCTTCACCACCACTCGGTGGCTGGCCAGCGCCAAGGCCGCTTCAAGCAGGGCCGGGGCGTCCAGGTCATCCCCCACCAAGGGCCGGAATACGCGCATTTCCTTCTTCACCAATGCGCTCTTGTCACGGTGCGGGAACATCGGATCGAGGTAGATCACCTGCGGCGCCTCCCCCTCCCAGGCACGCAGGCGCTCGATGGCATTGCCGGTCAGCAGGCGCATGCGCCCGACGATCGGCGCCACCTCTTCATCAGCCCGGGCCCGCGCCAGGCCGTCTTCCAGCAGCGCGGCGATCAGCGGCTGGCGTTCGATCAGGGTCATCTGGCAGCCCAGGCTGGCCAGCACGAAGGCATCCTTGCCCAACCCTGCTGTGGCATCGAGCACCTGCGGCCGTACCCCCTGGGCAATCCCCACGGCCTTGGCGATCATCTGCCCGGTGCCACCACCAAACTGACGCCGGTGCGCAGCCTGGCCCTCGACAAAGTCCACCCGTACCGGCCCCGGTGCCTGCGGGCCCAACTGCTGGATCTGCAGGCCATCGACACCGACCTGTACGGCAAACCCGGCGGCCTCGTCCTGCAGCGGCAGGCCGAGGCGTTCGGCCCACGCCGCAGCTTGCCCCTCGAATTCCACCGACAGTGCCTCGACCCGGATACCTGTGCCCTGCTCTTCCATCATTCACACCTGAAAATTGAACCCAGCCATTAAGGTATCGGCCATCACGGCCGATACAGGCGATATTCCGCTATTCTGCCAGAGCACAACGCGCGCGACTGCCCATGACAGATACTCTTCCCATCGGACTGACCTACCTGTCGCCTGTCGGCAACTACAGTCAGCACAACACCCAGGCACTCGGGGGCGTCAGCCACCTGTGGCAGGATTTTTTTGCCCGGGCGATGGCCGAGCAGCAGGAAGAGCCAGCAGATAGCGTCAGCCAGTCGTTCGTCCGTCATGATCAGGACACAGGTGAACCCATCGGTGGCGCCCGTGCCCTGGCACTGATCGACGCGCAGCGGTCCTGCCCGGTGCATGACACCGTGGTGGCCCCGCCCGAGCCCTTGTTCCTGCCCAAGGCCGAACTCGAGGCCAACCTGCTGCCGCCGGCCCCCGAGCCGTTCAGCGCGGTCGAACTGATCGAGCAGCAGCGTCAGCTGGATATCAGCAACAGCTGGCTACGCCCGGTGGTGATGAGCCAGGGCCAGCCGCTTGCCGAGCCTGGCCCGGGCCCAGCGCCACGGCCGTTGTTCCTGCCCATCGCCGAATTCGAGACCGACCTGCTGGACCCGGCACCCGAACCGTACGACGACAGCACCCTGGCCAAGCAGCAGACCGAGCTGGCGTTCGACCTGCACTGGGCGCGCCCGGTGGTGCTGAACAACGTGCGCGTGCACGCCTGAGACTGAGGTTAACGGCACACCTGCCAGCGCCCCATGTCCAGGTGAAAGTGGTCGCGGTGCGCCGCGTTGTAGTCTGGCCCCAGTACCGTACTGAAACTGTCGCAGGCCGCCTGCTGGACCTCGCGCAGGAAGTCCGCCTTGCGCCCGCCCGCCTGCCAGTCACGCGCCAGCACGATGCGCTGACCGTCCTGCAGGCGAAAACCGCTGATATCCAGGGCGTTGGCCGTGGCGTGCTGGCTCAGGCTGCCCTGTTTGCGATGGTACAGGTTGCGGCAGGCAAAACTGCCCAGGTGGTCGACCTGTATCACTGGCTGGCCCAACACCCGCTGCGCCACCGGTTGCAAGCCGTGCTGCTCGAACAGCGCGTAGGCCACTGCCAGCGGGCAACTGGCGAGGAAGCTGCTACTGAGCCGCGCCTGGCCGCCTTCGATTCGCCATACGTTGTGCAGCGGGCAGTCGGCCGCTGGGGAACTGTCGGCTTGCGCGCGGTAGCGCAGGCGGCTGGTTGCCAGCGCCTGGCGACACAGCAGCGGGTCATCCCGCAGGCGTGACAGCTTGTAGGGGGTCAGCAGGTTGGGCGGCTGGCGCACGTCCAGCGGAGCCCAGGGGTTCCACACCGGCGGCGGCCGCCAGCCGAAGTGCCAGGCCAGGCCGGCCAGTGCCAGCAGGCCGACCAGCAGCGTCGGCACGACCCGCATCAGCGGCGGAACAGCGCGTTGAGCTGGGCGAACGGCAAGGCCTGATCAGCGTAGCCGAACGTGCCCTCTTGGCGAATTTCCAGCGCGGCCCGGTGCAAAGCCCCCAGCGCGGCGCGGGCCAGCGACGAGCCGACACTGATGCGGCGTACACCGAGGTCCTGCAGCTGGTTGACGCTCAATGGCACGCCTGGCATGCCCATCAGCACGTTGACCGGCCGTGGCGCAACGGCTTGCACCACCGCACGGACTTCCTCGACAGTGCGCAGCCCGGGGGCATAGAGCACATCGGCGCCGGCTTCGGCATAGGCCTGCAGGCGCCGGATGGTGTCGTCCAGGTCCAGGCGGCCGTGCAACAGGTTCTCGGCCCGCGCGCACAGGGTGAACGGGAACGGCAGGCTGCGCGCGGCGTGCACAGCTGCGCGCACACGCTCTACCGCCTGCCCGAGGTCATAGATCGGCCTATCGCTACGGCCACTGGCATCTTCGATGGAACCGCCCACCAGGCCCACTTCGGCAGCGCGCAGAATGGCCTGGGCGCAATCTTCCGGCAGGTCGCCGAAGCCGTTTTCCAAGTCCGCCGCCACCGGCAGTGCCGTGGCATCGACGATTGCGCCAGCATTGCCCAGCGTATCGTCCAGGCTCAAGGCGCCTTCGGCATCGGGCCGGCCCAGGCTGAAAGCCAGACCGGCACTGGTGGTCGCCAGCGCTTCGAAGCCCACGCTGGCCAGCAACCTGGCAGAGCCGGCATCCCACGGGTTGGGGATGACGAAAGCACTGTCACGCTCATGCAGCGCCTTGAAGGCTTCGGCTCGCAGGGTTTGCACATCCATGGTTCAACCTCCGGCAGTCAGGGAGTGCTCATAGTAGCCCCAGTTGTTCGACCTCGGGCGCACGCGGCAATTCCGGCAGTGCGGCAAGCCCTGGCAGGCGGTGCATCAGGCGCTGGTGAAAATGCTGGGCCAGGGCAGCGGCCAGACGGTTGTCCGAAGTGTGCAGGAAGATGTACGGGCTGCGGCCTTCCTCGATCCAACCGGCCACCTTGTCCACCCAAGGGCTGAGAAACGCCTCGTTGGCCTCCAGCTGCGGATGGCCGATGAAGCGCACCTGGGGGTGCTGGCTGAACGCTGCGGGGCGTGGCGGTACCCTGGGCTTTTTCGCTTGCGCATGCAGCACTGCCGGGTCACGCGAGGTGCAGCTGAACAGCGCGCGCGGGTCCAGGCAGATGCGCTCCACGCCGCGCTCGTGCAGCAGGCGGTTGAGCAGCCGCTCTTCTTCACCCTTGGCAAAGAAGGCCTGATGGCGCACTTCCACCGCCACCGGCACCACAGCCTCATCGAGAAACTGGCAAAGTTCGCCCAGCCGCGCCGGGCCGAACTGGGCCGGCAACTGTAGCCAGTACGGCGATACACGTGGCCCCAGCGGGGCCATCAGGCGGGTAAAGGCGAAAGCGGGTTCGAGTTGCTCGCGCAGGTCGCCGGCGTGGCTGATATCCCGGGGAAACTTGGCGGTAAAGCGGAAATGCTCGGGCATCACCTGCGCCCAGCGGGCGATGGTGCCAGGGGCCGGGCGCGCATAGAAGGTGGTGTTGCCCTCGACGGCGTTGAACACCTGGCTGTACAAGCCAAGCATTTCATTGCTGTTGGCGTCGGCGGGGTACAGGTAGTCACGCCAAGCGTTTTCGCTCCAGGACGGACAACCGAGAAAATAAGGCAGGGGGGATGGCGTCATCCCTCAAATGTACAGGTCCAGCCCCAGTACTTCCATGTCCCAGTCGGTAAAACCGGCGGTGCTCAGGTAGCTGGCCAGCGCCGTGGCGGTGCGACGGTCGCGCGCACGGGGGAAGATCATGTCCTGCTGGCGGGCCGGCAGGCCACCGCTGCGACGGCGCGCAGTGGCTTCCTGAGGCGTGGCTTCAGCCTCTTCGACCAGCTCGGCATCGTCGATGGCCTCGTCACGTACCGCAGCCTTGCGCGGCGTGCGCTTGATCGGGTAGGACTGCGGGGTAAAACCGTCGATACGCATGGCATCAGCACTCAGGATCGATGATGGCAATTTAGCAGCATCAGGAATCCATCGCTAATGCTCGAGTGATAACTGGACCACAGATCGCGCAAAAGGTTTTCGGCTGTCGGCGCTAACCGACGAACAGCACTCAGAATTTTTTCGGCGTCGCCACGTTGTCGCGCAGGTACACCGGTTGCGCCTGCTCGGCGGCGATCGCCTCACCGCGCGCCCAGGCGAAGCTGGCCAAGCTGAGAATATCCATGGCATTGGGCAGGGCACTGGCATTGCTGGCCGCCACTTGCACTGCCAGGCGCTCGGCATAGCCCCAGCCGGTGCCGGCACCGAACCAGTCGCCACTGCTGCCTGCCGGCAGCGCCACCTGCTCGGGTGGCAACACCGCCTCGCGGCCAACCAGGCGCATTTCGCCCGCCGTGGCCTGGTAGCAACCCCAGTACACCTCGTCCATGCGCGCATCGATGGCGGCAGCCACCTGCTGCACGCCTTGCTCGCGCAAGGCGCCCTGGGCCAGGGCGGCCAGGTTGGACACCGGCAACACCGGGCGCTGCAGGGCGAAGGCCAGGCCCTGGACCACGCCAATGGCGATACGCACACCGGTGAACGCACCCGGGCCGCGGCCAAAGGCGATGGCATCCAGCGCATTCAGGGCCACGCCAGCGTCAGCCAGCAACTGCTTGATCATCGGCAGCAGCTTCTGCGCATGCATGCGCGGGATCACCTCGTAATGGCTGGTTACCTTGCCGTCATGCAGCAGCGCGACGGAACAGGCTTCGGTAGCGGTATCCAGGGCCAGCAGGGTGGTCATCGAACAGGTTTCCAGGTGCGAAGAAAAAAGAGCGGCAGTATAGATCAGTGGCGGCGTCGTGTCCCTAGAGGGCCGCTGTGCGGCCGAAAACGACCACGGCCCGCAAGCGGGCCGTGGTCGAGTGCGTCAGGCGCTGATCAGCTCAGGGCTGCCAGGACCTTGGCGGTGATGGCTTCGACCGAGCCAACGCCTTCGATGTGGCTGTACTTCGGCTTGCCACCATTGGCAGCCGACAGCTTCTGGTAGAAGTCCACCAGCGGCTTGGTCTGGCTGTGGTAGACCGACAGGCGATGGCGAACGGTTTCTTCCTTGTCGTCGTCGCGCTGGATCAGGTCTTCGCCAGTCTCGTCGTCCTTGCCTTCCACCTTCGGCGGGTTGTACTGGATGTGGTAGGTGCGGCCCGAGGCCAGGTGCACGCGACGGCCAGCCATGCGGCCGACGATTTCTTCGTCGTCCACGGCGATTTCGACCACGGCGTCGATGTCGACACCGGCAGCGACCATGGCTTCGGCCTGCGGGATGGTGCGTGGGAAACCGTCGAACAGGCAGCCCTTGGCGCAATCAGGCTGGGCGATGCGCTCCTTGACCAGGCTGATGATCAACTCGTCGGAGACCAGCTGGCCGGCATCCATGACTTTCTTCAGTTCCAGGCCCAGCGGGGTACCGGCCTTGACGGCGGCACGCAGCATGTCACCGGTGGAAATCTGGGGGATACCGAACTTCTCGGTGATGAACTTTGCCTGAGTACCTTTACCGGCCCCGGGAGCTCCCAGCAGAATTACGCGCATCTCGTGCTCCTCAAATTTTTTTATGAAATTCAATGGATTCGGCGACCAGGGCCAAGTCCGGAAAATCGGGTATGACCATAAATCGGTCAGAAGGCTGCTCAAGATACACAGCGCCCGGCAGCCAGACAAGCGTCCCAAAGTTGCAGGAATGCGCCACCAACGGCTGGCCTGGCAGGCGGTTGCGCCCGGCGCAACCACCCTCCTCGTGCACACCCATGCTGTGCCTGAGCTTCCCCCAGCCTACCCCGCGCCGACCCTCAGCCGGTATTGCGCAGGCCCGCCGCAATCCCCGCCACCGTGACCAGCAAGGCCTGCTCCAGCGGGCTGTCCAGAGCGGCTTCGCGGCTGCGCGAGCGGGCCAGCAACTCGGCCTGCAAGCGATGCAGCGGGTCCAGGTAGGTGTTACGCAGGCGGATGAATTCCAGTGTCTCGGGGCTGTGCGCCAGTAGCACCGGCTGCCCTGTCAGGCCCAGCACCACCTGGCACGACTGCGACAATAGGTCGCGCAGGTGCGCGCCCAACGGCAGCAAGTGCGGTTGCACTAGACGTTCGTCGTAGGCCTCGGCGATCTGCGCATCGGCCTTGGCCAGGACCATCTCGAGCATGTCGATGCGGGTACGGAAGAATGGCCAGTGCTCGCGCATCTGCGCCAGCAGTTCGCCCTGCCCCCGCGCCAGGGCGTTGTTCAGCGCCGTTTCCCAGCCCAGCCAGGCCGGCAACATCAGGCGGGTCTGGGTCCAGCCGAAGATCCACGGGATCGCCCGCAGGCTTTCGATGCCCCCGGCGCGACGCTTGGCCGGGCGGCTACCCAGCGGCAGACGCCCGAGTTCCTGCTCCGGCGTCGCCTGGCGGAAGTACTCGACGAAATCGGGGTTGTCGCGCACCACGCTGCGGTAGGCCTGGACGCCATCGGCGGCCAGCTGGTCCATCACTTCGCGCCAGGCCGGCTGCGGTGGTGGTGGCGGTAGCAGGGTGGCTTCAAGGACGGCAGCCAGGTACAGGTTGAGATTCTGCTCGGCAATGCCCGGCAAGCCGAACTTGAAGCGGATCATCTCGCCCTGCTCGGTGGTGCGGAAACGCCCCGCCACCGACCCCGGTGGCTGCGACAGGATGGCCGCATGGGCCGGGCCGCCACCGCGGCCAACCGTGCCGCCGCGGCCATGGAACAGCAACAGCTCGACCTGGTGCTCGGTGCAGATGCGTACCAGCTCTTCCTGGGCCCGATACTGCGCCCAGGCCGCTGCGGTGGTGCCGGCGTCCTTGGCCGAGTCGGAATAGCCGATCATCACTTCCTGCGGGCCGCGCAACCCGGCGCGATAGCCCGGCAGGCCAAGCAGGCGCTGCATCACCGGGCCGGCGTTGTCGAGGTCGGCCAGCGTCTCGAACAAAGGCACCACGCGCATGGGGCGGGTGAGGCCGGCCTCCTTGAGCAACAGTTGCACCGCCAGCACATCCGAAGCGGCACCCGCCATGGAGATGACGTAGGAACCCAGCGAGGCCGCCGGCGCGGCGGCGATTTCCCGGCAGGTGGCCAACACCTCGGCGGTGTCCGCCTGTGGCCGGAAATGTGCCGGCAGCAGTGGCCGGCGGTTGTTCAGCTCGGCCTGGAGAAACGCGATGCGCTGCTCTTCATCCCAGTCGGCATAACGGCCCAGGCCCAGGTAGTCGGTTATTTCGCTCAGTGCATCACGGTGGCGGGCCGCGTCCTGGCGCACGTCCAGGCGGCCGAGGAACAGGCCGAAGGTCACGGCGCGGCGCAGGCAATCGAGCAGCGGGCCTTCGGCAATTACCCCCATGCCGCATTCGTGCAGGGATTGGTAGCACAGCTCCAGCGGCGCGATCAGGTCGCGGTTGTCCACCAGCACGTCGGCACCGGCCGGTTGGCTGCCGGCCAGGGCCGCATGCGCCCAGGCCCGGGTTGCCCGCAGGCGCTCGCGCAACTGCTTGAGCACGGCCCGATACGGTTCGGCGCTGTCGCCCACCCGCTCGCGCAGGGCCGCGTTGGCCTGCTGCATGGACAACTCCGAGGCCAGTGCATCGATGTCGCGCAGGAACAGGTCGGCGGCCATCCAGCGCGCCAGCAACAACACCTCGCGGGTGACCGCTGCCGTCACGTTGGGGTTGCCATCACGGTCGCCGCCCATCCAGGAAGCGAAGCGGATCGGCGCGGCTTCCAGCGGCAGGCGCAGGCCGGTGGCCTCCAGCAGGGCCTTGTCGACCTTGCGCAGGTGGCTGGGGATGGCATGCCACAGCGAATGCTCGATCACCGCGAAGCCCCACTTGGCCTCGTCCACCGGCGTCGGCCGGGTACGGCGGATTTCCTCGGTATGCCAGGCTTCGGCAATCAGCCGGCGCAGGCGCTCACGCACCTGCTGACGTTCGCTCGCGGTCAGGTCGCGGTGGTCCTGGGCGGCCAGCTGGCCGGCGATCGCGTCGTATTTCTGGATCAAGGTGCGGCGCGCCACTTCGGTGGGGTGCGCGGTGAGCACCAGCTGGATATCGAGCTTGGCCAACTGCCGGGCCAATGCATCGTTACTGTGGCCCGCCTGTTTCAGGCGCGCCAGCAACTCGGGCAACACCCGGGCCTCGAACGGCTCGGGCTGGTCGGCATCGCGGCGGCGGATCAACTGGTACTGCTCGGCCATGTTGGCCAGGTTGAGGAACTGGTTGAAGGCCCTGGCCACCGGCAACAGGTCTTCTTCGGCCAGGTCGGCCAGGGTCGAACTCAGTTGCTCGGCAGCGCCTCGGCGGTCGGCCTTGGCGCTGTGGCGAATGTCCTCGATCTTCTGCAGGAACGCCTCGCCATGCTGCTGGCGAATGGTTTCACCTAGCAGTTCACCCAGCACATGGACATCTTCTCGCAAACGCACATCGATATCGGTCATTGGCCTTTTCTCCGCCGCGGCTGTGGGCACCCCTTCTGCTGAAGAGTGCCCACAGCCGGGCGCCAATGGCAAGCCGTGGTCGGTCAAAGCAAACTAAAGTGAAAGCACAGCACTCCCAAGCCATGCAGACCAGCAGGCGTAAACAGAGGCCATCATGAAAATCCGTGAACTTGCCCAGCACTGGGAACAGAATGCCGCCGGCCCCCTCAGCCGTACCGGCCATGTCCTGCACCTGGACCTGGAATCCGAAGCGCGCCTGGCCGCGCTGATCGACATGTACCCCAAGCGCACTGCGGAGGAGCTGCTCGGCGAACTGGTCGCTGCGGCCCTGGAGGAGCTGGAAGCCAGCTTCCCTTATGTGCAAGGCCGGCAGGTCATCGCTACCGACGAGGAAGGCGACCCGCTGTACGAGGACATCGGCCCTACCCCGCGCTTCCTCTCCCTGTCGCGGCAGCATCTGCACGACCTGAGCAACCCCGCCGCCGACAGCGAAAAATGATCCCCTGCGTTCTGTTCCGGGCCCGGCAAGGCCCGGAATACCGCGCCAGTAGCGGAAAGTTCCGGTCATGCCAGCGCTGACCGATCAGTCAGAAATAGTTGCCTGAAAACGGCACTTTTTTCTGAACTATCCGAAAAACGACCCAGTCACAGCCAATAGCCATCACGCTAAAACCCTGCACACCGTTGTGCACCGTTGAACTGAAGCGCGCGGGGGTCAGGGAATAGCGATGGACTGCTACGGACAACGTCGTAAACAGGAGTGATCCAATGGAACTGACCACCAAGAAAACCCGCATTTGCAAACCGTCATCCACGCAGGTGCGCGGGTTCAGGCTGGCCGTGCTGGCCCTGGGCAGTAGCCTGGTCCTGGCCGGCTGTGCAGGCAACCCGCCGACCGAGCAGTATGCGGTGACCCAGTCTGCCGTGAACTCTGCCGTCAGCGCTGGCGGCACCGAGTTTGCCGCCGTGGAAATGAAGGCGGCCCAGGACAAGTTCAAGCAGGCCGAAATCGCCATGCACGACAAGAAGTACGACGAAGCCAGGCGCCTGGCCGAGCAGGCCGAGTGGGACGCCCGCCTCGCCGAACGCAAGGCTCAGGCGGCCAAGGCCCAGAAGGCCGTGCAGGATGCCCGCCAGGGCGTTCAGGACGTACGTGAGGAAGGCCTGCGCAGCGCTCAGTGAGCCCTGCCCCGCCAGCCTCTGCCTTCGCACACGATCAAAGGATGAACACTATGCGCAACCACGTCATGATTCCCGCCCTGCTGGCCCTGAGCGTCGGCCTTGCCGCCTGCTCGCACGACCCGAATGCCAACCTGGAAGCGGCCCGCAGCAACTTCTCCGCGCTGCAGAGCGACCCGCAGTCGAGCAAGGTCGCAGCGCTGGAAACCAAGGACGCCCAGGACTGGCTGAACAAGGCCGACAAGGCCTACATGGAGCGTGAGGACGAGCAGAAGGTCGACCAGCTGGCCTACCTCACCAACCAGCGCGTCGAGGTGGCCAAGCAGACCATCGCCCTGCGTACTGCCGAAGGCGAGCTGAAAAACGCCTCGGCCCAGCGTGCCCAGGCCAAGCTGGATGCCCGCGACGCGCAGATCGCCAAGCTGCAGGAAAGCCTCAACGCCAAGCAGACCGACCGCGGCACCCTGGTCACCTTCGGCGATGTGCTGTTCGACTTCAACAAGGCCGAACTCAAGAGCAATGCCTACCCGAACATCACCAAGCTGGCGCAGTTCCTCCAGGAAAACCCGGAGCGCAAGGTGATTGTCGAGGGGTATACCGACAGCGTCGGCTCGGCCAACTACAACCAGACCCTGTCCGAACGCCGCGCCAACAGCGTGCGCATGGCGCTGGTGCGTGCCGGCGTCGATCCGGCGCGCATCGTTTCCCAGGGTTATGGCAAGGAGTACCCGGTCGCGGACAACTCGAGCAATTCGGGGCGTGCGCAAAACCGTCGCGTGGAGGTGACCATCTCCAACGACAACCAGCCGGTGGCCCCGCGTTCGGTGAGCCAGGTACAGCAGTAAGGCTGCCTACCTGAACTGACAAGCCCCGCGATCGAAGCGGGGCTTTCTTTTGCCTGAACTGGCCTCTTCGCGGGCACGCCCGCTCCCACAGGTACGGCGCCAGTTTCGAGCTTTGCGCGATCGCTGTGGGAGCGGGCGTGCCCGCGAAGAGGCCAGCACAGGCAATGAAGTTCTAGGATCACTGCACCTGCTGCGGGGTTTCCTCGCCCATGCAACGCACCGCGCGCTTGCGGTTGTCGACCAGCACGCCGGTCAGGCCTTTCTGCTGGGTGTCGAACAGCACCAGCACCCCGTCCACGCACTGCGCCACCTGCGCTGCCGGGTCCAGCGAAACCTTGTAATCCTCGCCCGGGATGGTCTTGAGCATGGTGAAGTCCTGCAGCAACAGGGCATCTTCGGGCTTGGCGAAATGCAGGTAACCGTAGTACCACAGGGCCCCCACCGTCACGATGATGCTGCCGATGCCGGTCAGGATCAGCGGGATGGCGTTGCGTTCTTCACTCATTGCTTGTTGTTCTCGTCAGGGTAGTTGGGCACTTCGGCCAGCCGCCGCAGGCCGTTGAAATGGGCAGGGTCGTCGAGGAAACGCAGCATTACCTGGCGCCAGGTCGGGTCGGCGAAGGTCTGCACGTGGCCCCCGCGCGTCAGTTGCAGCACCCGTGGTGGTGGCGCGTGCTGGTACAGGCGAATACCGTTGTCCAGCGGCACCAAGGTGTCGTCGATACTGTGGAAAAACAGCTTGGGCGGGCTGCGCAACTGCTCGATCGAGTGAATCGCGCTGTCGCCATCCGGCACCAGCCACGACAGCGGCACCTGCAACGGCCAGGTCATCCAGGAGGTGCTGAGGGCAAAGCGCCCGACCGCCCGATAGCTGGCCGGCACGCCATCGAACACCAGGGCGCTGAAGCGCTGGCGCTGTTCAGGGTGTGCCGCCAGGTAGTGGATGGCCATCGCCCCACCCAGGCTCTGCCCCAGCAGCACCAGCGGCTTGCCCTGGACCTCGGGCGCCTGGTCCAGCCAGGCCATGGCCGCCGCAATGTCCTGGTACACCTCAGGCAGGCTCGGCTCGCCCTGGGACAGGCCATAGCCGCGATAGTCGATCATCAGCACCTGGTAGCCCTGCTCCGGCAGCCAGTAGCTGCCGCCCAGATGCCCCGGCAGGTTGCCACCGTTGCCATGCAGGTGCAGCACCGTGCCCTTGACCGCGACCCCGGCCTTGGCCGGCAACCACCAACCGTGCAAGCGGATACCGTCGGCGGTGGTCAGGGCGACATCGCGGTACTCGAGCCTGGCCCGCTCCGGCGTGAACGGCTGGCCACGCTCGGGATAGAACAGCAAGCTGCTGCAACCGGCCAGGGCCAATGCGGCCAAGCCCAGGGCCAGCAGGCGGCAGCGCTCAGAGAATATTCGCGTAGTCGGCTTCAATACGGTCCAGGCTCAGGTGGTTGAGGAAGTTGGAGAAACACATCCAGGCTGACAGCGCGTTGAGGTCACGGAACTGCTCGGGCAGGTACTTGGGCGGCTCGACCAGGCCCTCCTCGACCAGTTGGCGCAGGGTGCGCATGTCTTCCAGGGTGGTCTTGCCGCAGAACAGCAGCGGGATCTGTTCGAGCTTGCCTTTCTTCACAGCCAACTGAATGTAGTTGTAAACCATGATGAAGCCCTTGAGGTAGGACAAGTCCTTGGTAAATGGCAGGCCGTTGGGCACCGAGCCACGGAACACACGGCTGGCGTTGCTGTAGCTTTGCGCCATTTCGAAGCCCTGCTCGCGGAAGAAGCTGTACACCTGCATGAAGTCGGCGCCCTCCTCGACCATGTGGATGGCGCGGGTGCGGTTGGTGAGCTTGCGCAGGCGGCTGGGATACGAAGCGAAGGCGATCACTTCCATGAGGATGGCCAGGCCTTCCTGGGTCACCGTCGACGAGGGTGGGCCCTTGGCCAGGAAGGTGCAGATCGGCTGGTTCAGGCCATTGAGCGTGGTGCCCACGTGCACCAGCCCTTCGTGCACCTCCAGGGCGCGTACGTCACGGGCGTTGAACATGGCGTCGGCGCGCACCTTGATGTAGTCCGCCCCGGCCGCAGCGTCAGCGACGATACCGTCGGACTCGAACACGCGGATGGTTTCCTCAGCTTCGCCGAACACCTTGTTCAGCCGGCGCTGGAGGATGGCCACGGCTTCCTTGGCAGTGAGGTTCTTCGGTTCGTCCTTGAGGTCGCCACGGCCATCGATGTTGTTCAGGTAGTCCGACAGCATCAGGCCCAGGTCGGCCAGGGTCGGATCACCGGCGTGGAAGGCATCCGAGGCCGCGCCGTACAGCTCCTGGGAAATCAGGCCGAAGTCCTCGGTGCCGCGCGCCTCGAGCATGCGGATCACCATGCGGTACTCGCGGCACATGCGCTTCATGATCTGCCCGACCGGGTTGAACTGGCCAAGCTGGCGGATGATGTCGCGCTCGATACCCTGGAACTCGGCCTTGACCGCACTGGAATCGAACGACAGCGGGCGCGACTGGTAGTAGGCATGGTCGATCGCCGGCGGCTCCTTGCCCTTGGCCTTCAGGAAGCCTTGGCGAATGTTGTCGTCCCACTTCACCGCGTCCAGGACCCGAATCGGGGTCTGCGCCGCAACGATGCGGTCGGACAAGGCACGGATGGTTTGCTGGTATTCGTCCACCGGGGACTCCTTACTAGTACAAGAAACCTGTGCCGGCCTTTTCGCGGGCTTGCCCGCTCCCACAGGAACGGCGCCACAGTCGAGATCAGCGCTGTACCTGTGGGAGCGGGCAAGCCCGCGAAGAGGCCGGCACAGTTGATTACTTGCCCGAGCGCTGGAACCGCGCCACTTCGACGAACAGGTCGGAGTTGGCCGGGTCGTCCAGGTAGGCCAGCACCCGCGCCGCCGGGCTGTCGATCAGCACGCCATCACCGTTGTCTTCCGGCACCTCGGTACTGCGCCCGATCAGTTCCTTCTTGTCCACCGCCTGCTGCACCTGCTCGACATCCAGGTTGTAGATCACCAGTTCCTTGCCATCGACGATATCGAAACCGCCGATGAGGAAGTTGCCACCCAGGCGCTTGGGCACGCCAGCCGACAGGTACCAGCGGTTGCCATGGCGCGACACGGTGAACACGTATTCCTCGGGGGCCTTGCCCTTGGCCGTGGCCACCGCCTTGTAGGCATCGCCGCCACTGCGGCTGATCACCAGCTTCAGTGGCTCGCCCCAGGCATCCTTGCTGCTCCACTTGCCCAGCAGCGCCTTGGGCGCCGCCTGGTTGCTGGGCAACGGCTCGTGGAAGGTCACCAGACAACCGCCCAGCAGCAGGAATGACAGAGTCAACAGCACCACACGCCAGGCTTTCATCCGGTTCTCCTTGAAAAGTCAGTCTCGGCTCACGCCGATGCCAGCACCAGCTGCAGGTATCGGGTAAGCATAGCGAGCATCTGCCCATCGGCTTGCGCGTTGGCGTCCTTGAGCAGGCCCTGATATTCCATCTGCTCGATAATCGCCGTCAACATCTGGGCGTCCTGTTCCGGTTGCCGGGAGCCGACCACTTGCAGCAACTGCCGGGTGCCATGCAACAGGATCTGGTCGTGGGCGCACACCAGTTCGGCCAGCCGCGGGCACAGCAGCGCCTCCTGGCGGAAGGCCTGCTCGGCGATCAGGTAGTCGCGGCGATTCAACAGCTGGCGTTGCACGTAGTCGGCGGTCATGCGCGCCACTTCGTCGGCCAGCCGTGCCCGCGCCTGCGGGCTGCCATCGCCCTGGGCGAGCAACTGGCGCAACACCACCTCGGTGTTGGCCCACAGCTTGGCCATGTAGGCGGCGCTGCGCTCGACGTACTGGGCGAAGGTATCGGTGAGCAGGTCCTCGATGTCCTTGAAGTAGTAGGTGGTGGCCGACAACGGCACGCCAGCCTCGGCGGCCACTGCGCGGTGGCGCACCCCGCGTACGCCGTCGCGCACAACGATGCGCATGGCGGCGTCGAGGATCAGCTGGCGGCGCTGTTCGCTGCCTTGGCGGGCAGTCTTGCGGCCTTGGTATTGCACGCTTTCGGCGACGGCGGTGGCGATGCCGGCGGCGCCCTGGTGAGGCATTGCGGGTGTCACGGGGGTACCTCATGGACAGTGTTTCGTCTGTGCCGGCCTCTTCGCGGGCGCGCCCGCTCCCCCAAGGGCCCCACCACAACCCAGAGCTG